>JBGQKQ010000031.1:0-20805 GCA_041499655.1 Gammaproteobacteria bacterium
AGCGACGAGTGCGTCCAGACCGACGGCAAGGACTGGCCGAAGCTCGTCTGGGTGGTGGACGCGCGCATGGAGACCAACCTCGTTCCCATCAGCACCTGTCCCCTGCCGCCCGTGCAGACCTTCGCCAGCAACGGCGGGCGCTTCGGCGCCCACAATCTGCACGAGAACCTGCCGGTACCGGGCTCCTGGCGCTCCGAGAGCATCATCGTCGGCACCTTCTTCGGCGGGGGCGTGCGCGCTTTCGACGTGAGCAATCCCTACCGGCCCGAGGAGATCGCCTATTACGTTCCGCCGGCGCCCAGGCTCTCCAAGGCCGGATCGATCCAGCTGAACGACGTCTACGTCGACGACCGGGGCCTCGTGTTCACCGTCGACCGCTTCGCCGGCGGCCTGTACGTCCTCGAAATGAACGTTTGATGCCTGCGCCGGCGCGCGACGTACTCGCGGGCAAGCTGCCGGTCAGCCTGATCACCGGATTCCTGGGCAGCGGAAAGACCACGCTGCTGAAGCGCCTGCTGCGCGACCCGGGAATGAACCGCGCGGCGGTCATCATCAACGAGTTCGGCGAGGTCGGCATCGACCACGAACTGGTCGCGAACTCGTCCGAGTCGATGACGCTGCTCTCGAATGGGTGCCTGTGCTGCGCCGTGCGCACCGACCTGCAGGAGACGATGCGCGAGCTGTTCATCAAGCGGCGCGCGGGCGAAGTGATTGACTTCGACCGCGTGTTCATCGAGGCCTCCGGGCTCGCCGACCCGGTTCCGGTTCTGCACACGCTGCAGACCGACGGGATGCTCGGCGCGCAGTACCGGCTCGACTGCGTGATCACCCTCGTCGACGCGGTAAACGGCCTGCGCAATCTGGACGACACCCCCGAGGCGGCGAAGCAGGCCGCGGTCGCCGACCGCATCGTCATCACCAAGAGCGACATCGCGGCGCCGGCCGCGGGCGCCGCGCTCGGGGCGCGCCTCGCGCAGATGAACCCCGACGCCGCGCGCAGGCTGGCGGTCAACGGCGAGGTGGACGTGGCCTTCCTTCGCGACGTCGGCCCGAGGAGCACGCGGGCCGCGGTGGCCGACCTCGATCGCTGGCTTTCGCCTTCCGGAGAACCGCGCAAGACCGAGGGCGCCTACCTCGGAGAGCGCGTGCGCGCAGGCGCGCACGACGCTTCGATCCGCTCTTTCTGCCTGTGGTTCGAGAAGCCGTTTACCTGGGACAGCTTTTCCGCGGCGGTGCAGGTGCTGACCTCGCTGCGCGGATCCGACCTGCTGCGCGTCAAGGGCCTGGTCAACGTCGCGGGCGAGCCGGGGCCGGTCGTCGTGCAGGGCGCGCAGCACGTGTTTCACCCACCGGTCACGCTCGAAGCCTGGACGAGCGACGACCGCCGCTCGCGCATCGTGTTCATCACCCGGAACCTCTCGCGCGAGTCGGTCGAGGCGCTGTTCGCCGCCGTGGGAACGCTCGCCGCGCCGCAGTCCTGACAGGCACGATGGCGCGCGTCGCGATCGTCGGCGGCGGCCCGTCGGGCCTGATTCTGGCGATCGAGCTCGGACGCCGCGGCGTGCCCTGCATCCTCTTCGAGGAGGATGCCACGCCGCCGACCTTTCCCAAGGCGAACGCCACGACCTCGCGCACCATGGAGCACTACCGGCGCCTGGGATTCGCGGCGGAAATCCGCGCGCTCGGGCTTCCCGAGGATTACCCGCAGGATATCGCCTACTTCACCCGCTACACCCGGCACGAGCTGGCGCGTCTCAAGGGGCGCAGCCGGCGCGAGGCGATCGCCGCGCGCGAAGGCGCGGATTCGCGCTGGCCGACCCCGGAGCCCTTGCACCGGGTGCAGCAGATGTACATCGAGGCGATCCTCAAGGCGCAAGCCGAAAAGTGGCCGGCCGCGGAAGTGCGCTTCGGCTGGCGTGCGCGCCGGCTCGAGCTCCGCGCAGATGGAGTAACGGTTGAGGCCGAGCAGGTTGCCACGGGGAAAGTGGAGCGCATCGAGGCCGACTACGCGGTGGGCTGCGACGGGCCGAGGAGCCTGGTGCGGGCAGCCCTCGGGACCGGCTACGAGGGCCATTCGCGCGAAGAGCGCGATTTCATGGGCGGCAAGATGCTCGCCGTCACCATCCGCTCGCCCGAGTTCTACGACGTGGTGCGCGCCCCGCGCGCCTGGCAATACTGGGCGATGAACCGCGAGCGGCGAGCGCTCATGAACTCCATCGATGGCCGCGAATTGTGGGTGCTCCACGTGCAGCTCCCGCGGGTGGGCGCGGTTCCCGCCGATTACGCGCGCGAGTCGCTGGTTCGCGCGACCGGCCGCGAGTTTCCCTTCGAGGTGCTCGGCATCGCCGAGTGGACGGCCGGCTACACCCTCGTCGCCGAGCGCTTCGGAAGCGGGCGCGTATTCATCGCGGGCGACGCGGCGCATCTGTTCACCCCGACCGGCGGCCAGGGCTACAACACCTCGGTCGACGACGCGTCCAACCTCGGCTGGAAGCTCGCCGCGGTCTGCCAGGGCTGGGGCGGACCCGGATTGCTGGCGAGCTACGAGACCGAGCGCAAGCCGATCGCGCTGCGCAACACCCGCTTCGCGCGCGCCATGGCGGAATCGATTGGCAAGATCGAGCTCCCCGCCGATCTCGAGGAAGACAGCGCGGCCGGCGTCGCGGCCCGGGCCGCGCTCGGCGAGCGGCTTGTCCGCCACGCCGCGACCGAATTCGACATTCCCGGCATTCATCTCGGGGTGTTCTACTCGGGTTCGCCGATCGTCGTCCCCGACGGCATGCCCCCGCCCCGCGACGACTGGCACCACTACACGCCGGGCGCCGCGCCCGGGGCGCGGGCGCCCCATGCGTGGCTCGAGGAGGGAGTCTCGGTCTTCGACCGCTTCGGCCGCGACTTCACGCTGCTGCGCTTCGACGCGGACATCGACACGCGTGCGTTCGAGGCCGCGGCACGGCGGCGCGGCGTACCGCTCAAGGTGCTCGACGTGTCGAACGACGAGGTGCGCGATCTGTACGCGCGCGATCTCGCACTGGTCCGCCCCGACCACCACGTCGCGTGGCGCGGCAACGCGTTGCCCGATGACGCCGAAGCGCTCCTCGCCCGGGTCGTCGGACAGCTGCGGCCCTGAATTGCAAGGCCGCCGACCGGCGGCTATGATCGCGCTTCGCAAGCCCGCACGGATCACCGCCATGAACGCCAAGGAAACATTCTCCCCGACCGTGCGCGCCGAAGCGCCGGTTGCAGGTCCCGAGCAGAAGGAAGTCTGGGGAAGCGATGCCATCGCGGCGGTGCTGCGCGCCATCGACATTCCCTACCTCGCGCTCAATCCGGGCGCGAGCTACCGCGGGCTGCACGACAGCATCGTCAACTATCTCGGCAACACGCGCCCGCAGATGCTGCTCTGCCTGCACGAGGAGTCCGCGGTGGCGATCGCCCAAGGCTACGCCAAGGTCACCGAGCGGATGATGGGCGCGGTGGTGCACTCGAACGTGGGCCTGATGCACGCGAGCATGGCGATCTTCAACGCCTGGTGCGACCGCGTGCCCATGCTCGTGCTCGGCGCGACCGGACCCTGGGATGCGGCCAAGCGCCGGCCCTGGATCGACTGGATCCACACGGCCTCCGACCAGGGCGCGCTGGTGCGCGACTACACCAAGTGGGACAACCAGCCGGCCTCGGTCCCGGCGGCGTACGAGGCGATCCTGCGCGCCGCGCAAATCGCCAACACCGCGCCGCGAGGGCCCACATACATCAACCTTGACGCCGGACTGCAGGAAGCAAAGGTCGGCGCGCTGCCGCCGCTCCCGGATGTGAAGCGTTATCGCCCGGCCGAGCCGGTGCAGCCCGCCGCGAGCGCGGTCGAAGCCGCGGCGAAGCTCCTGTCGGGCGCGAAGCACCCGGTGATCCTCGCCGGCCGCGTTTCCCGGAGCGAAGCCGCATGGAAGGAGCGCGTCGCGCTCGCCGAGAAGCTGCAGGCGCGCGTCTTCACCGACATCAAGCTCGGCGCGGCATTTCCCACCGATCATCCGCTGCACGCCGCGCCGCCCTCGACGTTTCTCCCGCCTGACGCGGCAAAACTCCTGCGCGAAGCCGACGTGGTGCTCTCGCTCGACTGGGTCGATCTCGCCGGCGTCCTGAAGCAGGTCTGGGGCGCCGAGCCCGTCGGCGCGAAAGTCATACAGGTCTCGCCAGACGCTCATTCGCACCGCGGCTGGAGCATGGACTACCAGGGCCTGCCGCCGGTGGACGTCTATATGATGTGCGAGCCCGATGCCGTGGTCCCGCTTCTCCTCGGCGCGGCAAAGGCGCGGCCCGCCGCGGTCGCATCCCAGCCGCAGCTCCCCCCGGCTGCTTCATCGGACAGGGTGACGATCCGCACGCTCGCCGACGCGCTGAACGCGGCGGCCCGGGACCTGGACGTCTGCATGACGCGCCTGCCGCTCGGCTGGAACGGCGCCTAACGCCATTTCAATCATCCGCTCGATTACATCGGCTCGGAAGGCGGCGGCGGCGTCGGCGCGGGCCCCGGCATCACCGTGGGGGCGGCGCTCGCCCTGAAAGGCAGCGGCAGGCTGCCGGTGGCGATCATGGGCGACGGCGATTTCCTGATGGGGAACACGGCCCTGTGGACGGCGACGCACTACGGCATTCCCTGCCTCATTCTCGTCGCCAACAACCGCTCGTTCTTCAACGACGAGCTTCACCAGGAGCGCGTCGCGAAGGAGCGCAACCGGCCGGTCGAGAACCGCTGGATCGGCCAGCGCATCAGCGGGCCGGACATCGACCTCGCGATGATGGCGCGCGCGCAGGGAGCCGAGGGGATCGGCCCGGTGACCCAGGTCGCCGAGCTCGCGCCCGCGATCGAGAAAGGGCTGCGGCTGGCGAAAGGCGGCGCGGTGTGCGTCGTCGACGTGCGCGTCGCGCCGGGTTACGACACGAACATGGCGGGCTCGGGTGCAAGCCAGAAGCGCTGACAACAACGGAGGAAACATGCTTCTGCGAATCCTGGTTGCGTCATCACTCAGCGCGGCGTTCGCGCTGCCCGCAGGCGAAGCGCTGGCACAGCAATGGCCGAGCCGCTCGATCCGCTTCGTCGTTCCCCTGCCGCCGGGCGGCTCACCCGACTACCTCGCCCGGCTGCTCGCGGAGCGCCTGCAGCCGGTGCTCGGCCAGCCGCTGGTGGTCGAGAACAAACCGGGCGCGGCGGGCAACATCGCCCGCGATTTCGTTGCGAAGGCGCCGGCCGACGGCTATACCATTCTCATGTCGGAATCGGCTCACGTGATGAGCGCCGCCGTCGTCGCCAAGCTGCCCTACGACCCGATAAAGGATTTCGAGCCGATCTCGCTCGCGGCGACGATTCCGTTCGGGCTGACCGTCAATTCGAACATGCCGGTGCACTCTTTGAACGAGTTCATCGAGTACGCGAAGAAGTCGCCCAAGCCGCTGACCTACGGCACCGCGGGCATCGGTTCGCCGCACCACTTCGCGGTCGAGCTGCTGCGCTCGATGACGGGAATCAACGTATTGCACGTGCCCTACAAGGGCTCGGCCGGAATCATCCCCGCGCTCTTGTCCGGGGAAATCGATTTCACCATCGCTGCCGAGAACTCACTGCTGCCGCATTACAAGTCCGGAAAGCTGCGTCCGATCGCGATCGCGGCTTCCACGCGAACGGCGATCCTGCCCGATGTCCCGACGATCGCGGAGGCGGGACCCCTGCCCGGCTACGCGGTCACCGTGTGGCTGGGCGTGATGGCGCCCGCGGGCACACCGCGGCCGATCGTCGATCGCCTGAATGCAGAGGTCAACAAGGTCGTGCGGGATCCGCAGATCGTGAAGGAACGGCTGAACACCGTCGGTCTCGAGGCGGTCGGCAGCACCCCGGAGCAGCTGCTTGAAGTGATGAAGACCGAACTGGCGAAGTACGCCAAGCTGGCGCGCGACGCCAACATCCAGCCGGAATAGCTTCCGGCTGCCTGCAGGATTCTAGGCGGCCTCCTTGCTGCGGTTGGTCTCGAAGCCGGGCTCGCTGCCGAGCAGGGCGGCCGGTTTTTTCAGATTCTCCTGCCACAGCAGCGATTCCATGTAGATATTGAGCGGCTGGTCCTGTACGGTCAGCTCGTAGACGTGATCGTCGTTGGAGGCGTGGTTGTGCACCGCCCACCCCGGCGCGGAAAGCATCAGGTCGCCCGGCCCCCATTCGTAGCGGTTCCCCGCGACCGTGGAGTAGCCGGTCCCGTGGAAGTAGTAGTTGATGGCGGCCGAGACATGCCGGTGCGGACGGTCGACGATCTTTGGCGGGCGGATCGTCATGGTCGCGAAGAAATTCGGCGTGATGCCGTTGGTGCGGCCCGTGACCGGGTTGTACATCATGTAGAGCCGCCGCCCGACATAGTCCTTGCCGAGAGCTTCGAGCTTGTCGAGTTCGCGCTTCACTTCCTTCCACGGGAAGTGCAGCGGCCTGGACACGACCGCCTCAGGATTGATGAGTATCTCGTAGGGCATGAGCATGCCGCCGTCCGCGCCGATGCGGATCATTCCGTAGGGGCTCCTGCGGCGCGGATCGCCCGCACCTGCCTCCTTTCCATCCTCGACCGGATGCCATTCGGAAGCGGGCTCGTCCTCGGGCAGGTAAACCTGCATGTGCTGCAGCAGCGGCACATTCGAGTAAGTGAGCCGGACCTGGAGGTCGTTTCCGTCGTTGACATGGCGGTAGACGGCGTAGGAGGGATGGTTCCAGACGTCGTACTGGGCGAAGGCGATGCGCTTCCCGGCGACGAGCGTCGAGCCCGAGCCGCGAATGCAGAAGTTCACCTCGGTCGCGTTGTGACGGAACGCCGCGGATTTCTCCCCGGGCTTGAGCACCGAGAGCTTCACCTGGATGCCAGGCGCGAACCCCGGCGCGTTGACCTCCGCGAGCGGGTGAACGATCAGCGACTCCCTGCGGCCGTTCGCCGGCGCGGGCAGGCTCGCAAGGCGCTCGACTTCGGCGTCGATCTCCCGCTTGGTGACGACGATCGGCGCCCAGTAGACGTTCCCGTCCCGCGCTCCGTGCCCGGTGCGGTCGGCAAAGCCGCCCCGCATCTCCTGAAAGTCCTTCCTGAAGTCGTTCATGCCGCTCTCCTCGCTCGAGGAATGGATCGTACTCCCTAGATAGGGCTCTTGGCTCGCGCGCCCGCCAGCCGCGCCTTTGCCTTCTTCGGCTGGGGGAGGGCGCGCCCGACACCTCGTTCCCGGGCCCGCCGGACAAGCTCGGCGCCGAGGGCCAGGTCCGAGATACCCATGCCCATCGCCTTGAACAGCGATACATCGTCGGCATCCGAGCGCCTCCGGCCCTGCGCGATGAGCTTCGAGAGAGGCGTGACCTCGGCCCAGCCTCTCGAGGCGTAGCGGTTCATGAATTCGCGCGAGAGCTGCTGCACGCTGGCAAGATTGTCGACGGCGACCCGCGTCGCGCGATCGAAGACGTCCGGCGCGAATTCCTCCCGGTCGGGGGCGATCGCGCCGACCGCGTTGAGGTGCGTGCCCCGATCGAGCACGTCCGCTTTGAGAAAAGGCTGCGTCGCCCGGGTCACCAGTGTGACGATGTGTGCGCCCTTGCACGCCTCGGCCACGGACGCGCATGCTGCGGTTTCGACGCCGAATTCGTCGCGCGCTTTCTTCGCGAACTCTTCGCGTGACTCCTGGCGAGGGCTGTATATCTGCAGCCGCTCGATCGGCCGGACGGCGAGCATCGTTCCGACCTGGGCGAGCGCCTGCTTGCCCGTCCCTGCGATCGCCATGACCTTGGCGTCTTTTCTCGCCATCCAGTCCGCCGCGACTCCCGAGATTCCGCCGGTGCGCAGGTTCCCCAGCGCAAACGCCTCGACCACCGCGACGAGCGACCCGTCCTCGGCACTCCAAAGGAGGAGCAGCGGGCAAGTGCCTCCCTGTGTGTGGGTCCAGGTCTTGGTCCCCACGAGCGTGCCGAGCTTCGCGCCGATCGCGTGAAGATTATTCTTGCCGTATTGCAGCAGCGTCTTCGTCATGTTCTGCGCTTCGCCGCGCGCCTCCTCGCGGAGCGCCGCCTCCAGCGCGGCGATGGCCTCCCTGAGGTCCATCAGCTGGACAACTTCGGCTTCGGTGATCCAGATCGCGTCGGCGCTCATGTCATACCTTGAACGAGGTCAGCACCTGCTTCGGAAACAATTCCTCGAGCGCGAGCTTCCGGTGGCACACGCCCTGCTCGAAGGCGAAGTCGACGAAGGCCTGGAGCGTCTTGCGGTTCTTCTCCAGCCCGTAGGGCCAGAAATCTTCTCCGAACAGGGCTTTCATCCGCTCGGCGTAGGGCGCGAGCCAGGCGAGCGGAGCGTGCGAGGCGGTGATATCGGAGAGCCGCTCGATCGAGCGGCGCTTCGCCTCGTCGAACGCCTTGTAGAGATTCATCGCGAGCCAGGGATGGCGCGCGAGGACGTCGCTCCTGATCACGATCACGTGCATGATGGGGAAAACACCGGTTTCTCTGAAGTAGGCCTGTTCGGCTGCTTCGTAGTCCGAAAAGAGGCGCCGGATTCCCTTGCCCATGCCGCGCGGCGGGCGCGCCGAAAGCACGGCATCCAGCTCGCCGGCGAGCAGCATGTCGTTGAGGGACCGGGCAGGCTCGGAGCGAAGGCGCACGCCGTCGGGAAGTTTCAGCTTCACTTTTTCGACGCGGCCGGCCTCGTTCACGCCTGCCTGCACCCACTCGACCGAATCGAGCGGCACGCCCACCTGGTGCGCGAGGTAGCCGCGCGCGTAGATGACCGCGGTCTGGGCCCATTCCGGAACGCCGATGCGCGCGCCCTTCAGCTGCTCCGGCCGGCCGAACTTGCCGCCTTCACGCACGTAAATCATCGAGTGGCGGAACACCCGCGACGGGAACACCGGGATCGCCGCGATTCCGTCGTCGTCCTGGGAACGCAGCGACACATACTTGCCCATGGACATCTCGGACACTTCCCATTCGCGGAAGCGGGTGAAGCGGAAGAACGCTTCTTCCGGAGGGAGGGTGAGCACGTTGAGTGTCGCCCCCTGAACCGGAACGCGGCCCGAGGCGAGGTCGCGCGTGTGCTCGTAGTCGCCGATAGCGAGCGTCAGCGCAACTTTATCCATGGCTAGCCTTTGAGCAGCACTGCGCCGTTCTCGACTTTCACCGCGAAGGTGCGAATGTCCTCGGTGCAAGGCACGCCGACCGCCTTGCCGCTCGGGATGTGAAACCTGCCCTGGTGCAGCGGGCATTCGATCTCCTGGCCTTCGATGAATCCATCCGCAAGGCTCGCCTGCCCGTGTGTGCAGGTGTCGTGCGTTGCAAAGATCTTGCCGCCGAGATTGTAGAGGCACACCGGCTCCGCACCCAGATTGACGAGAAGGGTCCCATCCTCGGGGACGTCGGTGGCGGCTGCGACTTTGATCCAGTTTTCGCTCATGTCTCTATAGGGGATAGATCAGGCTGTTGGGAACCAGAAGGCTGTCGAAGATGCAGAGCTTCTCGCGGAATTTTAGCCTGCCGTCCTCGACGACCAGCTTGTCGCGGTATTGACCGGCGTTGAACACGCGGGTGAGCTCGTCCTGCAGGGTCTCGAGGGCGAGGTAGCTCGCACGCACCTCCAGCACGGCGTCAGTCCAGCCGAGCACGCGGATGCCGCTCACCATGCGGCGCACGTAGCGCGGCGCGTACACCGCGGTCTTGCGGATCGCGGTGATCCGGTCGAAGAGGTAGCCCTTGCTTTCGCACAGCCAGGTCGCGAGCGGCAGACCGCGCTCGAAGTTCTCCCGCGGCACGATCTTGTAGAGGCAAGGGTCGCTGAAGAACTCCGGCCAGTCCTCGAAGCGCTCTTCGTCCAGGCAGGCCGCGTAGTCGGCGTAGAGGTCCTCGAGCTTCAGGCGCAGCTCCCCGGCGCTCAGAGCGAGGTAACGTTCGGCCGCGCTCAAAGAGGGATCCTATAAAAGAACGAACGTTCGATTATATGTATATTTTGTCTGTAAAACATGGAGCTAGATCTCCATGACCTGCCGATAGTAGTCGTAGAAGGCGCGGATTACGGACTCGGTGACCATGTGCGGCTCGTCCTTCCAGTCGCGTCCTCCCATCTCCATCACCCCGGCCGAGCCGGGGTAGGGACCGACGCCGCGCTGGGAAAACTTCATGACCTCGCTGTCGTCGATCGACACGAAACCCGCCGGGCCCATGAGGTTCGCCTGCCGAAGGCGCCGCTGGGTCATCTCCTCGTCGTCGTCGGCATAGCCGAAAAAGGTCCAGGCGAGCTCGAACTCCTCCGGCCCGCGTGTAATGAGCTGGCGCATCGCCAGGGTATTCGACTGCTGCTGAATGATCAGGTTGGGCCAGAGCGTCGTCATCACCACGGTGTATTCCGGAAATTCTCGCACCGGATCGAGCAGCGCCGGATCGCGCAGGCGGAAGTTGTCGATCAGGGATTTCATGTCGGCGGTGTCGCCGGTTTTTTTCTGCTCGCCGCGCCAGGAAATGAGCGCGCCGTGGCGGCCGGTGGAATCCATCTCGACCTTGGAGGGCTGGTCGGCGCGAAACAGGCCGAAGCTCACCAGGAAAACGTGCAGCAAGCTCGCGTGGTAGGGATCCTTGATGTTCTCGAACATCAGCTTCCAGTTGGCCGGGATGAGCTGGCGCGAGTAGCCGAGAAGGGTCAGCTCGCGGCCGTCGAAGACCCGGTCGTAGAGAGCGAGCATCGAGCGCCCGAAATACTCTTCGAGCGGCTGCAGATTCGCGGCAAAGGACGCGAAGATCACTCCGTGGCGGCGTGCCACCCTGAGTTTCCGGAGCCCGTGGTCTTTCGGATCGAAGTCGGCGGGCATGCCGCCCTGCTTCTTCACCCCACGGCGAAAGGGTACGCCGATCAGGTTCCCCTTCAGGTCGTAGGTCCACTGGTGATAAGGGCACATGAACTCGGAAACGTTGCCGAGATGCCGCTGGCAGAACTGCACCCCGCGGTGGGCGCAGCGGTTCTCGACAACATTGACCGAGCCGTCTTTGTCGCGCACCACGACCACGGGCTTCTCGCCGATGAAGGTTCGCTTGAAATCGCCGGGTTCGGGAAGCTCGGCTTCAAGAGCGACGTAGCTCCAGCTCGGACCGCAGAACACGCGCTCCTGTTCCAGCGCGTAGATCTCGGGGTCGGAGTAGATCCAGTACGGAATGCGGGAAATGCCCTCTTTGGGCCACACGCGGCGCGCGCCCATGATCTCTTTTCTTCCTCGACGCCGGACTTGTCCCCTGGCCCGTCAGGACGGAGATCGTCTGCGGCGGAACCTGGAGAGGAGATCGTCAAGGTGATCGGGGCTCGAGTAGCTCACGACCAGCTTGCCCGCGCCCCTTTTCCCCGGCTTGATCTGGATCGTGGTTCCGATCTCTTCGGACAGCTCCTCCTCGAGGCGCGCCACATCGCGGTCGGAGTCGAGCTTCCGCTTCGCCTTCGCGGCCGGGTGGAGGATCGCGTTGACCAGATCTTCCGTTTGCCGCACCGACAGCGCACGGGCGGCGACACGCTTTGCAACCGCTTCCTGTTGCCGGCCCTCCAGGGCGAGAAGCGCGCGCGCGTGGCCCATCTCGAGCTTGCCGTCGAAGACCATCGTCTGAACCGGCTTCTGCAGGTTGAGCAGCCTGAGCAGGTTGGTAGTCCCGGTACGGGACCGGCCAATGGCTTCGGCGGCTTCCTGGTGGGTGAGCTTGAACTCGCCGATCAGCCGCTGCACGCCGTTCGCCTCCTCGAGCGGGTTGAGATCCTCCCTCTGTATGTTTTCGACCAGGGCCATGGCGAGCGCAGCCGAGTCCGGCACTTCCCGGACCAGGACCGGAACCTCCGCGAGTCCCGCGATCTTCGCCGCGCGCCAGCGCCGCTCTCCCGCGATGATCTCGTAGCGGTCACGCTCGATCGGCCGCACCAGGATCGGCTGCATCAGCCCTTGCTTCCTGATCGACGCGGCGAGCTCCTGCAGCGAGGCCTCGTCCATCCTCGTGCGTGGCTGGTAGCGTCCGCGCTGCAGCTGATCGACGCGCAGCGTGGCCTGGCGCTCCGCGATGGGCACGCCCTCGGTGTCCCTGTCGAGCAGCGCATCCAGGCCCCTGCCCAGTCCCTTGAGCTTCATGGCGTCACCGCCGTGAGGCCGTTGCGCGAGAGAATCTCGCCGACGAGCTCGACGTACGCCTGCGAGCCCTTGCAGTCGCGATCTAGCGTGACTGCGGGAGCGCCAAAGCTCGGCGCCTCCGCGAGCCGCACGTTGCGCGGAATCACCGTGGTGTACACCTTGTCTCCGAAATGCTCCTGCAGCTGCGCCGACACCTGCTGCGCAAGGGTGTTGCGCGGGTCGTACATGGTGCGCAGCAGTCCTTCGATCTCGAGCTTCGGATTCAGGCCCTGGCGCACCTTCTTGATCGTGTTGACGAGATCCGAAAGCCCTTCGAGCGCGTAGTACTCGCATTGCATCGGGATCATCACCGCGTGGGCCGCCACCAGCGCGTTCACCGTGAGCATGTTGAGCGCCGGGGGGCAATCGAGCAGGACGAAATCGTATTCATCCGTGATCGACCTGAGCGCCCCTTTCAGCCGGGATTCGCGATGCTCGAGATTGACGAGCTCGACTTCCGCGCCGGCGAGGTCGCGATTGGCGGGAATCAGATCGTAGCCTCCCGCCTCGGACTTCCGGCGCGCCGATTCCGCGGTCGCAAGCCCCAGCAGCACCTGGTACACCGAAACCTGAAGCGCGCGCTTGTCGATACCGCTTCCCATAGTCGCGTTGCCTTGCGGATCGAGATCCACGAGCAGCACGCGCATCCCGGACTGCGCGAGGCCGGCGGCAAGGTTGACGCTGGTTGTGGTCTTGCCGACCCCGCCCTTCTGATTGGTGACCGCAAGGATCCGCGTCATGCGCGCTCGATCAGGACAAGATGCCGTTCCGCGTCGAGTCCGGGAACGGCAAGGGCATGCACCTGCCGCACGCGAAACTCGGGCGGAACCCGCTCGATTTCGTCGAAAGGATGCAAGCCTTTCATTGCGACGATGACTCCACCGGGCGCGAGCAGGTGTTTGACCAGCGCGATGACCTCGGCGATTTCCGCGACCGCGCGCGAAATGATGCAATCGAACTCACCAGCAGGCCGCCACGACTCGGCGCGCTCGCACACCACGCCGGCATTTTTCAGTCCAAGCTCGGCAATCGCTTGCCTGAGAAAGGCGCACTTCTTGTGGTTGCTGTCGAGCAGGTCCATCTGAACCTCAGGCCTCGCGATGGCAATGGGGATACCCGGAAATCCCGCCCCGCTCCCGGCATCGAGGAATCGGCTCCCGGCCAGATAGGGGAGGACTGCCAGGCTATCGAGCAAGTGCCCACTTACAGCTTTATCCCGTTGCCGTATGGCGGTCAGGTTATGGACACGATTCCACTTCTCGAGCAGCTCGAGGTGATGGAGCAGCCGGATCTGCGCCTCTGGGCCCAGATCCAGACCGAGCGCGACGATCCCGCGTTCGAGTTGCCTCGCGATGTCGTCCTGCCTGGATCCTGCCGCCAGCGCCGTCATGCCGCAGACTTTTCCTGCGGCCTGGCGCGGCGCTTGAGGTGAACCAGCAGGAGCGAGATCGCCGCCGGAGTGATTCCCGAAATGCGCGAGGCCTGT
This sequence comes from Gammaproteobacteria bacterium, assembly GCA_041499655.1. Lineage (GTDB taxonomy): Bacteria > Pseudomonadota > Gammaproteobacteria > Burkholderiales > SG8-39 > VBDM01. Next base: position 13,670 of record JBGQKQ010000031.1, read on the forward strand.
CCCAGGGTTTCAGGGCGGTGCTGGTTCAGCTTCTGCTGAACTTCTACGGACAACCCGCGCACCTCGCCGTAATCGAGATCCCGGGGCAGCGCCATCGTTTCATAGCGCTCGTGGCGCTCGATTTCTTCGCGTTGGCGCGTGACGTATCCCTGATACTTGGCCTGGATCTCGACCTGCGCCGCGACCGCCGCGTCGATCACGGGCCGGGTTTCCTTCGAGAGCTCGCTGAGCGCCGCGTAGCTCACCTCAGGACGCTTCAGCAGATCCATGAGCGAGTATTCGCGCCCGATCGCGCTACCGAGAACGCGTTCGGCGAGCTCTGCCGTTACCGACTTCGGGCTTACCCGGACCGACTTGAGCCGCTCCTGCTCGCGAGCGATTGCATCGCGCTTGCGGCTGAATGCGTCCCAGCGCGCGTCATCGACTACGCCGAGCCGGCGTCCGCTCTCCGTGAGCCGCAGGTCGGCGTTGTCCTCGCGGAGCATCAAGCGGTATTCCGCCCGGCTGGTGAACATCCGATAGGGCTCGGTGACACCCCGGGTGACCAGGTCGTCGACCAGCACCCCGATATACGCTTCGTCACGTCTCGGGCACCACGCGGGCTCGCCTTTCACGAGCAGCGAGGCGTTGATGCCGGCGAGTATCCCCTGTGCCGCGGCCTCTTCGTAGCCTGTCGTGCCGTTGATCTGGCCGGCAAAGAACAGACCCGAAATCGACTTCGTTTCCAACGAGGACTTCAGGTTTCGCGGATCGTAGTAGTCGTATTCGATCGCGTACCCGGGCCGCAGCAAGTGCGCGTTCTCAAGGCCGCGAATACTGCGCACCAGCTCGATCTGAACATCGAAGGGAAGACTCGTCGAGATACCGTTGGGGTAGAACTCGTTGGTGGTGAGCCCCTCGGGCTCCAGGAAGATCTGGTGACTCTGCTTCGCAGCAAAACGATGGATCTTGTCTTCGATCGAAGGGCAGTAGCGCGGCCCGATTCCCTCGATCACCCCTGTGTACATCGGCGAGCGATCGAGTCCGCCGCGGATGATTTCGTGTGTACGCGGATTGGTGTGCGTGATCCAGCACGGCAGCTGCCGAGGATGCATCTCCGGCGTCCCGAGAAACGAGAACACCGGCACCGGCTCGTCGCCCGGCTGCGGGTTCATCACCGAAAAATCGATGCTGCGCCCGTCGAGCCGGGGTGGGGTCCCCGTCTTGAGGCGTCCCACCGGGAGCTTCAGCTCGCGCAGGCGAGCGGCGAGGCTCAACGAGGGAGGGTCTCCGGCACGGCCCGCGCGGTAGTTGGACAGACCGATGTGCACCAGGCCGGACAAAAAAGTGCCGGTGGTCAGCACCACCGCGCGAGCGGCAAAGCGAATCCCCAGCTCAGTAACAAGGCCGACGACCCTGTTGCCGTCGAGGACGAGGTCGTCGACAGCCTGCTGGAACAGCGTCAGGTTGGGTTGATTCTCCAGCCGCGAGCGGATCGCGACCTTATAGAGAAGACGGTCGGCTTGGACACGCGTCGCACGGACTGCCGGGCCCTTGGACGAATTGAGGATGCGGAACTGGATGCCCGCCTCATCGGCCGCGATGGCCATGGCGCCGCCAAGAGCATCTATCTCCTTGACTAGATGACCTTTTCCGATACCACCAATGGACGGGTTGCATGACATCTGCCCCAGCGTTTCGAGGTTATGCGTCACCAGCAGCGTGTTGCAGCCCGCCCGCGCGGCGGCGAGCGCCGCCTCGGTGCCGGCATGGCCGCCGCCGACCACGATCACATCGAACTGAGCAGGGAATTGCATCGTTTCCAGGGAAACTCCAAACCGGAGAAGTGCCGAATTCTAAGGCCAAACGGGTGCGGAAAACAGGTCTTTCGGATGTTTCACGTGGAACATCCACAGCGAATTCACCGGTCGTGAACCGGTTGTTCACCGCGAATCCTCATCTTATCGACAGCACAAACAAAAAAGCCGTCTGCGCGACGGCCTTCGGTGCAGGTGACCCCTCTTTCAGTCGAGCGATCGCTCGAGTTGGACTCGACGTGACGCGAGCTCCTTGGGCAACCGTCCGCCCAACATCTGCAGCAGCTCATCGTGGAGCTTCAGTTCACGCTTCCACTCGGGACTATCGACCGAGCTGACGCGCTGGTACTTCTCGCCGCCGAAGCTCTCGAGCCCCTTCCACTCCAGATCGCTGAAAGCGGGAACGTGACCAATGGGCGTTTCCACGCCGCCCGCCTTCCCCTGGCAGCGCTCGATGATCCACTTCAGGACGCGCATGTTCTCGCCGAAACCCGGCCAGATGAACTTGCCCGAGGAATCCGTGCGAAACCAGTTGACGCAGAAAATGCGCGGCCGCCGCGGCACGGTGCGGCCGAGCTTGAGCCAGTGGCTGAAATAGTCGCCCATGTTGTAGCCGACGAAGGGGATCATCGCCATGGGATCACGGCGCACGACTCCGACCTTCCCGGTCGCTGCAGCCGTGGTTTCCGAGCCCATGGTCGCCGCGGCATAGACCCCGGAATCCCAGTCGAACGTCTCAGCTACCAATGGAACGGTGTCCGAGCGGCGTCCACCGAATACGAAAGCCGAGATCGGAACGCCCTGCGGATCCTCCCATGCGGAATCGATGGAGGGGCATTGCGATGCGGGAACGGTGAAGCGAGCGTTGGGATGAGCGGCCTTCCTGCCGCAGTCAGGCGACCACTCCTTGCCCTGCCAGTCGATCAGCCGCGCCGGCGGCGTGTCGGTCATGCCCTCCCACCAGACATCCCCATCGGGCGTCATGGCGACATTGGTGAAGATGGTGTTCTTTTCGATCATCTTCATGCAATTGGGATTGGTTTTGACCGAGGTTCCGGGCGCCACGCCGAAGAAACCCGATTCGGGGTTGATCGCGTAGAAGCGGCCGTCCTTTCCCGGTTTGAGCCAGGCGATGTCCTCGCCCACGGTCGAGACCTGCCAGCCGCTGAAGGCCGCCGGTGGAATGAGCATCGCAAAATTGGTCTTGCCGCAGGCGGAGGGAAACGCCGCGCTCACATAGACCTTCTCGCCCGAGGGGGGCGTGACCCCGAGGATCAGCATGTGTTCGGCGAGCCAGCCCTGTTCGCGGCCCATGATCGACGCGATACGCAGAGAAAAGCACTTCTTTCCGAGGAGCGCGTTGCCGCCGTACCCGGAGCCGAAGGACCAGATTTCCTTGGTCTCAGGATAGTGAACAATGTACCGGTGCTCCTTGCTGCACGGCCACCTGACGTCCTTTTGGCCCGGCGCGAGAGGAGCACCAACCGAGTGAACGCAAGGTACGAAATACCCATTCTTACCCAAAATATCCCATACTTTCTTAGACATACGCGTCATGACGTGCATGCTGACCACGACATAAGGCGAGTCGGTCAGCTCGATGCCTATGTGCGCGATATGCGAGCCGAGCGGCCCCATGGAAAACGGAACCACGTACAGCGTCCGTCCACGCATGCAGCCGTCGAACAGCTTGTCCAGGGTTCCGCGCATTTCGCGTGGATCAACCCAATTATTGGTGGGACCGGCGTCCTCCTTGCGCTCCGAGCAGATGAATGTACGGTCCTCGGTCCGGGCGACGTCGTTCGGGTCCGAGAGAGCGAGGTAGGAACCAGGACGGAACTTGGGATTGAGCGTCTTCAGCATCCCGGACTGGACCATCTCGCCGCACAGGCGGTCGTACTCCTGCTTCGAGCCGTCGCACCATTGAATCCGGTCGGGCTTGGTGAGCGCGGCGATCCGGGCGACCCACTCCTTGGCGCCAGCATGCTGGACGTAGGTCGGAGCGCCGATATCAAAAGCAGCAGGGTAGGGCTGGTTCATTCCTGGGGCCTCACGAAAGCGGCCCGGTAGCGCGGCAAATCGCACGCCGCCGGCCGAGCAAAGGGTAAGGGAGCGAACTCTATCATGATCTGGGGAGGCAGTAAAAGACGTAGTTTAAACAGATAGTTATATAGAAATAATCGAGGTTCAACCACTCCACGCCTGCCTCAGGCGCCTGGCGAGCCTGAATGTCGGTGCCGTGGTCGTGACCAAGATGATGACTCGGGTGACATGGGCCGCGGTGACGAGGGGAACGCCCAGCTGAAGAACCTTGGCGGTAACGCACATTTCGGCCATCCCTCCCGGGGCGGTCGCGAGCAGCATGGTCGTGACCGGCACCGAACCGAGGAAAGCGAGACACCAGGCGGACAGCGCGGAAGCCAGCATGGCGAGCGCCACCGACAGGAAGACCATTCCGATGAAGCGCGGAGAGTTCCTCAGCGATTCGCGATCGAACCCCGAGCCGAGCGCGCAACCGATCAGGAGTTGCGCAGCGTTCGACAGCCAGGTCGGTATCGCGGAGAGACTCACCCCGCCAAGCGTCAACGCCACGGTCACGCCCAGCGGTCCCAGCATCCAGGCGTTCGGTATGCGCAACTTCGCGAGCGCGCCGCCGGCCGCCGCCGCGATGCAAAGCAGCGCGATCAACCCCGCGCCATCTACCGCGAACTGCGCGGGCCGATAGGCATCGACGCCGTGCAGGCCGAGCGCGGTGAAAGCAAACGGCACGGCCAGCACGACGATGAACACGCGCAGCGCCTGCGCGAGCACCACCCGATCGGAACGAGCGCCGAAGCGCTCTCCCAGGATGGTCATTTCCGCGGCCCCGCCGGGAACGCTTGCGAACAGCGCGGTGGTGGCATCGAGCCCGGCGGTGCGCATGAGGAACCAGCCGCTCGCGTAGGCGAGCAGCACGGCGAGCAGTGCTGCCGCCACCAGGAGATACCAATGCACCATGACCTCGCCCGCGACGGCGGGCGTGAAGTACAAACCCAGCGCACAAGCGATCGTCATCTGGCCGGCCGCCCTGCCTCCCTTTGGCGAGGCAACGTTCACGCCGAGGAATTTTCCTAACGCCATCGCGAGCAGCGGCCCGATCATCCAGGGCAAGGGCGCGCGCACCGCGCTGAACAGCGCGCCGCTCGCACCGCAAATCGCCAAGGCGCCGAACACCGGAATGTGCTTCACGCTGGCGCTCTACTTTCCCACGCAAAAACGCCCGAAGATCTCCCCGAGCAGCTCATCGGCCGTGACCTCGCCCGTGATCGAGTCGAGCTCGCGCTGCGCGAGGCGAAGCTCCTCCGCAAAGAGCTCGGTGCGCCGCGCGCTCTGGCTCGCCCGCCCGAGAGCAGTCGCAACGCGCTCCAGGGCGACGAGATGGCGCTCACGCGCCATGAAAATATCCCCGCCGTCCGGCTGCCAGCCGGCGAGCTTGAGCAGGATCTTCCGCAAGCCTTCGATGCCCGCCGCGGTCTTGGCTGAAACGTGCACGCGCCAGCCTTGCGGTTCCTCCTCGACCCGGGGCGCGTCACCGGAGAGATCGATCTTGTTGAATACAGTCACCGGTGTGAGCTTGGCCGGTAGCCGGTCCCTGATCGCCGCGGCCGCCGGCGTGATTCCCTCGCGGGCGTCGACGACCAGCAGCATCGCGTCCGCCTGCCCGATCGCCTCCCAGGCACGCGCGACGCCGATCGCCTCGATGGCGTCGTCGGTGTCGCGCAAGCCCGCCGTGTCGATGATATTGACGGGCACGCCTTCGATCTGGATCGTCTGGCGCACCAGATCGCGCGTCGTTCCCGGGATCTCCGTGACGATCGCGAGCTCTTCCCCGGCCAGCTGATTGAGCAGCGAGGATTTGCCCACGTTGGGCTGCCCCGCGAGCACGACTTGCAGGCCGTTACGCAGCACGCTGCCCTGGCGCCCGAGTGCAAGCGAGCGCCCCACTTCTTCCCGTAGCCGCGAGAGGCGCCGGCGCGCGTCCTGGCTGTCGAGCGGATCGATGTCCTCCTCCGGAAAATCCAGAGTCGCCTCGACCAGGGCGCGCAGTTCGACGAGTTGCTGCACGAGGCTGCGGATGCGCGCGGAAAACTCTCCGCGCAGCGAGCGCAGAGCGCTCCGAGCCGCCGCCTCCGTCGCCGCGTCGATGAGATCGGCCACACCCTCGGCCTGTGCAAGATCGAGCTTGTCGTTGAGGAAAGCGCGCCGGCTGAATTCCCCCGGCTCGGCGACGCGCGCCCCGAGCTCGAGGCAACGCCGCAGAACCAACTGCAGCACGACCGGGCCGCCATGGCCCTGAAGCTCGAGCACGTCCTCGCCCGTATAGGAAGCCGGCGCCGGAAAGAAGAGCGCGATGCCGTCATCGATCGGTTCGCCGGCGGCGCTCCTGAAGGTGGCGCGGGCCGCTGTTCGCGCCGCCGGCTTCGCGCCCAGCAACTGCGACGCAAAGCGATCCAGATCCCTTCCCGAAACGCGTACGATTCCGATCCCGGCACGGCCCTGCCCGGTCGCGATCGCCGCGATGACGTCGGAATCAGCCGGTGCTGCCATGGCATCGCCTGCCCATGCCGGGCCGCGCCTTCAGCGCTTGCTGCCCGTCTTGTCTCCCATCATGCGGGTGATCTGCCACTGCTGCAGGATCGACAGAACATTATTGATAAACCAGTAAAGGACCAGGCCCGACGGGAAGAAGTAGAACATCACGCCGAACACCAGCGGCATGATCATCATGACCTTGGCCTGGACCGGATCAGGCGGCGTGGGGTTCATCTTGGTCTGCAAGATCATGGACGCCATCATCAGCGTCGGCAGCACGTACCAGGGATCCGGGGCCGATAGATCCTTGATCCAGAGATAGAACGGCGCGTGGCGCAGCTCCACGCTCTCGAAGAGCACCCAGTAGAGTGAGATGAACACCGGGATTTGCACGACGATCGGCAGGCAACCGCCAAGAGGATTGATTTTTTCCGTCTTGTACAGGTCCATCATCGCCTGGTTCATCTTGACCTTGTCGTCGCCGTACTGCTCGCGCAGCTTCATGAGGCGCGGGCTGACGAGCTTCATCTTCGCCATCGAGCGGTAGCTCGCGGCGGACAAGGGGAAGAAGATCAGCTTGATGAGCACCGTGAGCAGGATGATCGCCAGGCCCCAGTTCCCCGCCCATCCATGGAACACCTTGAGCACCCAGAACAGCGGCGCCGCGATCACCGTAAGCCAGCCGTAGTCGACCACGAGTTGCAGGCCCGGCGCCACCGATTGGAGATGATCCTGATCCTGGGGACCGGCGTAGAGCGGTACCTCCAC
>JBGQKQ010000032.1:0-20518 GCA_041499655.1 Gammaproteobacteria bacterium
CTGGGGCACGGTGATCCCCAACCTCGGTTACTCGAACATCGCGCGCGAGATCCAGATCGAGGCGGGCCTCGACCAGACCATTCCGGCGTTCTCGACGGTGCTCGCCTGCTCGACCAGCATGGTGGCGGCGTTCGAGGCGGCCGGGATGCTCGGGCACGGGGGCAAGGAGCTCGCGCTCGTCGGCGGAGTCGAGTGCATGAGCCGCGTGCAGGTCGGGCTCTCGCAGAATCTCTCCGACTGGCTGCGGCGGTTCTCCCAGGCGCGATCCGCCGCGCAGCGGCTCTCGGCGCTCGGGGCGCTCAAGGCGCGCGACGTTCGCTTGCATATTCTCGAAGTCAAGAACCGCGCGACCGGCAAGAGCATGGGCGAGCACTGCGAAGAGATGGCGAAGACCTGGAGCGTCGCCCGCGAGCCGCAGGACAAGCTCGCGCTCGCGAGCCACGAAAAAGCGGTCGCGGGGCAGAAAGCGGGGTTCTTCGACGACCTGATCGTGCCCGTGGCGGACGCGTCGCGCGACGGATTTCCGCGTGCCGACACCAGCCTCGAGCGCCTGGCGAAGCTGCAGCCGGCCTTCGACAGGAACAGCGGCAAGGGCACGATCACCGCGGGCAACGCCTCGCCGCTCACCGACGGCGCCGCCGGGCTGTGGGTGGCGACCGGGGCGGGCATGAAGCGCCTGCCCGGATCGACCCCGCGCGCCCGGCTCGTCGATTGGGAAATCGCGGCGGTGGACATCTTCCACGAGGGGCTGCTGATGGCACCCGCCTACGCGATTCCGCGCATGCTCGCGCGCAACCGCCTCGGCTACGCCGACATCACCCTGTGGGAGATCCACGAAGCCTTCTCGGCGCAGGTGCTGTGCAACGTCGCCGCGCTCCAGAGCGCGAGCTTCAGGCGCGACAAGGCCGGCGTGGACACCGACCTGGGCAGCTTTCCCTGGGAGCGGCTCAATCCGCACGGCGGCTCGGTCGCGCTCGGTCATCCCTTCGGCGCGACCGGGGCGCGCATCCTGTCGCAAGCGGTGAAAGAGCTCGCGGCCATGCCCAAGGGAAGCCGCGCGGTCGTCAGCATCTGCGCCGACGGCGGCCTCGGTACCGTGGCCCTGCTGCAAGCCGAGTAGCCCGTGGCTGCCGCGAACGACAACCTCGTCGAAATCTCGGATCTGGAGTTTTCCTACGGCCCGCGCAAGCTGCTGAAAGGCCTGAGCCTCAGGATTCCCCGCGGCAAGGTCGTGGCGATCCTCGGGGCGAGCGGGTCGGGGAAATCGACGCTGCTTCGCCTGATCGGCGGGCAGGCGAGCCCGGACCGCGGCACGGTCAAGGTGGACGGGCAGGTGGTGCACGAGCTCGGCATGCACGCCCTCTACGCCCTGCGCCGCAAGATGGGGATGATGTTCCAGGCAGGCGGCCTGTTCACCGACATGAGCGTGTACGAGAACATCGCCTTCCAGATGCGCGAGCACTACAGCGAGCTCCCCGAGAGCGTGCTGCGCCGGATCGTGCTCATGAAGCTGCAAGCGGTGGGCCTGCGCGGCACGCACGCGCTCCTGCCGAGCGAGCTGTCCGGGGGAATGTCGCGCCGCGTGGCGCTGGCGCGCGCGATCGCGGTCGACCCGATGCTCGCGATGTACGACGAGCCCTTCGGCGGCCTCGATCCGATCTCGATCAACGTCATCGCGAACCTCATCCGGCAGCTGAACGATTCGCTGGGATCGACCTCGATCGTGGTGAGCTACGACGTGAGCGAAGCGGTGAAGCTCGTCGACTACGTCTACGTCATCGCCGACGGGGTGGTGGCGGGCGAGGGCACGCCCGACCAGGTGCTCGCCTCGAAAGATCCTTATGTGTATCAGTTCATGCACGCGAAGCCCGACGGGCCGATCGCGTTCCACTATCCGGCGCGTTCGATCGGCGAGGAGTTGGGAATAAGAAAACGGGCGTGACCCGTCGGCAAGGTTACGATCAGAATACGAATGCCTTGTCTGCCCACGCGGACCATTCCGTGAGCTGATCCAGGCTGCTGCGCGCCGCACCCTCGACGAGGTCGGCATCGGCGATGCCGCGCGCATCGAGGCAGGTGCCGCAGACGCCCACCGTGCCGCCGCGTCTCATGAAGCCAGCGAGCATGTCTGCGACGTTGTAGTAGCCCTGCGGCACTCTCTGTCCGCCTTTGGCGCAGGCGGCGGCATCGCCAAGAAGAAACATGCGAACTTCGGTGGCCTCCTTGCTCGCCAAGCTTCGCGCAAGCCGCAGCGCGTTGTAGCTGCGCTCCGTGCCGTAGGGCGGGTCGTTCAGTATGAGGAGAAACTTCATGTCGGCATGAGACACCGGCGCGGCGCGCGCCATGTTGATGTGGATCAACCGAAGCGTCAGCCCTCTCGCTCCCCCGGACACGCTGCTTGACACGTTTGTCAAAGCAGGACTACACTCTAACAGTCGTTGGAATGTTCTCTTGCATGCGCGAACTGAAAAACCTCTTGTACGAACAGGTCGGCCGTATCGGCAAGGCTCTTGCGAGCCCCAAACGCCTGGAGCTGATCGAACTCTTGTGCCAAGGCGAGAAATCGGTCGAAATGCTGTCGCAGCAGGCGGACATCAGCGTCAAGCTGGCAAGCGCCCATTTGAAAGAACTGCGTGCTGCCCGGCTCGTGGAGACGCGAAAAGACGGAAAGTACGTGCTCTATCGGTTGGCCGACCCCGGGGTCGCCGACCTTTGGGTAAATCTCCGCAGCGTTGCCGAGGAGCGCCTCGTCGATCTGCAGATGGGGCTGAACTCCCTCATCACCCATGGGAACGACCTTCGCGGCGTGGACCGCAGTTCGATTCTCAAGCAGGCGAAGAACGGTGAAGTTGTCGTCATTGACGTGCGTCCCGAGGCGGAGTTCGCGGCCGGACATCTTCCCTACGCACGGTCCCTGCCGCTCACCGAACTCAAGAAGCGGTTGAACGAACTGCCGAAGAACAAACCCGTGGTGGCCTACTGTCGCGGCCCATTCTGCATGATGGCCAAGGATGCGGTGATGCTTCTGCAGAAACGCGGCTACAAGGCGTCCAAACTGGACGATGGGGTGGCTGAATGGCGGGCACGCGGGTTGCCCATCGAGCAGTAGTCAAAAGAAGATGTCGGAAATGAAAACTGCAACAGGGCTCACAGGGCCCGTCAACACAACCAGGAGCAATCATGAATCCAAATAAAGCGTTGTGGGAAAAAGGCGACTTTACCCAGATTGCCGCCTTGATGCGGCAATCTGGAGAAGCACTCGTCAAGTCTCTCGGAATAACGACGCCGCTGCGGGTTTTGGACCTGGGCTGCGGAGATGGCACTACGGCGGTTCCTCTGGCCCGATTGGGGGCTGAAGTCGTCGGGATCGACATTGCCAGGAATCTCGTTGACGCCGGGAACAAGCGAGCTGCGGAGGCGGGTCTCAATCGGCTGACATTTCAAGAGGGAGATGCGTGCAGCTTGCAAGGGGTCAGCGACCATTCGTTTGATTTGACCCTCTCTGTGTTCGGCGCAATGTTTGCTCCCAAGCCTCTCGACGTCGCCAAAGAGCTGGTCCGGGTCACAAGGCCGGGTGGTCGTGTTGTGATGGGCAACTGGATCCCGAACGATCCGTCTTCATTCGTGTCGCAGTTGCTGAAGATAAGCTCGTCGTTCACGCCTCCACCCCCGGAAGGTTTCGTCAGTCCAATGACTTGGGGTGTAGACACTCACATCATCGAGCGTTTTGGTCAGGCCGGAGTGCCCAAGGAGAAGATATCCCTGGTCAAGGACACCTACTCGTTCATATCGCCCGACAAGAGCCCGACGGATGTCGTCGAATTATTTAGACGGTTCTATGGCCCAACGATGAACGCTTTCGAAGCGGCTCAGAAGGCCGGAAGAGTAGAAGAGCTCCACAAGCAGCTCTTGGAGCTGGCGGCAGCACAGAACAAGAGTACCGACCGCGGCACGTCAATACCCGCCACCTTCTTGCGAGTGACTGTTCGCCTTTGAGTCGGTCTACCAGGAGAACGACATGTTTTTCAAGCAGCTCGCCACCAAGGAATCGTCGCTTTCCTACTTCTTCGGTTGCGGGACGCTGGGCAAGGCCGTAGCGATCGACGTCGTGGCAGGGGATGAGGACTGGTTCGTCGAGCAGGCAAGCAAAGCCAAATCCGAAATCACTCATATCATCGACACGCACATCCACGCCGACCACTACTCGGGAGGTCGCAAGCTGGCAGCGCTGACCGGCGCGGCCTACTGCCTGCACGAGAGCAACCAGGGCTTCGTGAAGTTCCCTTTTACGCCCTTGCGTGACGGCCAGTCCATCGAAGCCGGCAATACGATAGTCAAAGTCATGCACACGCCGGGCCATACCATGGACAGCGTATGTCTCCTGGTGACCGACAAGCGCAGGGGCGAGGAGCCCTGGTTCGTGATCACGGGGGACACGCTTTTCGTCGGAAATGTCGGACGTCCCGATCTCGCCGGGCGCGAGAAGGCGATGGCTGCGATCCTCTTTGACAGCCTTCACGCCAGGCTGCTGACGCTGCCCGATGAGATCGAGATTTTCCCGGGACACCAGGCGGGGAGCGTCTGCGGGGTCGGGTTGTCGGGGAAACCCTCTTCCACCATCGGCTTCGAGAGGCGCTTCAACCTGGGTTTGCGCATCGACGACAAGGAAGAATTCGTGCGTTTCCTCACGAGCGAGATTCCGCCGCGTCCGGCCGAAATGGACAGGATGGTCGCCGCAAACATTGCGGCGTAGGTGCCGACTCTGCCGCCGTCTCGCGGCGCGATGAGCGGAAAATCCCGATGAACCACAGGTCCTGGGTCGCGGCGGAAGCCGTCTACGTCCGCGGCATCCGCGCCAACCTTCACCAATTCATCCAGCAGGCGATCCAGGTCTTCTTCGTGGGCCTGGTGATCGGCATGGAGCGCAACGTGCTGCCCGTACTGAGCCAGGAATTCGGTGTGCCCAAGGGCTCGTTCCTGTTCCTCATGTCCTTCGTGGTGTCCTTCGGCTTGGTCAAGGGCATCCTGAATTTCGTGGCCGGGCGCCTGTCCGAGCGCATCGGGCGCAAGAAGGTCCTGCTGCTGGGCTGGCTGGGAGCGCTGCCGATCCCCTTCATGATTCTGTATTCACCGAGCTGGGGCTGGATCGTCGCGGCGAACGTGTTTCTCGGCATCAATCAGGGCTTCGCCTGGACCATGACGGTGACGAGCAAGGTGGACATCACGCGCGCGGAGCAGCGCGGATTCGCCACGGGCGTGAACGAGTTCGCGGGCTATGCCGCGGTAGCCATCGCCGGGGTGGCCACAGGCTACTTGTCGATCGTGTACGGGCCGCGCGAGGCGCTTTTCGGCTTCACCCTGGCCGTGATTCTCGTGGCCGTCGTGACGGCTTTTCTGTTTATCGAGGAAACGTTGCCCTGGGCCAAGGCCGAAGGCAGCCAGCATGCAAACGGCACTTACGTCGGCCACAAGCCTCGCTTTGCCGCCGGTGTGTCCGCGCATCCCGGCATGTGGGAGATCTTCACTCTGGTGTCTTTCCGGCATCGGACCTTCAGGTCATTCGCGCAGGCGGGCGTAAGCAACAAGCTCGCCGATGCGCTGCTCTGGGTCCTCTTTCCGGTTTTCCTGCACGAGCGCGGCCTGGGCATCGTGCAGATCGGCTGGGTCACGGGAGTCTACGGCGCGGTCTGGGGAGGCTCCCAGCTGTGGACCGGGGCCCTGTCGGATGCGATCGGACGCAAGAAGACCATCGTCGCCGGCCTGTGGATACTCGGCGCGGGCGTTGCCTCGGTGATGCTCGTGGAGGGAATGGCTGCCTGGATCGCCGCGGCCGCGGTCATGGGAGTGGGCATGGCACTGCTCTATCCCAATCTCATCGCCGCAATGGCGGACATATCGCATCCTGCCTGGCGCAGCACCGCGCTCGGAGCGTACCGCTACTGGCGCGATACCGGCTACGCTATCGGCGCGATCGCACTGGGCCTGGTCGCGCAGTGGCGGAACGATGTGGCGGCCGCGTTCTGGTTTACCGCCATCGTTCTCGGCCTGTCGGGTTTGTGGGTGGCGTTGCAAGCCGAGGAAACCCACCCGCGCCTGAACCCCTGAGGCAACTTGGACATCAATGCTGACGCTCGACCCACAGACGCTCGAAAAACGATCGCTCGCTCGAAACGAGGTGCTTTTCAGGCAGGGCGACAAGGTCACTGCTATTTATTTCGTCGAGGCGGGGCGGCTGCGTCTGGACCGGCGGACCTTCGATGGTCGGTCGTTGGTTCTGGGAACGACTCCCGCCGGCGAGTTCTTCGTCGAAGCGGCGCTTTTTGCCGATATCTTCCATTGCGACGCCGTGGCGACAGAACCCTCGCAGGTGCGCGTCTATCCCAAGGCAGCGCTCCTGATTGCCCTTCGCACGGACCCGGCAAACGCCATGTCCTTCCTGGCGCTCATGGCGCATCAGATCATAGAGCTGCGGCAACGTATCGAGGTGATGAAAGTCCGCTCCGCCAAGGAGCGGGTGATGCTCTACTTGGACCTCCACGCCGGATCCGACGGCTGCACGGTGAACCTGCGGGGCCCGCTTCAGGACATCGCGGGCGAGTTGGGCCTGACCCGAGAAGCGCTCTATCGGACGCTTGCCGGCCTCGAGCGGGCCGGTGCGATCGAGCGCGAGGGTACCCGCATCCTGCTCAAGAAATGAACGTGGTCCGTGCCAGCCGTCTACCTGGCCTCCTTGAAGACCGGAGTCGCATGGTGCGAAACGAGGAGCCAGCGGCTGTCCCGTTTCTCGAACACATTCGTCACGAAGGCATCGAAGCTCAGGGTGCCCCCGTCCTTGCGTAGCAGCTGCACCTTCTCGACACCGACGCTCCACGCGATCTTCCCGTTGGTGCGCACGTGAGAATCCGCTACCGAGATTGTTACTCGGTCAAACTGGCTAAAGCGCATCTGCCAGGCCTTCCTGACGCCCTCCCAGCCGACCACAACAGTCGTGCTGAGCGGGCCTATGAATGTTGCGTAGGACTCGTGAGCCCACAACTTGTCCATTGCGCGAATGTCGCGTGCCGATATCGCGGCAATGAACACCTGGCTCGCGGCGTTCACGCGCTCGACGTCCGAGGTCTGCCGGGCCTTTTCCTGGCCGACTGCGTTGCCCACAGGCAGGGCAACCGCCAGAATCAGAAGCGATACAGCAGTGACAGCGAGGTTAGTAAACCGGTTCATTGCGTTCCCCCTAGAGTCGCGATCTGAGCGCATAGCCTACTGCCCGGCGCCGGGGGGCCATATGATTCCAATCATGCGACTTATCGCTCATTTAGGAGGCCAAGCATGGGTCTGTACCGAAAGCTCGTTCTTCCCTACCTGACCGATTTTGCGATGCGCGACAAGGCAGCGCGCGCTCGCCGCTCGCAACTCGTTCCGGGCGCCGACGGCATCGTGCTGGAGATCGGTATCGGCTCGGGCCTCAATCTTCCGTTCTACTCTTCCGCGGTGAGGCATCTCTACGCCGTGGACCCCTCCCCGGAACTGCTGGCCATGACGCGCAAGAAGGTCGAGCGTATGACCTTCCCGGTCGACCTTCGTTGCGAATCAGCGGAGCATCTGTCGCTGGACAGCCGGAGCGTCGACACGATCGTGATGACCTGGGCTTTGTGCACCATCCCGAACCCGGCACAGGCTCTTCGCGAAATGGGGCGCGTTTTGAAGCCGCGGGGCCGGATGATCTTCGTCGAGCATGGCCTGTCCCCCGACTCCGGAGTCCGGGCCTGGCAGAACGGGTTCAATCCGGTCTGGAGCAGGGTGGCGGGAGGATGCAATCTCAACCGCAAGATCGACGATCTGCTCTCCTCAAGCGGTTTCAACATCGCCGAGCTGCGAACGGCCTATCTTCCGGGACCGCGACCCTTTACGTACACGTATGAAGGGTGTGCGGTCCATTGACCGCACCCACCGCCAATCGCCTGGGCCGCTATTTGCAGCACGGCTCGTTCGCTGCTTGCATCGGCCGACACTTTGCGCTGCCATAGGAACAAAACACGCAGCAGTCGCCCGGCTTGGGCTTGAGCAGCGCGCGGCACGACTCGCATTCGTAGAACCACTGGCAGGCGTCGGCGGGCATGCGCTCCGCTTTGCGGTGCCCGCACTGCGGACAGGTGATGACCGAATCCTGCGCGATCATGTTAGTCGATCCGGATGCCCTTCTCGCGGATCACCTTGCCCCACTTCGCCGTTTCGGATTTGATGAACTCGCCGAACTGGTCCGGCGTGCTGGCGACGATCTCGGCGCTCTGCGCGTCGAACCTCGTTTTGACGTCGGGCTCCGAGAGGATCTTCGCGAGCGTGCCGTTGAGCTTCTCGACGATCGCGGGCGGCGTGCCGGCGGGGGCGATGGCGCCGACCCAGGAGGTCGTCTCGAATCCCGGATAAAAGTCGCCGATCGTCGGCAGGTCGGGAAAATGCGGCGAGCGCTGCCGGCCGCTGGTGGCGAGCCCGACGAGCTTGCCGGCCCTGACGTTCTGGCCTATCGCCCCGCCCGCCTGGATCAGCATCACCTGGACGGTGCCCGCGACCAGGTCGCTGATCGCCGGGCCGCCGCCCTTGTAGTGGACCGCGTCGACCTGGATTCCCGCGGCGTCCCTGAAGAGCTCGAACGCGAGCCGGCTGGACGACGCCGGGCCGGCCGAGCCGTAGTTCAGCTTGCCCGGGTTCTTTCTGGCGTACGCGACGAATTCCGGAACGGTCTTCACGCCCAGGCTGGGATGCACGACCAGGATCTGCGGATAGCGCACCACCAGCATGATCGGCGCGAAGTCCTTCACCACGTCGTAGGGCAGCTCCTTGTACAGGTGCGGATTGGAGGCGAAGGTGTCGAAGGTCATCATGATCGCGTAGCCGTCGGCGGGCGCTTTCGCGAGCTGTGCCGTGCCCACGATGCCTCCTGAGGCGACGCGGTTCTCGACCACGAACGGCTGCCCCAGCGCTTCGGCGAGTTTCGGACTCACCAGCCGCGCCGCGATGTCGGAGGCGCCGCCCGCGCTGGACGGAACGTAGACATGGACCGGCTTCGACGGGTAATCCTGCGCGGCGAGCGGCGATGAAAGGGCGGCGAGCAGGACGAGAGCGGCGCGGAGTGGATTCATGGCTTGACCGGTGACGAGCTGACCATGCCATGATACCGCGGTTCAATACAGGGAAAAATCCGTGGACGCGGGCATCGGAGCGCCGGTCCTCCGCAAGGAGGATGCGCGCCTCCTCACCGGCAGGGGGAGTTACAGCGACGACCTCGATCTCCCGGGGCAGGTCTACGCGGCCATGGTGCGTTCGCCGCACGCGCACGCGCGCATCGGGCGGATCGGCGCGGCCGAGGCGGCCGCCATGCCGGGCGTGCTCGCGGTGCTCACCGGCGCGGATTACCTGGGGGACGGCCTGAAGCCGATTCCCCACCGCCCGTTCTCGGCGAGCCCGCCCGACGTCAGCCTGCAGAACCGCGACGGCTCCGCGATCTTCATCGCCCCGCACTATCCCCTTCCCGCGGACAAGGCGCGTTTCGTCGGCGAGGCGGTCGCCATGGTCCTCGCCGAGTCGCTCCAGGCCGCCCGCGATGCGGCTGAGCGGGTTCACGTCGACTACGAGCCGCTGCCCGCGGTCGTACGCGCCGCGGACGCGGCCGCATCCGCCGCGCCCCTCGTGTGGGAAGAACGGGACTCCAACGTGACCCTGGACGCCGACCTCGGCGACGCGCGGGCGACGGAAGCGGCGTTCGCGCGCGCCGCGCATGTGGTGCGCCTGGACACCTGGGTGCAGCGCGTCACCGGCGTGCCGATGGAGCCGCGCGCCGCGCTCGGCGTCTACGATGCGTCAACGAAGCGCTACACGCTCTACGCCGGAAGCGGCGGCGTGGTGCGCCAGAAGCGCGAGCTTGCCGCTATGCTCGGCGTCGAGGACGGCGCGGTGCGGGTGGTGGCGCGCGACACCGGCGGCAATTTCGGAACGAAGAACAGTTTCTTCCCCGAGTTCGCGCTGGTCGCGTGGGCCTCGAGGCGCATCGGGCGGCCGGTGAAATGGACCTGCGAGCGCGGCGAGGCGTTTCTCTCCGACTATCAGGGCCGCGATCTCACCGTCCAAGCGGAGCTCGCGCTGGACGCCGAAGGCAATTTTCTGGCGCTGCGCGCCTCCAACCTGAGCAATGCGGGCGCGCACTCGGTCTCCCACGTGCCGCTCTCGAAAGGCGCGTCGATCATCACCAGCGTTTACTGCTTTCCCGCGGCCCATGTTCGCGCGCGCGCCGTGCTGAGCAACACGCCGCCCACGACCCCTTATCGCAGCGCGGGCAGGCCCGAGGCGATCTTCGTCATCGAGCGGCTGATCGATCTTGCCGCGCGCCAGCACGGGTTCGACCGGGTCGAGCTGCGGCGCCGCAACCTCATCCCGGAATCGGCGATGCCGTTCCGCAATCCCTTTGGGCTCAGCTACGACAGCGGCGACTACGGCCGCGTGATGTCTTCTGCGCTCGCCCTGGGCGACTGGAACGGGTTCGCGGAGCGGCGCGAGGCTGCGCGCCGGCGCGGCCGGCTGCGCGGCATCGGGCTCGCGAACTACGTGGAAGTGACCTCGGGCTTTCCGACCGAGCGCGCGGAGGTGACGGTACGCCCCGGGGGCCGCGTCGACGCCGTGATCGGCACGCTCTCGAGCGGCCAGGGGCACGAGACCAGCTTCGCCCAGCTGCTGGTCGAATGGCTGGGCGTGCCTTTCGAGAGCGTCAGCCTGATCACCGGCGACACCGACCTCGTCTCCGAGGGCGGCGGCTCGCACTCGGGCCGCTCGATGCGCTACGCGAGCGTCGTTCTCGGCAAGGCGTCGCAGGCCATTGTGGCAAAGGGGACGGGAATCGCCGCGCAACTCCTGGAAGTCGCGCCGGCGGATATCGAGTTCGCCGCCGGGAGCTTCTCGGTGAAAGGCACCGACCGCTCGATCGGGATCTTCGAGGTCGCCGCGGTCCAGCCGCTCGCCGCCGCGCATACCGAGACCCTGCGCGTCGCCGGATTTCCCTACGGCTGCCAGGTGTGCGAGGTGGAAGTCGATCCGGACACGGGCGTGGTGACGATCGCGCGCCTGGCGGCGGTGGACGACGTCGGCCGCGCGGTGAACCCGCTCATCCTGCACGGCCAGACGCACGGCGGCTTTGCGCAGGGCGCGGGCCAGGCCCTGCTCGAAGAGTGCCGCTACGACCCGGAGTCCGGGCAGCTGCTGTCGGCTTCCTTCATGGATTACGCCATGCCCCGCGCGGACCACTTCCCCGAGCTTGCGACCGAGCTGAGCGAGGTCCCGTCCCCGACCAACCCGCTCGGCATACGCGCGGGAGGCGAGGGCGGCACCACGCCCGCGCTCGCCGCGGTCGCCAACGCAATCGTCGACGCGCTCGCCGGGCTCGGCGTGAAACACGTCGAGTTGCCTGCGACCCCCGAGCGCGTGTGGCGTGCCATCCGCGCGGCGCGCGAGGCCGCACCGCGCTGAGTTATCATGCCTGCCCCAAGGAGAAGCCCATGAAAAAGTGCGTCCCGGCTGTGACCCTCATTGCCGCTTTGATGTCCGCGGTCCCGGGGGCCCTGGCGGCCGAGCGCGCCGACACCATTCTTCTCAACGGCAAGGTCATCACGGTCGACCAGCGCTTCAGCCTCGCCCAGGGCGTGGCGATCCGCGGAGAGCGCATCATCGCCGTCGGCAGGAACGCGGACGTGCTCGAGCACCAGGGGCCGGGCACGAAGGTGATCGACCTCAAGAAGCAGACGGTCATCCCGGGGTTGATCGACAATCACGCCCACTTCATCCGCGCCCCCGAGCACGACGAGCTGCGCCTCGACGGTGTGACCTCGCGCAGCGCTGCGCTCGCGATGGTCTCCGCGCGGCTGCGAACCGCGCGGCCCGGAGAATGGATCGTGACCCTGGGCGGCTGGTCGGAGGATCAGTTTGCCGACGATTCGCGCGGCTTCCCGCTGGAAGAGCTCGACCGCATCGCGCCCGACAACCCGGTCGTGCTCCAGGCCGTCTACCTCCGCACCTATCTGAACAGCGCCGCGCTGAAGGCGGCGGGCATAGACTCGGCCACGCCCGACCCGCGCGGAGGCGCGATCGAGAAGGACTCCACGGGCAGGCCGACGGGCGTGGTGAGCGGCGCGGGCGGCGTCGCCTTCGTCGCGTCCAAGATCCCGCTGCCCGACAAGGAGCAGTGGCTCGCCAACGTGCGCAAGGTGGTCGCGGGCCTGAACGCCATGGGGATCACCGCGTGGTACGACGCGGGAGGGCGCGGGGTCGACGCCCGGCACTACGACGCCTACCGCACGCTCGCCGGGCGCGGCGAGCTGAACGCGCGCGCTTTCTGGACCACGATCAGGCAGCCGGCGACCCCAGCGGAGGTCGACAAGGTGCTCGCCGAGATCCAGCAGGCGACGCCGTTCCAGGGCAGCGACTGGTTCGAGAACATCGGCTGGGGCGAGTCGGTGTATCTGCCCGCGACCACGCAGCTGCTGCGGAACGATTACACGGTGAAACCCGAGGACATGCGCCAGGTGCGGCGCATCCTGCAGACCGTCGCCGAAGGCGGCATGTTCCTGAACGCCCACGTCGAGATGGAGAACGCCATCGACGCCTACCTGACGGAGCTCGAGGCGGTGAACAAGGTCGAGCCGATCAAGGGCCTGCGCTGGGTCCTGTCGCACCTCGACCAGGTGACCGGCGCGCAGCTCGAGCGCATGAAGCGACTGGGCCTGTACGCCGGGCTGCACAGCCGTCCGCTCATCCAGGGCGCGCTGATGCACGCGGTGCACGGCGAGCGCGCCTGGGACATGCCGCCCTTCAAGCGCGTGCAGGACAGCGGCATCGTCTGGGGCCTGGGGTCGGACGCCACCGCGGTGACGACGTCCAATCCGTTCTACACCCTGTGGTTCGCGGTCACGGGCCGCATGATCGGCGGCCGCAAGGTGAACCGCCAGAGCGTCAGCCGCGAGCAGGCGCTCATCGCGCACACGCGCAGCAACGCGCACTTCGTCTTCCAGGAGAACAACCTCGGCTCGATCCAGCCGGGAAAGTACGCCGACCTGCTGGTGCTCGATCGCGACTACTTCTCGGTGCCGGCCGCTCAGATCAAGGACATCAAGCCGGTGATGACGATGGTCGGCGGCAGGATCGTTTACCAGGCCAGGTAACTCAGGCCGTCGCCCGGATCGCCACGCGCAGCTTCTCGACCATCGTCTCGATCTCGGCTTTCGTCGAGACGTAAGGAGGCGCCACGGCGATGGTCTCGCCGGTGAACCGGTAGAGCATCCCTTCTTCCAGTCCGCGCTCGAAGACCTTCAGCGCGCGAACGCCCGGCTTCCCGGCGATCGCTTCCAGCTCCACGGCCGCGGCCAGGCCGATGTTGCGGATGTCGGCGACCCCGGGCTCGCCCTTGAGGGAGTGCATGCCCTGTTCAAGCACGGGCTCCAGCTCCCGGGCCCGCTGGAACGCGCCTTCCTCCTTGAGCGCGTCGAGCGTGGCGTGGGCCGCGGCCGCGGCGACCGGATGGCCCGAGTAGGTGTAGCCGTGAAACAGCTCGACCGCGGTGTCGGGTCCGGTCATGAACGCGTCGTAGATCGCGGGCTTCACGATCACCCCGCCCATCGGGATGACGCCGTTGGTGACGATCTTCGCGAAGCAGATCATGTCGGGCGTGACGGCGAATCGCTGCGCGCCGAAAGGCTCGCCCAGGCGCCCGAAGCCGGTGATCACCTCGTCGAAGATCAGCAGGATGCCGTGCTTGTCGCAGATCGCGCGCAGGCGCTCGAGGTAGCCGAGCGGCGGCACCAGCACGCCCGCCGAGCCCTGCATCGGCTCGACGATTACCGCGGCGATGGTCGAGGCGTCGTGGAGCGCGACCAGGCGCTCGAGTTTGTCGGCGAGATGCGCGCCCCATTTCGGCTGTCCGCGCGAGAAGCCCATTTCTGCGGCGTTATAGGTGTGCGGCAGGTGATCCACGCCCTGCAGGATGAGCGGGGCGAACATCTTGCGGTTGGGCTCCATGCCGCCGACCGAGATGCCGCCCAGGCCCACGCCGTGATAGCCGCGCTCGCGGCCGATCAGGCGCGTGCGCGAGGCCTCGCCTTTCATGCGGTGGTAGGCGACGGCGATCTTGAGCGCGGTATCCACCGCCTCGGACCCCGAGTTGCCGAAGAACACCTGGCCCATTCCGGGCGGCGCCAGTTCGACCAGGCGCTCGGCGAGCGAGAAAATTTTCGGATGCCCCATCTGGAACGCCGGGCTGTAGTCGAGTTCCTTCACCTGCTTTGCGACGGCTTCGGCGATTTTCGGGTGGCCGTGGCCGAGCGGGCAGCACCACAGCCCCGAGAGGCAGTCGAACAGGCGCCGCCCCTCGGCGGTGGTGTAGTAGGCACCCTCGGCGCGCGCGAGAACTCTCGAGCGGGGATTCGCCTTGAGATAGCGATTGTGCGTGAAGGGCATCCAGTACGCGCCCGTGCGCAGGGTCGGCTGGGCCAGAGCGGAAGTTTCGTCTTTCATGGACGGGTTGCTCCTCTGCATTTACACCACTGAGGGAGACAGCTTACACTGGCGCACAGACGTTGCAGGTACGGGCGGGAGACGGCCGGGATGACGGCCGACCGGGCGAGGGGCACCAGAAAAAAG
Source organism: Gammaproteobacteria bacterium (assembly GCA_041499655.1). GTDB lineage: Bacteria > Pseudomonadota > Gammaproteobacteria > Burkholderiales > SG8-39 > VBDM01. The sequence continues at coordinate 14,674 of JBGQKQ010000032.1, forward strand.
GAGAAGCCAATCCTATGTATTCGAACCTGGTCACCATTTTCAATTTCATCATCGGCCAGTGGAGCCTTTCGCCGCAGGCCTTCAAGGACGCGGTGGTGATCGCGGCCCTGCTGAAATCCGTGCTGGCGGTCCTGTGGTGGACGATGCGCATGCTGGTCAGGAAATTTCCCGCCAGCGGCTCCGTATCGAAGTTTCAGAGCCTGCTGAACAACCGGCCCGCGAAGCTGGTGGTGCTGGTGCTCGACGTGACGCTGATCGACGTGTTCCTGTTCTTCGCCTGCGTGGCGCTTCTCGATCTGCACCGCGGCTTCTCGATCTTCTCGCTGTGGACCGCGGCGCTGTTCTCGTTCCTGCTGGCGTACATGGTGATCGTGGCCCACGCCGACCTCAAGAAGTACTAGCGAAGGAAAGACCGTGCCGCTCTCCCACATCGAGCATTATCTCGTCGCCGCCGACGACATGGAACGCACGCGCGACTGGTATCGCGACGTCCTGGGCATGCAGGAGGGATGGCATCCGGATTTCGGCTTTCCCGTCTACTGGATGTATCTGGAGGGAAAAGACGTCGTGCACATCGGCAGAAGCGCCCGGCAGGCGAGCGACAACCAGAAGGCCTATCTCGGGCGGCTGGCGCAGGACTCGGGAGCGGGAACCGGCGCGATCGACCATATCGCGTTCCGCGCCAGGGGCCTGAAGCAGACGATGGCGCATCTGCGCAAGCACAAGGTGGAGTTCAACGAGCGGCGCGCCAACGGCCAGGCGCTCTACCAGCTCTTCATGTACGACCCCAACGGCATCAAGGTCGAGCTGAACTTCGACGCCGCCGAAGCGCAGGGGATCGAGCCCGAAATCACCGCCGAGAAGCTGGCGGCCCGGAAGTAGCTCCAGAAAGATTCCGCCGCGCCGGAGCATGCGACTCCTTACGTTCAGGTTGCGTGGGGTGGAGGCCCCGCGGATCGGCGCGAGGGTCGCCCGCCAGGTGCTCGACTTCGCCGCCGCGGCAGGGGTCGCCGGCGAAGCGCCGCCGCCTTCGCGCATGAGAGACCTGCTCGCCGCCGGCAAGCCGGCGATGAAGCAGGTGCGCAAATTGTTCGAGCAGGCGAAGGCCGACCGCGAAGGTTTCGGCGCGGCGCTGCTCGACGAGCGCGAGATCCGCTTCCTGCCGCCCGTCCCCGACGCCGACAAATTCCTGTGCGTCGGCAAGAACTACCGCACGCACCTCGAAGAGCTGAAGAGGAACGACCTGATCACCGAGATGCCGCAGGAGCCCACCGCCTTCGTCAAGCTCAACTCCAGCCTCGCCGGCCACAACGCCCGGGTCGCGCGGCCCGAGGGCATCGTGAGCCTCGACTACGAGCCCGAGCTGGTGTTCGTCATCGGCAAGCGCGCCCTCGGAGCGAAGAAAAAGGACGCGCTCGACTACGTCGCCGGGGTCACCATCCTGAACGACCTCACCGACCGCGACGCCCAGAAGCGCGAGGTCGCCTCGGGTTCACGCTTCTGGACCGGCAAGAACATTCCGGGCTTCGGGCCCCTGGGGCCCGAAATCGTCACCCTGGACGAAATTCCCGATCCCTACGACCTGTGGATGGTGTGCACGGTGAACGGCGAGCAGCGCATGCGCGTCAACACGCGCGACCAGATCTGGAAGCTTCCGGATATCCTCTCGCACTTCTCGCGCTACATCCCGATCGAGCCCGGCGACATGTTCTCGACCGGGGCGCCCGGCGGCGTTGCCGTGGGCAAAGCCAACGCGGCGGAGCTGTTCCTCAAGCCGGGCGACGTGGTGGAGTGCTCGATCGAAGGCATCGCGACGCTGCGCACCTACATCGTTGCGCCAGGCGCGGTACATTAGCCGCGTTCCGACGCAAGATAATTCATGGGGAGGGAGCAATGAAGAGAATCCTGAAATCGGCTGGCGGAGCGGCATTGGCGGCGCTCATCGCCTCGGGTCCCGCCGGCGCGCAGGTCGTGCTCAACGCGAGTTCCTGGGTGCCGCCCGGGCATCCCCTCACGGCGAACATGCTCGTGCCGCTGTGCGACGACATCGCCAAGGTCACCTCGGGCCGGGTGAAGTGCAACGTGCTCCCCAAGCCCCCGGTCGCCGCGCCGCAAACCTTCGACGGCGTGGCGAACGGCCTGATGGACCTGTCCTTCACCACGCACGGCTACACCCCGGGGCGCTTTGTGCTCACCGAAGCGCCGGAGTTCCCCTTCATGGGCGACACCGCCGAAGTCACCGCCGTTGCCTATCAGCGCATCTACGAGCGCATGCTCGCCAGGGCCGGCGAACACCAGGGTGTCGTGGTGCTCTCCGTATTCACGCACGGTCCCGGCCAGATGTACAACACCAAGCGTCCCATCAACACGCTGAAGGACCTGGAAGGGCTCAAGATCCGCGTCGGCGGGGGCGTCGTCACCGACGTCGCCAAGGTGCTCGGCGCCGTGGTCATCCTGAAGCCCGCTCCCGAATCCTACGAGCTGCTCTCCTCGGGCGTCGCCGACGGCGTGTTCTTCCCGAAAGAGTCGCCGCTTTCGTTCAAGTTCATACCGCTGATCAAGTACGCCACGCTCGTTCCGGGCGGCCTGTACAACACCAGCTTCGTCTGGATGGCGAATCCGGCGAAATGGAATTCGATTCCGGAAGCCGATCGCAAGCTCATCGCCCCGCTCCTCGGCGAGGCACTCGCGCGCCGCTCGGGGATCGCATGGGACGCCGCCGACGCGAAGGGCCTCGCCGCGATGCAGGAAGCGAAGCTCCCCGTGGCCATCGCGAGCCCGGAGCTGATGGCCGAGATCCGGGCGAAGACAGCCGGCCTCGAGAGCGAGTGGATCGAGAAGAAAGCCAGGCCCAAGGGCGTGGACGGCGCCGCGGTGCTGAAGGCCTTGCGCGCCGAGATCGCGGCGCTGCAGAAGCGCTAGCGGGGCGCTGAAAAACACGCCACTGTCATTCTGAGGAGCGCAGCGACGAAGAATCTGCATTTCCGGTGATAAAAGCAGATCCTTCGCTGCGCTCAGGATGACAAGAATGGAACCGCGTCCGCGCTTGTCTGGTTTCGACCGTGCGGTCGTGCCGGCGCTCGGGGTCGTCGCGGCGGCGCTGATGTTCTGCATCATGCTGCTGACTTGCGTGGACGTGTTCGGGCGCTATGTCCTGAACAAGCCGGTGACGGGCGGTTTCGAGCTCACCGAGGTGCTGCTCGCCGCTCTCATTTTCGCGGGCCTGCCCCTCGTGACCTTGCGCGGCGACCACATCACCGTCGATCTTTTCGATCCGGTGACCCCGGACTGGCTGTTCCGCATCCAGCACGCGCTCGCGTCGCTCGTCGGCGCGGCCTGCACCGGCTATCTCGCCTGGTGCCTGTGGCTGCGCGCCCTTGCGCTCGACCGGGCGGGCGAGACCACCTCGCAGCTGCAGTTCAAGATCGCCTGGCTCGCCTACGCGATGGCCGTCCTCATGGCGCTCACCGCCGCGGCTCTGGTGGTCACCTTGTTCCGTCCGCCACATCGTCACATTCCTGGAGGGGGCGAGGGCCTGGGCGCATGATCGAGGGGCTGATCGGGCTCGCGGCGTTTCTCCTGATCGCTTTCCTTCGGGTCCCGATGGCGTTCGCCATGGGGATCGTGGGCTTCTTCGGTTTTGCCTACAAGGTTAACTTCGCCGCCGCGGCGTCGATGATCGCGCAGACTACCTACGAGACCGGCCTCGCGTACACGCTGTCGGTGATCCCGCTTTTCATCCTTATGGGCAACTTCGTGGTGCGCGCGCGCATGTCGGAGGAGCTGTACCACGCCGCCTACACCTTCCTCGGCCACAAGCGCGGGGGGCTCGCCATGTCCACCATCGTCGCCTGCGCCGGCTTTGGCGCGATCTGCGGCTCGTCGATCGCCACCGCCGCGACCTTCGCCAAGGTGGCCTATCCCTCGATGCGCAAGTTCGGCTACAAGGACTCGCTCGCGGCCGGCTCCATCGCCGCGGGCGGCACGCTCGGCATCCTGATTCCGCCTTCGGTGATCATGGTGATTTACGGCATCATGACCGAGACCAACATCGGCAAGCTCTTCGCTGCCGGCATCTTCCCTGGAATCGTCGCGACGGTGCTCCTCTGCCTCGCGGTCGCGTGGATGACCTGGCGCGACCCGCTGGCCGGCCCCCCGGGCGAGCGCAGCTCCTGGGCGGCGCGGCTCGAGGCGATCCGCCGCGTCTGGCCGGTGGTCCTGCTGTTCCTCGTCGTGATCGGCGGAATCTACGCGGGCGTGTTCACGGCGACCGAGGGCGCCGGCATCGGCGCGGGCGGGGCATTCGTCTTCGCGCTGGCGCGCCGCGCGCTCACCTGGAAAGTTTTCGTCGAAGTCCTGATCGAGAGCGTGCGAACCACCTCGATGTTGTTCATGATCCTCATCGGCGCGCTGATCTTCGCCAATTTCGTCAACTACACCACGCTGCCCTCGGACCTGAAGGGCTTCGTCACCCAGTTCGCGGTGCACCCGATCCTGGTGATCGTGGCGATCTGCGCGATCTACGTGGTGCTCGGCACGGCGATGGAGGAGCTTTCCATGATTCTCCTGACGGTGCCGCTGTTCTTCCCGGTCGTTACCGCGCTCGGCTTCGACCCCATCTGGTTCGGCATCATCATCGTCATTGTCGTGCAGATCGGGCTCATCAGCCCGCCGGTGGGAATGAACATCTTCGTCGTGAAAAGCCTGCTGCGCCACCTGACGATCGGCACGGTGTTCCGCGGCGTGCTCGCCTTCAACGTGGCGCTGATCGCGCTGCTCGCGATCGTCGTCGCATTCCCTCAGCTCGCCACGTTTCTCCCGAAGTTCATGAAGTGATTCCCTGACCCTCGGCGCATCGGCAAGTAGACCAATCTAGACAGAGGTCCCGCACCGGCGGCGAACATGGTCGTCGTTGCTCCTGAGCCGACTTTCAGGGCGTGGTCGAATCGAAATTCTGTCCGTCATCGATCGGGACCCTGCCCTTGCCTTGATCGTGGGGCACGCCCACGGCGACCGTTCCCGTGCAGGTACTGCCAGCGCTGTCGCTCGCGAAGAACGAAACGTTGTATACCCTTCCATTGCTGGTTCCCGACCGTTCCGCACGCAGCATTGCCGAGCTTGTTCCGACGCCGAATCCGTCTGGTGAAGTGTCGCCGTCGCCAAGCCCGTTCAAGGGCTCGTCTTGGGTGATGTGGGTTATCACCACATTGATCGGACTGCCGCTGGGGGAGGCGAGACCGAGTACTGAGACGGATTGCAGCTTGTGGTTGGGAGGCCAAAGGATCGCGACGCTCGGTATCGCATGATCGCAGATCAACGGGCGATTGGGCGTATCCATGGGCACGAAGAAAGTTTGTCGTCCCTGCACGCTGACAAACGAGCAGTTGTTGCTTTCGTCCAATTCCACGATGACGCTGTTCGCGTCCGCGCAAGCTGCCAGAAAATAGGTCCCCTCCGGAAGATCGCTCGGTATGGTGAGCGGCTGCTGTTTGATGCGGCTCGATTGGTCGGGCTGCAAGGCGGGTACGGTGCGCTCGCCCACCGGCCGGGCGGTGGCGGGGTCGAAAAACTGATTCGGGAAAATGAAATACCGCGTGACCGACTGCGGTGTTGCGATGTTCCCGATGTTCTGGGTTTCCTCGGTCACGAAGAAGGTTCTTCCGCCCGCCGTCATGAGCAGCGGTGGGATGAACAACGGCACGGCCAGATCGGGCCCGCCGGACCGGGCGACGAGTGCGGTATCGTCGAACCTGACCTCGCCGCCGTCAAACAGCGCCGTGGCGACCACGGTGTCTGTGCCCGGTTGGCTACCGGCGTAGCTGAACGCGGCAAGCCCCTGCGCGTC
>JBGQKQ010000033.1:0-19955 GCA_041499655.1 Gammaproteobacteria bacterium
CATCGTCCTGATGGCCGCGTCGTCGCCGGGCAGGTAGGCCTGGAACCAGGAGGTTCGTCCCGCGGCGCGCACGTCCTCGAGGCGCGTGAGCGACGCTCCACTCATGATCATCGGGATGTTCGCCTCCGCGGCCGCGCGCGCGAGCACGATGTCGCCCTGGTACGCGGCCATCGAGCTGCCGCCCATGGGCGCGATGCCGAAGGGCGCGTCGTAGGCGCGGCCGAAAAGCGTGGTCTTCGTCGAGCGCGCCGAGACGTCGACCAGCACGCGCGGAACGAAGGCGAAGTCGTCGAACGCGGCGCGGTTGGCGAGCAGCGACGCGTTGGTCTCGGCGCCGCCCGAGACGTAGCCGTACATCGGACGCGGCAGGTAGCGGCGCGCGGGCGCCTCGAAATCGTCGAGGGCGAGGATCATCCGCAGGCGCCGCGGCAGGCTCTTGTCGAGCTGCCGGTTGATGCCGGTGTGCCGCTGCGCGGCCTGCGGGTCGGAGGCGAGGGCTGTTTCGCTCGTGTCGGGCATGGATGCTTCAGTCGAAGTCGACGATCTCGACCCAGTTGGCGCCTTTGCCCGCCGGGTATTTTCCGACGAGCTTGAGCGCGCCGCCCGCCGGGTCGATCGCGTACGCCGAGATCGTGTCCGACTTCTCTCCGGAGGCGACGAGGAATCTTCCCTTGGGGTCGATCGCGAAGCCGCGCGGCTGCTTCTCCGTGGGCGTGCTTCCGAGATAGGTCAGCTTGCCGCTCGCTGCGTCGACGCTGAACGCCGCGAGGGTGCTCGAGGTGCGCTCCGAGGCGTAGAGGAATTTTCCGTCGGGAGTCAGGTGCAGGTCCGCGGCCCAGATATCGTTGTCGGTGTTGCGCGGCGGCGGACCGCCGGGCGCGCCGATCCCGCCGCGGGGCGCGCCGGGCTGGAGCTTGGAATCGGGCGGCAGCGCCGAGGCCGAGCTCACCTCGGTCAGCAGCCCCGTCTTCGAATCGAGCGACAGCGTCGTCACCGTTGCGACCAGCTCGGACAGGAGATAGACGAAGCGGTTGTCCGAGGACAGCACCAGGTGGCGCGGGCCGGTTCCGGCCTTCATCTGCACGACCGGCGGCGTGTTCGAGGCGAGACGCCCCGACTTCTCGTCGAAGACGAACTGGAAGATCTGGTCGGTGCCGAGATGCGGAACGTAGACGAAGCGGTTGCTGTTGTCGACGCGGATCGCATGGGCGTTGCGCGCGGTCGGGATCACCTGCAAGGGCTCGGGCGAGGCGCGCCGGTCGCCGGCGATCGAGTTGACGCTGACCAGATTGGCGCCGTACGAGGCGCCGAAGAGGAAGCGGCCGGTCCGGTCGAGCGAGATATAGGGGAAGCTCTCGGCAAGGGGCGAGGTCCCGATGAGCTTCAGGCCGCCCGTGCCCGGGTCGATCGCGTAGGCGTGGACCGAGTAGGGCTTGGAGCGCGAGGCCGCGTACAGGAAGCGCTTGTCCGGGCTGACCGTCATCGGCATCACGACTTTCGCCGCCGGCACGCGCGCGCCGGGAGAAAGCGTGCCGTCGGGCTTCGCCGTGTAGACGCCGATGTCGCCGTCCTCCGCGTTCGACACGTAGACGTAGGTTGCAGCCAGAGCCGGCGAGCCGCCGGCGCCCGAGATCATTGCCGCCATGGCGATCCCCCTGGTGAGTCTTGAGAGTGGTTTCATGGTGTCTCCTCTGCAATGAATCTTACAGGAGGCTAGGGGATCAGCACCGCCGACCCGGAAAAGCGCCGTGCATCCAGGTCGCGGTGCGCGGCCGCCGCGTCGCGCAGCGGGTAGCTGCGGCCGATCTCGACCTTGAGGACGCCGCGCGCGACCAGGTCGAACGGCTCTGCGCATGCCGCCGCAAGGCCACCCATCTCGGCGACGTAGTGGCTGAAGCCGGGACGCGACACCGAGAGCGAGCCGTCCTTCGCGAGCAGCAGCAGGTCGAGCGGCGGCACATGGCCCGAGGCGTTGCCGTAGTTCACCAGCATGCCGAAGCGCCGCACGCAGGCGATCGAACGCTCGAAGGTGTCCTTGCCGACTCCGTCGAACACCGCGGACACGCCTTGTGGGGCGAGTTTCCTCACCTCGGCGGGGAAATCCGCGTAGAGGACGGCGTGGTCGCAGCCGTGCGCGCGCGCAACGCGCGCCTTCTCCACGGAGCCCACCGTGCCGATCACCGCGGCGCCCAGGTGCTTGGCCCACTGGCACAGCAAGAGCCCCACGCCGCTCGCCGCAGCGTGCACGAGGACGGTGTCGCCCGGGCCCGGCCGGAACACCCGCTTGACGATCATCGCGGCGGTCAGGCCCTTGAGGAGGAACGCGGCGGCGGTCCGCTCGGAGAGGCCCTCGGGCAGCCTGACCAGGCAGTCCGCGGGGACGTTGCGCTCCTCGGCGTACGCGCCGGTCGCCTCGTAGAACGGGCCGCCGGTGCCGACATAGGCGACGCGCTCGCCCGCGCGAACCGAGGTCACGCCCGTCCCGATCCCTGCGGCGACGCCGGCCGCCTCGTTCCCCAGGATCAGCGGAAACGGCTGCGCCTTGGCGATGTAGAAGCCGCCGCGGCGCACATTCACGTCGGAGAAATTCACCGCGATGGCGGTGTGGCGCACGCGCACCTCGCCCGGTCCCGGCGGGGGAAGCTCGATCTCTTCCCAGCGCATCACCTCGGGCCCGCCGTTCTCGTGGATGCGGATGGCTCGTGTTATGTCGGAAGCTCCGGGAATCGAAGTGCTGAAAGAAACGCCCCGGGATCTCCGGGGCGTTTTGTTTCCGGCGCGGGATCCCGCGCGCTCAGTCAGTGCGCGAGCGGATCCGGACGCACCTGGAACTTGTAGACCTTCGGCCGGTTCTGCGTGCCGCCCTCGTTGTGGAACACGGTGCGCGTTCCCGAGGTCGTCCACAGCCCGCGTCCCTTCCAGCCTGCGCCCGCATCGTCGATGCGCCCGTCGACATTCTTGGTGAAGAAGCCGAGCGGGTAGGGGACACGCAGGTCGACGAGCTTGCCGTCGACGACCGCGAGCAGCGACTCGCCGCCGTTGGCCTCGGCGATCGGCACGTCGCGCCCGAGCCCGAGCGTGTTGAAGCGGTCGACCCAGATGTAATAGGCGTGGTTGGCGCTGCCGTTCGGATCGACGCCCTTGAACTGCGGTCCGGGCATGCGATAGAGCGTCCAGCCTTCGGGACAGTGCTTGCCGGTCGCGGCGGCCGGGCCGTTCAGCGGTCCGCGGCACTTGCGCCGGTCGAAGCTCGCCATGTGGCCGCTCGAGAGCACGGTCCAGACGACGCCGTCCGAAGTGAGATCGAGCCCGCGCGATCCGTAGCCGCCGTCGGGCGGCAGATACACTTCCACCAGCGCGGTTTCGGACGGATTGGAGCCGGGGACCAACCGCATGATGTAGCCGGGCTGATCGAGGCGCGTGAATCCGACATCCATCGTCTGTCCCCAGATCGAATCGTCGACCGGGCTCGGCTGCACGCCGTAGAACGCGGCCATGATGCGCTTGTCCTTCTTCGGGTCGACCGGATCGCCCGGGCCGACGTAATCGTCACGCTTGCCGTTGCCGTTGGTGTCGATCACGAGCGGCGTCCAGCCCTGCGACTTCACCTCGTCGCCGGTCTCCAGGTACATCTTGGTGTTGAGCCAGCCGACCACGCCGCTCTGCGGTCCGCCCGCGCTGGTCCACAGCGTGTTGTTCGCGTCGTTCGCGAAATACAGGTGGTGCGTCGAGAAGCAGGTATTGACGAGCTTCCAATCGCCGGTCTTCGGGTCGTACATCGAGAGCTGGCGGAAGGAGCCGTCCTGCGGCGCGATCTTCGCCGAGGGATGGTCCGAGCCCTTTTTGCAGAAATCGGGATTCGGCACGGGCCGAATCCTCGCGGTAAACCATACCCGTCCCTGCGCGTCCATCATCGGGTTGTGGATGCTGGTGTGGCCGTCCCAGATCGCCTCGTCGCCCCAGTAGTGCGACGCCGCCATGGGCAATTCCTTCGAGGACGGCGTCTTCGGGTCGCGGAACGGATGCCTCACCTGCGAGGTGATGCCTTTCACCGGGTCGAGGACCGGAACGAGGTCGGTGCTTTCCTCGGGTGCGCCGTAGATCAGGCCGTTGGCGTTGACCGTCGGATTGCGCTTGTCGCTGGATACGGCGTCGTGCAGATAGTATTTGGGCGTCGACCAGTCCCACATGCTGATGACGACGTTGCGCTCCAGGCCCTGCGGCCGCTCCGGCTTGGATGCGGGCAACTCGCCCGCGGCGATGCGATCGGTCCAGTCGCCGAACAGCTGCAGGCCCTTCTCGGGTCCGATGCGGCCTAGAGTCAGCGCCATGTTGCTCATTGCCTGCCCGGACTGGGTGCGGCGCGCCCAGGCGGCGAGCCCGTGGCCGAATTCCTTGGGCACGCTGCGCACGCCCTTGGAGCCGAGCGCGTGGCACGACTGGCAGGAGTTCTTGACGGTGTCGATCCAGTAGGCCTGCGACTTCATCACGGCCGGGATGCCGTTACCCTTTTCGCCGGTGCCGGGAAATTCGCTCACCGGGGGAATCTGCAGCATCGAATACCAGTACATGCCGGGGTAGTACTCCGCGGCGGCGGCCGCGTTCGGGGCCGGGACCGCGGTGAGGCTCAGTGTGCTGCCGGGCGCGCTCTGCACCTTGGCCGAATCGACCAGGCCGTAGCCGCGCACCCACACACTGTAGTTCGCTTTCGGAAGGTCGGGAACCAGAAAGCGGCCGCGGTCGTCGCTGACCACGACCTTGGCGAACTTGGTGGGCAGATCGCTCGTCTCAGCGATCACCCACACGCCCGCCTCGGGCCCGTTCGCGCCGGTGACGGTGCCGGCGATGTCGTTGGCTCCCGCGGAGCCGTCGCCCTGCGGAGCACTGCTGCAGGCCGTCATGATCGCCGCAACGGCTGCCGCGGCGCAGATCGAAAGCATGCTCTTCATGTTCTCCCCCAAGAGATAGTTCGGCGCTCTCCTCGAGCGCCGCGAAAGTATAGGCTCAGGCTGATTTCCCTGCCCACTTCAGTCGAGCGCCTGCAGCCTGAGGATGGAAGCGCCGTGGTTGCTGCCGACCCAGAAAGTCACCGGCGTCGTTGAATTGTCTACGAAAACGCGGCGGATATTGGTCGGGCGCGGCAGCAGGTACTCGACCGAGGCCCCGGTGCGGGGATCCAGCCGCAGCACCCGGTCGCTCGACATCGATCCGCTCCAAAGCTCGCCGTTGCGGTCCAGGAAGACGTCGTAGGGATAGGTGTGGGGCGTGGGCGCGTCCCATTCCCTGAAGGTCTCCTCCTTCGGATCGAACATCGCGACCTTGTTCGCGGCGAACTCGGCGAACCAGAGGCGGCCTTGCGCGTCCATCATGGTGCGGCGCGGGCGCGAGCGCTTGCTCGGCGTGGGATAGAGGCTCGCCTGGCCGGTCTTTGCGTCGACGCGTCCGACGGCCTCGCCGCCGAAATCCATGAAGAAGAGGTTGTTCGCCGCGTCCGCCGCGAGTCCGTACGGGGCGTGGGTCCCCGGGAGAGACTTGAACGGCTCGAAGATCTCGAACTTTCCGCTCGCCAGATCGAGCCGCAGGATGGACTGCTTGCTGACTTCGTTCGACCACACCTTGCCGTCGACGTGCGCGCTCCGCGGCATCACCATCGATTGCTGGGCCGCGTCGCCGCTCATCTCCTTGGGAAGGGGGAAATGCCGGAAGGTCTCGCTCTTCACATCGAACTTCACCAGGCCCGACTGGAACATTCCGGAGAGCCACAGGTTGCCCTCGCCGTCGGGCTCGAGGCACAGCGCCCCGGTGGGAAAGCCGGGCTTGACGGCCGGGTAGGCGAATTCCTTGTGGTCGCCGGTCGCGGGATCGAGCCTGCCCAGCGTGTTCTCGACGAAATTCGAGTACCAGACCCTGCCCTGCGCGTCGGTGCGCACGTCGTGCGGCGCGATCGTCCTGCGCGGCAGGTCGTACTCGGTGATCAGCGCCCTGCCCGAGGGCCGCGGCAGCGTCTTCAGCGGATAGGACCAGCCGGCGCTTTTGCTCAGGTTCACGCTCGCGAGATACCCGGCGACCTTGCGCAGCGCCTCTTCCTCGAACTTGCGGTCGACGGCGCGCTTCTGCGGCCGCGCCGTGGTGCTGTTGTTCGCATAGGTCGCCATGCGCTTGAGCACTCCGAGCAACCCTTCCGCATCGTATTTCGAGCGCGCGATCCGTTCGAAGGTGTGGCAGCTCATGCACTCGATGAGCGGCCGCTTCTGCTCGGAGGTCCCGGGCATGCTCATCAGCCACTCGGTGTTGGTAAGCTGTGCCGCGAGATCCTTCGTACGTCTGAGTCTGAGCTGGAGCGCAGCGTTCCTCCTGGCGTCGACGTCGGCGGCCGCGGGGCCGTCGAGCTCGTAGCCGACCGCGCGGATCGAAAGGTCGTAGCGTCCGGGCGCGAGCCTGCCCTCGGGAAAAGCGAAGCGGCCATCGCGGCCGCTGACGACGGTGAGCGTGATCGGGGATCCGGCTTTGCGCGCGCTGACGAGCACGCCTTCCATCGGCCCTTCCTCGGGCGAGCCGACGTTTCCCCCCAGGGCCTGCGCGCTGGCGAGCCCGCTGGAGGCAAGAAGCAGGCCGCAGAGCGCAGCCCGCGCGAACCCGCAATTCACGGCGTTCAGCCGCGCTCGAGCCTGCACTCGGTCTCTATCGCCTTGGCGGGCTCCGCCTTGGGCGTGGGTCGCCTGATGACGCGACTCTGCTTGTAGCCGTCCTTGGCGCAGGAGATGGTGACGTCCCCGGGGCTGATCTGCTTGCTGAAGCCGGCGAACTTGTACAGCCCGGCGGCGGTGGTGCGCGTGATGAACGCGATGCCGTTCTTCACGTTCGCGGTGACCTTCGCGTCGGCGACCGGCGCTCCGCGCGCGTCCTTGACGAATCCAAAATACGAGGGACCCTCGTCGTGGTGATCTTCGAGATCTCCCAGCATCTCGCCGCCGGCGATCGCCGCGGGCGACGCGGCGAGCGCGAACGCCAGGAAGGAAGCGGATCGGATATTCATCATCGCGTCCGGATCATCGCAGGAAGTAACTCCGAAGAAGATAGCAAAAGACCACCATGACCGCCACGGGGACGGCCCACGACCATCCGGACCACAGGCGCCTTGTCAGGCTCTCGGGCAGCCAGCACGTGGCGAAGGCGACCGCGGCCGCGGCGATGCCCGAGGTCGCCATCCAGCCGAACCAGTACATCGCGGGCCCGTCCTTGGCCTTCTGCACGCCGAGCCCAAACTCGTAGATGGCGGGGTGGTAGGTGAACAGGGCGTAGTTTCTGTCGACGCAGATGACGTAGGCGACCGCGTAGGCCGCGGCGAATACGACGGCGAAAACGGGAAACGAGCGCGGCAGGGTCATGATCCGAACCCCCGGACGTTGTTGAGCACGTGGCCGACCAGGAAATTCCACCAGACGACGAAGGCGAGCAGCGCGGTGAGGACCGCACGCGTGCGCGCGTGCTCGCCCGAAAGCGGCGTGCGCCAGTAATACCAGTACGCCGGCAGCACGCCCAGCCCGACCGCCGCGAAGTGCTCCTTCAGCTCGAAGACGCCGTTTGTCTTCCACAGATCGAGCTGCTCGAGCACCACCCGCACGACCACCCGGTATTCCGTGTAGACGATCGCACCGAATACGGCGGTGACCAGATAGAGAACGACAATGGCGTTGGCGTAGGAGGTCGCCGGCACCGAGCGGAAGCGACCGACGAAGGAGGCCGCGGGCTTGCGCGCCGGAGACCAGACGCTGACCGCCTGGTGCGTGATTGCCCCCAGAAGCGCCACCGCGAGCAGGCCGTGAATTATCAGAAGAACCGTGGTCATCAGGTTCGCTCCCCTTTTCGAGAAAGGATGCACCTTTCCTGCCGCGCCAGCAAGCGATCCCCTTACAATGCGCGCATGCTCGGCATCGTCCTTTCCACGATCGCGTTTTTCGTGGCGAGCTATTTCATCAAGCGCTACCTCGACGGGATCGGCGTCCCGAAAACCATGGTGCGCGGCATGGTCGTGTTCGTGCTCGCCCTGGCCGTGGCCTATGGAGTGGCGTTCGTCGCCGACTGGTCCACCGGCCTTTAGAGGTAACCATGAAGATCACCGCGATCGAGAGCTATGTCCTCACCATCCCCACGCCGCAGCCGATGGCGCGGAGCTACGCTCACCAGAAGCTCGTGGTCGCGGACCTCTTGACCGACGAGGGCGTGAAAGGCCTGGGCTACAGCCTGGTCTTCGGGGGCGGCGGCGCCGAGGCCGTGCTCGCGTACCTGCAGGCGCGGCTCGCGCCGGCGCTCATTGGCGAGGATCCGCTCATGGTCGAGCGGCTGTGGGAGAAGATGTTCCGCACGGACATGGGCATCAAGAAGCAGGGTATCGCGGCGTATGCGCTGTCGGCGCTCGACATCGGCCTGTGGGACATCGCCGGAAAATCCGCGGGGCTGCCGCTCTACAAGCTCTGGGGCGCAGCCGCCGACCGGATCCCGGCCTACGGAAGCGGCGGCTGGGCGAAATACAGCGAGCGCGAGCTGATCGCCGAGGCGGAAAGATACGCGGCGCAAGGCTGCAAGTACTACAAGATGAAAATCCACCATGCCGATCCGCTCGAGAATAGGAAGCGCGTCGAGGCGGTGCAGCGCGCGCTGGGAGGCAGCGTGCGCATGATGGTGGACGTGAACCAGCGCCTGGAGCCGCTCGCCAGCATCCGCCAGGCGCAGGCGCTCGAGGACCTCGGACTGGTGTGGTACGAGGAGCCGGTGCTCGCCGACGACATCGCCGGCTGCGCCGAGGTCGCGCGAGCGATCACGATCCCGGTCGCCACCGGCGAGAATAACTACACCCGCTTCGAATTCCGCGAGCTGATCGAGCGCCGCGCGGCGAGGTATCTCATGCCCGACGTTTGCCGCGCTCTGGGGTTCTCGGAAACGCTGCGCATCGGCCATCTCGCGGCCGCTCACCAGATCGCCTTGGCGCCGCACGTGGTGCACGAACTCTCCCTTCAGATCGTGGGCGCCCTTTCCAACGGGTTCCTCGTGGAATTCATCGACTGGACGCCGCCCGACCTGTTCGAGGAGATGCCCGCGTGCCGGGACGGACACTTCGTGATCCCCGGGCGCCCCGGGCACGGCATGGCGCTCGCCAAGGGCGCGCGGGAGAAGTATCGGAGCGCCTGAGGTCCGGCGTTTGACGAACCGCCGACCAGGCCAGAGGGTGGCGTGGCCGTCTGGGGCGAGATTTCCGTCCAAACGGAGACTGACCTAATCCATTGTTTTAAAGATATAAATAATCTCCTATCGGGTCCGAACCTGACAGCAGCCCTACGGAATAGGTTGTCGGCACATAACTTGCTGATGGAGGGGCGGACTCACAAAATAATTAGGAGAGAAATCATGAAACGCCTCACTACAGTATTCGTGTCCCTCGCCGCCCTGCTCACCGCGGGCCCGGCGCGTGCCGACATCGTTCTGGCGATCAACGAGGGCGTCACCTACTACGTCACGCCCACCGAGATCCGCGAGAAGTACAAGGACCTCGCCGAACTGCTCGGCAAGCAGCTCAGGACGACGGTCAAGGTCGTTCCGGTTGATCAGTATCCGGTGCTGAGAAAAGGCCTGGACGAGCAGCAGTACGACCTCGCCTTCGTTCACCCCGCGCACCATTCGCTGGTTTCCTTGCGCGACGGCAAGTACCGCCTGGTGGTGCTCACCAAGGGCTACACCGAGTACAAGGCCAAGTTCTTCGTGAAGGAGGACGCGCAGTTCAAGCAGCCGGGCGACATGAAGGGCAAGCGATTCGGCATGCCCGACCCCGACTCGATCACCGCCGTGATCACGCGCGCCACGCTGCGCGACCTGGGGATCGACGCCGCCAAGGCCGATATCCGCACCACCCGCTACCAGGATGCGGTGCCTTTCTTCGTCGAGAACAACTTCAGCGACGTCGGCATCACCGGCTCGGGCGCAGTGGTCAAGGAATGGCAGGAAAAGGGCGGCACCCTGCTGCTCGAATCGAAGCCCGTGCCGATCAAGCACATGATCGCTTCGACGAAGATGAGCGAATCAGACATCGAGAAAGTGCGCGCCGTGATGCTCAACCTGGACAAGTCCGAGTCCGGTCAGAAAATACTCGCGAAGCTCGGCTACAAGGGCTACGAGAGCGGCGACGCGCAGCAGCTCGCTTCTATCACCAAGTGGCTCGGCTACTGAGAGCGGGCGCTTGCTAGGCGAACGGCGGCTTTGGCCGCCGTTTTCATTTGCGGCGAAGCCGCGCCTTGACGTGGATCAAACCGGCTCGCGCGTCGCCGGCTAAGCTGCCGTGCATGTCGAAACGAATTGCGTTCGCCGCGTGCCTCGCCGCGCTTGCTGCGGCCGGCGACGTGCTGTCCCAGCAGTACCCTCCCGCCGCGCAATGCCCGCAGCCGCGCTTCACCGGCAAGGCCCCCGACGCGATCTACGCGCTGTCCAATCCCCTGGCCAAGGAGAGCGCGAACATCGCCGCGGGGCGCAGGCTGTACGAGAAGGAGGCCAGCCCGGCGTGCCAGGTGTGCCACGGGATGAAGGGAGACGGGATGGGGCCGCTCGCCGCGCAGTTCGATCCGCGGCCGCGCAATTTCGCCTGCAAGGAGACGGTCAACGGCATTCCGGACGGCCAGCTCTTCTGGATCGTCCAGAACGGTTCGCCGGGAACCAGCATGCCCGCCTTCCACAGCCTGCCCGACCGGCAGATCTGGCAGATCGTGATGTACCTGAGGGAGCTGGCGAGGTAGCCGGGCTAGCGCGAGGCCGCGTAACGCGCCCGCGCGCTCACCGCGGCGAGCAGCGATGCGGCGAAGCGACGGCTGTGCTTCACCAGGTTGAGAAACGCGGCGCGGTTGATCGCCAGCAGCTTGACGTTGCTCTCCGCGACTGCGCTCGCGAGACGCGGAGTGCGGTCGACCAGCGCCATCTCTCCGAAAATCCCGCCCGGCCCCACGTTCTCGATCGGCCTTCCCGCGGCGCGGATCGCCACCTTGCCCTTGAGCACCACGTACATCAGCACGCCGATCTGTCCTTCCCGCAGGATGGTGTCGCCGTTCTCGTAGCTGAGATGCGCCTCGGGGCCGAGCACGCGCCCCAGATCGTCGATGAGGTCCTTGCGAAGCGGCGCGGGCTGCGTCCACTTGGTTCGGCCCGCGTGGGATTCGGAGTTGGCCACGCGGCCGATCGATTCGCGCAGGCGGCCGATCATCACCGAGAGCAGCATCAGCGCGAACTCGGGATATCGGCCGAGCGCAGCGCGGAGCTGCCGGTCATCGAGGGCGATCACGCGGCAGGCGGATCTTGCGAGCGCGGTCCCCGTGCGTGGTCCCTGGTCGATCGAGGCCATCTCACCGAAGATCTGTCCCGGGTGTATGGTCCCAACGGGCTTGTCTCTCGCGAAAATGCCGACCTCGCCGTCGAGCAGGAGGTACATGCGGTTGGGCATCAGAAGAAACGGAATGCCGCGCTGGTTCTCGGTGAAGATCTTCTTGCCCTTTGCGAAGGTCTTGGGTTTTCCGGCGAACCTGAAGAATTCCATCGCGATCGAGGTGTTGTAGGAACTCCCGGCCGAACCGCTCGCGATCATTTCTCATCCTCGGGACAACGGCCGCGCCTCGACGCTAAAGGCGTGTCGAAGGGAGGACGGGCCGGAAGGTTCAATTATGCCTCCGACATATGGGTCGGGGTAGGCCCGCCCGGGCGTTCAGCGGCCATTTTCCACACCGCGCGGTCGCTGCCGCAAGCCGAAGGGAAGCAGGTCTTGGCGCAGGGGCGGGAAATCGGGGGAGAATAGGCGTAAGGACACGCCATGCACCGCCTTTGCATTCACATTCTCATCGCGCTCATACCCGGGTTCGCGCTCGCGGCTTCCGCGTCGGCCTCTCGGGTGGATTTACCCTTGACGGCGCCGGTGCCCGGGGGGATCGCGATCGTCTGCGTGGGGCGCGCGCCAGGCCCGGCGCCCCTGGTGACGTTCGAAGGGCAGCGCGTCCTGGTAGCGCGGGTGGACGAAGCCTGGCAGGCGGTCGTCGGGCTGCCGCTCGCGCTCAAACCTGGCGCGCACACGCTCGCCGTGACGCGCGACGAAAAGACGGAGCGCACGATTCCCTTTCGAGTCGGCTCGCGCGAGTACGACACGCAGCACGTGACGCTCGCCAATCGCCGCCAGGTCGATCCCGAGCCCGACGACCTGCGGCGGATCGCGCGCGAGCAGGACTTGCTGGCACGGGCGTTCTCGACTTTCAGCGATTTCGAATCCGACGGCCTTACCTTCGACCTCCCCTCCGCGGGACCCGTCTCCGGCGGGTTCGGGTCGAGGCGCTTTTTCAACAACGAGCCGCGGCTGCCGCACAGCGGACTGGACATCGCGGCTCCGGAGGGGACTCCGATCAACGCGCCCGCCGCGGGCCGCGTGCTCGAGACCGGCGACTTTTTCTTCAACGGACTCACGGTGGTACTCGACCACGGCCAGGGTGTGATCACGATGTATAACCACTTGAGCAAGATCGACGTGGTGAAGGGACTCCGAGTCGCGCGCGGCGAGAGGATAGGTGCGGTCGGCCGAACCGGCCGCGTCACCGGCCCGCACCTGCATTGGTCGGTCAGTCTCAACAACGCGCGGGTCGACCCCGCGCTTTTTCTGCCGGGTGAAGTCCGCAAGCAGAGCTCGCCGGGCTTGCAGGCGGCCGCGCTGGGTGGCGGCCCCGCCGGGCCCGCGCCGGTCGGCTGCGGGGAATAGGGCCAGGCACGCGTGAGCCCGCGCGAAGACGCCGCAAACGCTACCGATCCGGCTGCGTCGGACATCAACTTGTTCGCGGTCGACGCCGACGACGGCTCGCGCCGCGAGTATCGCCTGGCCACGCACTTTCAGCCGATTTTCAGCCTCGCTCACCGGCGGTCCGTCGGCCTGGAAGCCCTGATCCGCGGCGCGGACTCCAGCGGGAAGGTGTACCTCCCTGCCGAGCTTCTCGCCCAGGCGCCCGCGGGCGTCGCCCGCATGCAGCTCGATCGCCAGTGCAGAGCTCTGCACGTGCGCAACTTCCGGCGGCTGAGCGACGACGTCAGCTGGCTGTTCCTCAACGTCGATCCGCATATCGCCGTGCAGGGCCACCGCTTCGGGTCGTTCGCACAGATGCTCGAGGAAAACAGCCTGTCTCCGCACCGCGTCGCGGTCGAACTGATCGAGACGCCGTTCGATGACCAGAAGCGCCTGATCACCGCGGTCGAGCACTATCGCGAGCTCGGCTGCCTCGTGGTGATCGACGATTTCGGCGCGGGCTACTCGAACTTCGACCGGATCTGGCAGCTCAAGCCCGACATCGTGAAGATCGACCGCGAGATGACGCGGCGCGTGACCGTCGAACCGCTCGCGCGGCGCATGTTCACCGGGATCATCTCGGTGCTGCACGAGGCGGGGGCACTGGTATGCGTGGAAGGGATCGAGACCGAAGGCGAGGCGCTGTGCGCGACCGAGGCGAACGCCGATCTCCTGCAGGGGAATTACTTTGCCGCGCCGGCGGCGCGGCCGGCGGCGGAGCGTGCCAGCAGCGAGCTCTTCGGCCGGCTTTTCACCCAGTTCCGCGAGGAGAGTGCCGAGTTTCGCAGCCGGCGGCGCGTCCGGCTCGAGCCCTACCTCTCTGCGTTTTCGGACGCGATCCTGGCGCTCTCGCTCGGCGCCGACCGCACGAGCGCCGCGCGCGCGCTGCTCGAGCTCGATTGTACCGAGCGCTGCTATCTGGTCGCCGCCGACGGCTCCCAGATCGGAGCGAGCGCGGAAAGCGAGCGCAGCGCCGCCTCGCGCGACACGCGCCTGACGCCGATTCGGCCCATTACCGGCACCAACTGGCAGACCAAGCCCTTTTTCCGCCGCGCGATCGAGGCGCCGGGAAAAATTCAGATCACGCGGCCTTACCTCTCTGCCACCGGTCCCAGGCTTTGCGTCACCTTGTCGTACGCGCTCCAGTTGAACGGCATGTACCACGTCCTGTGCGTGGATCTCGACTTCGCCGCGCTGGCGGGCGAAGACCTCGCATTCGGGCTCGCGAAGGCGGAAGGTTAGAAGGCCTGCAGGCGGCCGGCCGGGCGTGACGTATTTCACGCGGCATTCCATCGTCCTGAAGCGGCATATGGCATACTCGCCGTACTTCGTCTGCAAACTAAAATACTTCGCAAGCTCGCTGGGGCGCCGTGAACATGGTGGATCTTGCTCCGCCTCTTCTCGACAAGTACATCGCGCAGGGCGCCAGCGAAGAGCTTCGCCTGTCGAGCCACTTCCAGCCGATTTTCAGCCTCGCTCATCGCCGTCCCGTCGGCTACGAGGGGCTGATCCGCGCCACCGACCCGGCAGGCCGGCGCGTGTCGCCGTTCGAACTGTTCGCCAAGGCGCCGCACGGCCCGGCCAGGATCATGCTGGACCGCCAATGCCGCGCGCTTCACGTCCGGAACTTCCAGAAACTCGGCAACGCGAGCAGCTGGCTGTTCCTCAACGTCGATCCGCAGGTCGCCACTGAAGGTCCCCGCCTGGGGTCCTTTTTCGCGGAGATGCTGGAGTCGAACGATTTTCCGGCGCATCGCGTGGCGGTGGAGCTGATCGAGACGCCGTTCGAGGACGAAGGCCGGCTGACCTCCGCCATCGAGTACTATCGCGAGCTCGGCTGCCTTGTCGTGATCGATGATTTCGGGGCGGGCTACTCGAATTTCGACCGCATCTGGAGAATGCGGCCCGACATCGTGAAGATCGACCGCGAGATGACGCGGCGCGTGACCGTCGAGCCGCTGGCGCGGCGCATGTTCACCGGGATCATTTCGGTGCTGCACGAGGCCGGCGCGCTGGTGTGCGTTGAAGGGATCGAGACCGAGGCCGAGGCGCTGTGCGCCATCGACGCAAACGCCGATCTCATCCAGGGCGATTATTTCGCGCCGGGGACCTCGGAACTGCTGCCCGAGAATGCGCGCAGCGAAGTGTTCGCGCGGCTGATCACGGGACACCGTGCGGATTTCGCCGGCTTCCAGAAACGTCAGCACATGCGGCTGGTGCCTTATCTCGCGGCGATCAAGAACGCGGTGCAGGACTTGTCGCTGGGCGCGGATTTCCAGCCGGCGGTGCAGGGGCTGCTGAAGCTTCCCGGCGCGCAGCGCTGCTACCTGATCGGCAGCGACGGACTGCAGATCGGCGCAAACGTGGAGACCGAGAGCAGGATCCACGCGCAGGACCAGCGCTTCGAGGTGGTGCAGCCGACCGAAGGCACCGACTGGCAGACCAAGCCCTATTTCCGCCGCGCGATCGAGACGCCGGGAAAAGTGCAGATCACCCGACCCTATCTATCCGTTCTCGGACCCAAGCTGTGCGTGACACTCTCGTTCGCTTTCGAACCCTCGGACGGGACGCAGCAGGTGCTGTGCGTCGATCTGGACTTTGCCTTGCTGGCCGGCGAGGATATCGCTTTCGGCGTGAGCAGCCTGCACGCGTAGCCGCAGGGAATCGGCCGCCGCGGAACGGCGGCGGCCGGAGTCGGGCACGGAGTCCGTTCAACAAGAAAAGGAGGAGTAATGAAACCGGAACTGAATCTTCTCGTATGGGCGGCGGCGCTGACCGTCGTGCAGGTGCTGGTGGCGGTGATGGGGGCGTTCAACCAGGTGGGACTGATGAGGCTCGTCGGAAACCGCGAGGACATGCCAAAAATGACCGGATGGGCCGGCCGCGCCGAGCGCGCCCACCTCAACATGCTGCAGAACCTGGTGCTGTTCGCGGCGCTGGTGCTCGTCGCCGTCGCGACGGGCAAGACCAACGACGTGACTCTCCTCGGCGCGCAGCTCTTTCTTTGGGGAAGAGTCGCCTACGCGATCATCTATCTCGCGGGGCTGCCGTGGCTGCGGACCCTCTCGTGGTTCGTGTCCGTCATCGGTCTCGTCCTGATCTTCGCCCAGCTTCTCAAGTAGATTCGCCCATGGCAGCGGGGCGCGCGGTAGAATGCGCGCCTCGCTCATCTCTCCGGAGACCGCCGTGACTATTTCCATGTACCAGACGAGCGTGCCGCGCTTCGCGAGCATGCTCAGGAACCTTTCCGCCATCCTCGACAAGGCGCAGGCGCACGCCGAGGCCAGGAAGATCGACCCCGCGGTGCTCACGAATCTCCGCCTCTACCCGGACATGCTGCCGATGAAGCGCCAGGTGCAGATCGCCTGCGATTCCGCCAAGAGCGTCGTCGCGCGCCTCGCGGACGTGGAAGTGCCCAAGCACGAGGACACCGAGGAGACTTTCGCGGACCTCAAGGCGAGGATCGCGAAGACGATCGATTTCATCCAGACCGTCAAGCCCGCGCAGGTCGACGGCACCGAAGAGAAGAACATCCACCTCAAACTCGGATCACGCGAGGTCGACTACAAGGGCATGCAGTACCTGCTGGGCCACGCGCTGCCCAATTTCTATTTTCACGTCGCCACCGCCTACGACATCCTGCGGCACAACGGAGTCGAGATCGGCAAGCGCGACTTCCTGGGCAACCCCTAGGGGGCCGTCCGTTACTTGCCGCGCGAGGCGATGAACCTCGCGCGCTCGCCCACAGCGTTGAGC
This sequence comes from Gammaproteobacteria bacterium, assembly GCA_041499655.1. Taxonomy (GTDB): domain Bacteria; phylum Pseudomonadota; class Gammaproteobacteria; order Burkholderiales; family SG8-39; genus VBDM01. The sequence continues at coordinate 16,607 of JBGQKQ010000033.1, forward strand.
AGCGAGACCGCGAAGTCCGGGCTCGCCCTGACCAGGTCGAGGAAGGTGTTCCTGCCGATCGCAAGCAGCCCGCAATCCGTCTCGCAGACGACGGTGGCGAGGCGCGTCGTGCGGTCGACCAGGGCCATCTCGCCGAACACCCCGCCGGGGCCGATTTTTTCCACGAGCTTTCCCTTGATGGAGACGGCGAGGCGGCCTTCCAGCACGACGTACATCAGCACGCCGCCCTGGCCCTCCGCGACTACCGTCTTGTTGCGCTCGTAGCGCACCGTGGTTTGCGCCAGGGCGCGGGCGAGCACGGCGAGCGAGGACTTGTCGAACACCGCGGATTCCCTCGGCTTGCCTGCTTCGGCCGCGCTTCCGGGTTCCTGCCGGCCGAGCGCATCGCGGATGCGGCGGATCATGACGCTCATCAGCATCAGCGCGAACTCGGGCTTCTTGCGCAGGGCGCTTTGAAACTGGCCTTCGTCGAGCCCGATCACGCGGCAGGGCACCTTCGCCACGGCGGAGGCGCTGCGCGGCATATGGCTGATCGAGGCCATCTCGCCGAAGACCTCGCCTTTCCTGACGGTGGCGATCACCTTGCCGTTCACGGTGAGGCTGATCTCCCCGTCGAGCAGCAGGTACATCTTGTCGCTCTTCAGGAGGAGCCGGCTTCCCTTCTCGTTCTCGGCGAAAAGGGTCGTCCCCTGAGCGACGGTCTCGGCCTTGCCGCTGGAGCTGAAGAACTCCATGGCCATCGCGGGGTCGTACATCGCCGCTTTCGGCGACTCGGGGGGCGGTCTGGCCGCCCCCGAAGGCTTCGTGAAATCCAGGTCGCTCATTCAATCCACCCTTGCCCCGGATGCGCTGATCACTCTGGCCCATTTCGCGATCTCGCTCTTGATGTGCGCGGCGAATTGCTCGCGGCTTCCGCCGATCGGCACCAAGCCGTCGCTCGTCATGCGGGCCTTCATGTCCGAGGACTGCATGATATTCGCAACCCGCGCGTTCAGCAGATCGAGCACCTCGGCCGGCGTTCCCGCGGGCGCGAGCAGCCCGTACCACTGGCTGGATTCGTAGCCCGGAAGGCCCGACTCGGCGATGGTCGGGAGGTCCGGCATCGCCGCGAGCCGCTCGCGGCTCGTCACCGCGAGCGCGCGCAGGCGCCCGCTGGCAACATGCCCGCCCGCGTTGATCGCGGGCAGGAACATCACCGGCGCCTCGCCCGCGAGGAGCCCGATCATCGCCGGACCCGATCCGCGATAAGGGATGTGGACGAGCTGCACGCCGGCCATGACGTTGAAGAGCTCGCCGGCGAGGTGAGGCGTGCTGCCCGAGCCCGATCCGGCGAAACCGATTTTCCCCGGCTGCATCCTGGCGAGCGCGATCAGCTCTTCGACTGACTTCACCGGAAGACTGGGGTGCACGACCAGGACGTTGGGTCCGAGCGCCATCAGGCTGATGGGATCGAAATCCTTCACCGGGTCGTACGGGACGGTCTTGTAGAGACTCGGATTCGTCACGAATCCCGCGCCCGTGAACAGGAGAACGGTGCCGTCGTTCGCCGATCTGGCGGCAGCTTCGGTGCCGATGTTTCCGTTCGCGCCGCCGCGATTCTCTATCAGAAAAGCCTTGCCGAAGCTGTCGGAGAGCTTCTGCGCGAGGATGCGGCCCGCTGCGTCCACGCCGCCGCCGGCGGGAAAGGGCAGGATGACGTGCACCGGGCCCCTGGGATAGACCTGCGCCGGGCTGGGGAGCGCAGCGAGAAGAAGAGCGAATGTGGCGAGCAGGCGCAGCGGATTCATGTTGCCGTCTTCTGGATGGCCCGCCAGACTTTTTCGGGCGTGGCGGGCATGGTGATGTCGCGAACGCCGAAGTCCCGCAGCGCATCGACGATGGCGTTGATGACCGCGGCGGGGGCCGGGGTCGTTGCGCCTTCGCCAGCGGCCTTGATCCCGAGGGGGTTGGTCGGCGACAGCACTTCCACGATTTCGGCGCTGAAAGAGGGGAGAGTATCCGATCTCGGGATGGCGTAGTCCATCAGCGATCCCGTGTGCGGCTGCCCCGTCCCCGGATCGACGAAGAAGATCTCCGACAAGGCCTGCCCGATCCCCTGAGCGGCGCCGCCGTGCGTCTGGCCGTGGACGATCATCGGGTTGACGCAGCGGCCGACGTCGTCGACCGCTGCGAAGCGGGTGATCGCTACCGCCCCGGTCTCGGGGTCGACTTCGCACTCGCAGATCGCGCAGCCGTTCGGGAACACCGGGTCGTGCATCTCGTTGTCGGCGGCGACGGCGAGTCCGCTCTTCAGCTCCTTCGGCAGGAGGCCCGCGCCGGCTTCGCGCGCGAGCTCGAGGAAGTCGAACGATTTGCGCGCGGCCGGCGAAGAGAAGTGCCCCGCAGCGAATTCAATGCCCCCCGGGTCCGCCTCGAGGAGGAACGCGGCGATCCGCTTCCCGTTCTCGATCAATTTCTCCGCGGCCATGGAGAACACCGTGGCGGCGTGGCGCATCGAGCGGCCGGAATGCGAGCCGCCCCCGACGCTCACCACGTCGGTGTCGCCCAGCACGATATCGACCGCTTCCACCGGCACCGACAGGAGCATCGCGATCACCTGCGCGAAACTCGTTTCGTGCCCCTGGCCCGAAGGCTGGGTGCCGATGACGACCCGGACGCGCCCCGCGGGCGTGACCGCGATCTCGGCGCGCTCCCTGGGCGAGCCGATCGAGGATTCGACGTAGTTCGCGAGGCCGCGCCCGAGAAGCCAGCCGCGCGAACGCGCGGCCTTGCGGCGCTGCTCGAAGCCGTCCCAGTCGGCGATTCTCATGGCGGCGTCCATGTTGGCCTCGTAGGTGCCGCTGTCGTAGGTCATCCCCACGGCGTTGCGGTAGGGCATCGCTTCCGGACGGACGAGATTAATCCGGCGCAGGGCGACGCGGTCGGCGCCGAGCTCGACCGCCGCGATATCGATCAGGCGCTCGATCGCGAAATTCACCTCGGGACGGCCCGAGCTGCGGTAGGGATTGGTCGGCGCGGTGTTGGTGAATGCGGCGCGGCTGCGAAGCGTCGCGGCGGAAATGTCGTAGGCGCCGGTGATGAGTCCTGAGCCCTTGGAGAGCGGCGAGAGCGAAACGCAGCGCGCGCCGACGTTCGACAGGTTGGCGGCGCGCATCGCCAGGAACTTGCCGTCCGAGCGCAGCGCGAGCTCCACCGCGGTGACGAGATCCCTTCCCTGGTAGTCGGAGAGGAACGATTCCGAGCGCGAGGCGGTGAACTTCACCGGGCGGCCCAGCTTGCGCGAAGCCCACAGCGCCAGGCCGTACTCGACGTAGACGCGGTTCTTCGAGCCGAAGTTGCCGCCGACGTC
>JBGQKQ010000034.1:0-19532 GCA_041499655.1 Gammaproteobacteria bacterium
GCTCCTTGTAGCTGTAGTCGACGAATTTCTTGCGCAGGTCGTTGAACTGCTCGGTCGCGGCGAACGCCGGAACCGACTGGGGCCGGAACTCGTACTTCATCTGGGTTTCCAGGAGAGGACGCACCTGGTTGCTGGTGTAGGTGCGCGTGGCGAGCGCCGCCTCCATCATGATACGGGCGTTCTGCAGGACTTCGTCGCGCGCGTTGCGCTCAAGCAGGTCGCGCGAAATGTAAGCCGCGATGCTCAGACCGACAGCGAATATCAGGAGAAACACCAGGTTGAACTTGACGATCAGTTTCATGAGATTCCCTCCACGTTTGCCTTACCGAACCTGCGGTTTCTCTTCTTTTTTCGACTCCTCCTCCTCGTACCTCTCGGGGAACAGGATGCGATCCCACTCCGGATGCGCCGCAAGATTCTCGATCAGCTTGCCGCGGAACTGGGGGTCCTTCGCGCGGTTCCGGAACCGTTCGACCAGATTCCTTCTGATCGGTGCGCTAGCTTTGAGCCAGGGCTCGACCTCCGCGTAGGCCGCTTCATGCTCGCGCGTGGGTTCGATACTCTTCTCCCGGACGCGAGGGAGAAATACCGGGAGGTCGTCCCTGAAGTATCCCGGCATCGTCTTGATGAATTCCGCCGAAGGGCGCGGCGAGGCGGCCAAGGGTTGCCCGGCAGCGCGGACCACGAACTCCCCGCCCTTCACGTCGCGGCCGCCCGCCGGTAAGCCGGATTTCGACAGCTCGACCAGTCGCGCGGTGCCCGACTCGATGAATATCCCGCTCGAGTCCCCGCCGATGCGGAGCACTCCGGTTGCTCCCGCGGTGCTAAGGCGCGCGAGCGGCATGATGTAGCGGTACGGCTTTCCCTTGGCCGCTTTTGACCGCGTGAATTTCGCCCAGCCCGGTTGCAGCGCTACCCCGGACTCCCCGCCGGCGACCTGGGGGGACAACAGGAGGGCACGCGTTCCGCGGCTCAGGTTCAGAATGGCGCCATCCTCGAACTCGACCTGGGCCTGCCCCTTGGGATCGGGCGCGAGCATATCCCCGTTCTGCAGCGCGACGCCTTGCGTAGCCGTATAGGTGGTCGAGCCCCTCACGAGCTGCACGCCGCCTTCGGCGACCGTGAGGATTCCGACGGTCTGGCCGAACGCGGGGCTGCTGGCGCAGATCAGGAAGGCCGCGATCCGCAGAGGGGTTCGGCCCGGCATGTTTCCTCCCTTTGACGACGTCCGGCGAGCCGGACCGGGCAATTGTAGGGCATTTGCGGGCCGGAGCGCCGGGCGCCGAGCCGGCGGGGCGGTCAGGCGGCGCGCCGGTAGGAGTGCGATCCTTCGAGCGCGCGGGAGAGATCGATCAGGCTCGCGACGTTGTGCACCGGCAGGAATTCGTCCACGTGCGGAAGCATCGCGCGCACGCCCGCGGGACGCGCCTCGAAACCCTCGTAGCGCAGCAGCGGATTCAGCCAGATGAGTTTCCTGCACGACTTGTGCAGGCGCTCCATCTCTTTCGCAAGCCCTTCGCCGACGTCGCCGTCCAGGCCGTCGGAGATCATCAGCACCACGGCGTTCTGCCCCAGAACCCGGCGCGACCAGCGCAGATTGAACTCCCGCAGGCAGTTGCCGATGCGCGTGCCGCCGGACCAGTCGGCGATCGCGTCCGACACGCCGCTCATCGCCACGTCGACGTCGCGGTGGCGAAGGTAGCGACTGATGTTGGTGAGCCGGGTGCCGAACACGAAGCTCGTCACGCGGTCGCGGTCGTTGGTGATCGCGTGCAGAAAATGAAGAAACATCCGGGAGTAGCGGTTCATCGAGCCCGAGACGTCGCACATCACCACCAGCGGCGGGTGGCGCCGTTGCGGCGAGCGGCGCTTCAGGGGGATGATGTTCGCGCCGTTCCTGAGGCTCGCGCGCAGGCTCGCGCGCAGGTCCGCGCGGGGGCCGCGGGGATCGGGCGCGAGCCGGCGTGTGCGGATCTCGGGGATCGGCAATCGCAGGTTGGCGAGCATCTTCTTTGCCTGGGCGATCTCCTCGGCGGTCATGGTCTCGAAGTCGGCGTGCTGCAGAACTTCGCGCGCGGAGAAGCTCAGGCTCGCGTCGAGCTGCGTTTCCTGCGGCGGTTCGACCGGGGTTTCCTGCGGCTTCTTCGGCTTGGGGCGCAGCGCCTCGGCGACGCGCGACGAGGCCTGGCGCTCCTCCCGTTCCTGGCGGCCGTAGACCTGGGGGAGGAACATCGCCATGACGCGCTCCAGCAGTTGCGGATCGCGCCAGAATATGTGAAAGGCCTGGTCGTAGACCTCGAACTGCTCGCGCCGGTCGAGGAACACGCTGGCGAGCGTCCAGTAGAAATCGTCGCGCCGCTCGACGCCGGCGACTTCCAGCGCGCGCACGGCGTCGAGCACGCGGTCCGGCCCGATCGGCAGCCCCGCGGCGCGCAGCGCGCGCGCGAAGTGCATCACGTTTTCGGCGAGATGCCCTTGCTGCTGCGCGGGGATTGTCGCTCTGGCGGGCAATGCTCTACTTGCTGTCCGGCCCGTGGGTGCGGGCGAGGTAGTCGAGGATTGGGGGGACCTTGTCCTTCGGAATCTCGGCGCCGAGGGTAGTCATCTTGTCGATGGCCTGCTTCCACTGGTCCTTGGTCATGCGCTTCTTGTCGAGGGGCCTCACCTTGGCTGTGTGACACGCCGAGCACGTCTCCGCGAACGCTTTGGCGCCGGCGTCCTGCGCGAGAACCGAGACTGGTCCGGCGAAGGCGAACGACGCCGCAAGAGGTAACACGATTGCATTCATCCTGTACGACTGCATGGTTCCTTTCCTTTCGTGGTTTTCAGCCTTCCGCCGGCAGCTTGTGGGCGATCCCTTTATGGCACTGGATGCAGGTTCTCCCGTTCGCCTTGGCGCTCGCATGTATTTTCGCCGCGATCGGCGACTGCTTCTCCGGGTTCATGCCGTCGAAGCTGTGGCAGTTGCGGCATTCGCGCGAATTGGTTTCCTCCATGGCGGCCCAGACTCTCTTGGCTAGCTCAGGACGGTGGGCCTCGAATTTCTCGGGGGTGTCGATAATACCCGTGATCTTGCCGTAGAGCTCCCGGCTCGCCTTGACCTTGCGCACCACCTTGTGGACCCAATCCCTGGGCACGTGGCAATCGGAGCAGATGGCGCGCACGCCGGTCCGGTTCGAAGCGTGGATGGTCTGCCGGTACTCCTGGTACACCGTGTCGCGCATCTCGTGACAGCCGGTGCAGAACTCAAGCGTGTTCGTGGCCTCCATCGCGGTATTGAAGCCGCCCCAGAAGATGATCCCGGCAACAAACCCGCCGCCGACCAGGGTCAGCAGCGAAAGGCTGGCGCTGGGGCGGCGCAACACCGCCCAGGTGCGCTTGATGAATCCGCCTCCGGATGGACTATGTGAACTGCCGCTGGGTGCGTCCTTCGGGGCGTCTGCCATGAGTAATAACCTCCCTTGTCCAATCGTTGGGCACCAAATCGCACATTCGCATTGATACTAAAAACGATAGCACGGCGGCTTGATCTAGATCAAAAGAAACGGCTAGGCCATGGGTATCGTTCATTCAGTCGCAAGAAGAACGTGGCGCAGGGCAGCAGGGACGGAAAGGGAGACCTATGAAGAACAGGAAGGGGCTGCTCGCGGCGGCTGTGAAAGTCTCGGTCGCCGTCTTCGTAGTCATAACGGGCATCGCGACACAGCTCGCTTTGGCCCAGGAGCCTGAAAAGCCGCAACCCGCGGCCCAAGAGGCGCCGCCACCGGCCCAACCACCTCAGCCCGCGGCGCAGGCGGCGCCGCCAAAGGATCTCGTTCTCAGGGGCGACGCGACTTGTACGCGCTGCCACAACGCGCCCGAGATCCTGTCCATCGGCCAGACCCGGCACGGCGTGACCGGGGACGCGCGAACGCCGACCTGCCAGACCTGCCACGGAGAAAGCGCGGGCCATATGAAGAAGCCCGCGGGAACGCCGCCGGATGTCGTGTTCAAGAAGGGTCCTTTCGAGGTCAGTGACGACAGGATTCGCGCCGGCCAGTGCCTGACCTGCCACAAGGGAACGGCGCGCACCCGCTGGGACGGCAGTCCGCACCAGAACAATCGGCTCGCGTGCAACGACTGCCACCAAGTGCATGCGCCCGCGGACCGGGTGCTGGCGAAAAGGACCCAGACCGACGTTTGCTTCGCCTGCCACAAGGAGCAGCGCGCCGACAGCCACAAGATTTCGACCCACCCGATCCAGGTCGGCAAGGTCGTCTGCTCCGACTGCCACAATCCCCATGGCTCGGCCGGCCCGACTCTGGTGAAGAAGAACACGATCAACGAGACCTGCTGGACTTGCCACGCGGACAAGCGCGGTCCGTTCCTGTTCGAACACCAGCCAGTCGTGGAGAACTGCGCGTACTGCCACACGCCGCACGGTTCCAACCTTTCGCCGCTGCTGGTATCCCGTCCTCCATGGCTGTGCCAGTCGTGTCATGACGGGCAGCACTCCAGCGAAAACGCGTTTGGCCGCAATGCAGCCGGCAACCAGGCCGGGCTCACCAATCAGAGTCCGAGCAACCAGGCTGTGGGTCGCGCCTGTCTCAACTGCCACAGCGTGATCCATGGCTCAAACAGCCCCAGCGGCGGCTATTTGCAACGCTGATTCCTGCCAATTGGAGATGGCGATGAAAATTCGTAACCCGAAAATGAAAGTCAGCGCGCTGGCGCTTGCCGTCCAAGGGGTGCTGCTCGCGATGGTCGCGATGCCGGCCCATGCGGATGACGAACGGGCGGCGTCCCTGAAGGTTCCGACCAATTCGGTCGAATTCAGCGCGATAAGCGTGTCGCGCGATTCCGCGAAGTTCGGCGAATACACCGGCCTCAACCAGGCGGGCGGGTATGTTGTCGGCGACATCGACATCCGCGGCGGCGACGCCTACGGCAGCGGCAACGGCACGAGCCGGTGGGCGTTGACGGGCAGCAATCTCGGCCTGAGTTCCGGCGCTGTCAGCGCAACCTTGGCCGATCAGGGGCGGTGGAACTTCGGTATCGGCTATGACCAGTTGACCCACTACACATCGGACAGCTACCAGACGCCCTATGTAGGCACCATGGGCGGAAATAGCTTTACTTTGCCCCCAGGCTTTACAACACCTCCCATACCCACAGGAGCGCCAGGAACGCGGTCCCTGACCCCCGCGCAATTGGCAGACTTTAGCAATATGGGCGTCAACAACACCCGAGAGAACACGTCGCTCGCTGCCGGGTTCAACACGAGCCGGCGATGGGACATCAAGGTCGACTACAACCATCTGGAACAGTCCGGCGCGAAACTGATGGGTTTTGGGGCGTACGGATCGGCGGCAGTCGGCGGGGCGGGTACGGGCGAGCATGTTTCGATACTGCCGATGGCGACAAATTCCAGCACCGACACGTTCAGCGTGGCTCTGAACTGGCTGGGAGAGGAGGGGCATGCGACGCTCTCCTATTCCGGCTCCTTCTTCCGTCAGAACGACAACAACGGCGTGACATTCGAGACCTTCACGGGTACGACCAACATCCAGACGATGGGGACTCCCCCGAGCAATGACTATCAGCAGTTGAACCTGACCGGAGGCTATGCCTTTTCGAAAACAACGAAGCTGGCCGGCGGCCTGTCGTACGGCCGCAATACCCAGAATAGCGCTTACGCGTACGACACCTTCGCGATGGTCACCCCATCGCCGACGGGTGCGCTTAACGGGTTTGTTGCAAACACGCACGCCGACCTGAAGCTGACGGACCAGACCACCAAGGATCTGGCTCTCTCCGGCGCAGTCAAGTACGACAACCGCGACAACCAGACCGCGTCGAATATCTACAACTTCAATGCGATCAGCGGCGGAAACACCGCGAATTATCCGAATACGCCGCTCAGCGTCAGGAAAACCCTGGGCGAACTGGCGGGCGACTACCGCCTGGACCCGAAGCAGAAGGTGCGGCTGGCGATAAGTCGTGAGGGGGTCGACCGGCAATGCCACAACTTTGCCGTGGGTGGCGGCACTCCGGCTTATGCGCCGGGCACCAATTGCGTCATCGCGCCCAACACCCAGGAGGACAGGCTGAACGCCACCTACCGCGTCAAGGCCAGCAACGACCTGAATCTGAATGCCACCTACGGCTACGGCAACCGCAAGACGACTTTCGATCAGGATGCGCGCGCTTCCATGATCGGCTTCGACGGCAACGTCATAGTGAACGGGTCGAACGCCGCGACCTCCGTTCCGGGCGTATCAGGCTTGAACGCCGGCGAATTCAGGGGTTTCAATCCCTTTTTCGAAGAGTCCCGCAAGCAGAACATGTTGAAGGTGGGTGCCAACTGGCAGGCGGCCGACGAGGTGTCTGTGGGTGTGAGCGGGCGCTACACGGATGACAAATACGACTCCACTTATGGTGTGCAGAAAGGCACCGCATGGAGCCTGAATTTCGATACCACCTACAACTACAGGGAGAACGGCTCGCTGACCGCGTACCTGACCCAGCAGGAGCGGACGCGGGACATGACGAACGCGCAAAGAGCCACGACCTCCAATCCCGGCGCCGCCAGTCTCACCGCTGTCGCCATACCGGCCGGCTCCACCTGGACCAACAGTTTGAAAGACACCGACACCACCGTCGGCCTCAACTTCAAGCAGGGCGGGCTGATGGCCGACAAGCTCGAACTCGTCGGCGACCTGACCTATTCCCTGGCCAAGACCGCCTACAGCACCGTGCTCAACTACAGCACGACGACGACAGGCGGGTTGACTTGCTCCGACCCCAGCATCTATACGTGCGTTCCGCTGCCGGATATCACGAGTCGAATGATCCAGTTCAAGCTGAGCGGCACCTATACGGTCGACAAGAGTTCCAAGTTTGCGTTGGGATATCTCTACCGGAACCTTCGTTCGGAGGACTTCTACTACAACGGCCTCCAGTACGGGGCCACTCCGACCTCGGTGTTGCCGACCAATCAGACCGCGCCCAGCTACGCCGTCAATCTGGTCTGGGCGAGCTACATCTACACCTTCCGCAATATGTAGGCTGCGACTCGTCGCGCCCCGGTTGTATCCGAGGGGGCTAGCGGATCTCGGTGTCGATCAATACTCTGATGCCGGCTGCGCCGACGGACACGGGGGCGCTCAGCCCCTGCAGGTCGCCGGGACTGGCGGTGGCATTGGCGGTTTTCGACACGCGAGCACCGACCACGACGCGCGGGAACGCCGACAGCTTCATCTGGGGCGCCATCGCCATCGAATCGTCGAGCGTGAACTGGACCGGCAGGTCGCGGCCCTGCCTGCGCAGGATCGCGAGCGGCATGCGTGGGCCCTCGGCGGCGCGGGCGAAGATGAAAACGGTGTCGTCGGGCGCGACCTTCGACGCCAGTTTCGGATCGAGCCTGACCACGCCGCTGATGCGGGCGATGCCTTGCGCCTGCGCGGGTCTCGCGACCTGCGTCTTCCCGGCGGACCCGCCCGCCTCGGCGATGCTGGCGCGCACCCTTTGGGCCATGTCGGATTCCCCGGGGAGGACGCTCAGGGCCCGCTCCCAATAGCGGAGCGCGCCCGCGCGGTCGTTGCGGTCGAACGCCGCCGTGCCGGCGAGCACGAGCGCCTTGACGTTGTTCGGATCGGCCGCGAGCGCGCGCTTGAGGAGCTTTTCCGGCTCGCCCTGCAGCGTCCGGCCCTGCGCCATCGCGAGCGCGTCGGCGTAATCGGCGAGAAGCTGCGCGTCATTGGGCACGCGCGCCACCGCCTTGGCGTAGGCTTCGCTCGAGTCGCCGAATCGCCCCAGCATCGCGTAGGAGCGGCCGAGCATCATCCAGCCTTCGGCGTCCTCCGGGTTGTCCTTCAGCCGCGCTGCGAGGCGCCCGACCATGGTCTCGAATTGCTGCGCGCTCATTCCGTGGGGCCCTTCGCCATCCTCGGGCTGAGGCGCGAGCGCGCGCGGGTTGCCCACCGTCAGGTAGACCGCGAGCGCGCAGATCGGGACGGCAAGGCCGATGGCGAGAGCCGCGCCGCGCGCGCCGACGGGCGATTTCTCCTGGGCCTCGCCCGTTCCGAGGTCCGCAGCCAGGCGCGTCTCGATTTCCCGGCGTGACTTGTCGTGCTGGTCCGGCGCGAGCGTTCCCGCCCGCATGTCGGCTTCCAGCTCGCGCAGCTGGTCGCGGTATACGGCCGCGTTCACTGCGTCGCGGGACGCTGCCGGCCGCGCCGTCCGGCGGACGAGCGGTGGCACGACGAAAAGGAGGGCGCCGGCGACGAGCAGGACGCCGAGAACGACGAAGAGGGTCATCGCAGCTCGCCGCCTGCGAGGAGTTCCGCCGCGCGCTTGCGTTCCTCGTCGCCAATCCCGGTGTCCTCCGCCCGTCGCCGGCGGCGGACACGGCGCAGCAGCACCGCGAACCCGACGGCGAGCAGCAACAGCGGCCCGAACCAGAGCAGGAGGGTGGTCGCCTTGAGGGGAGGCCGGTAGAGGACGAAGTCGCCGTAGCGCTCGACCAGGAAAGCGACGACTTCCGCGTCGCTCTTTCCCTGGCGCATTTTCTCGCGGACCTGGTCCCGCAGATCCTCGGCGAGCGGCGCGTTCGACTCGGCCAGGGTCTGGTTCTGGCAGACGAGGCAGCGCAGCTCCTCCGCGAGCGTCATCACGCGCTTCTCGAGCACCGGATCGGCCGAGGCGGGGGCGGCCTCCTTGGCTGTGATCGGTGCGGACAGGGAGACGAGCAGCAGGAGGACGAACGGCCTAGGCACGGCCCAGCTCCCGCACCAGCGGCAACACCTTCTGTTTCACGATTTCGGGAGTGAGCGGCCCGATGCGCTTGTAGCGGATCACGCCGGACTTGTCGATCACGTAGGTCTCGGGCACGCCGTAGACGCCGTAGTCGATCCCGACCCGCCCGTCGAAATCGAAGATCGAGAGCCTGTAGGGATCGCCCATGCCCTTGAGCCACGCCAGGCCGTCTTCGCGGCGGTCCTTGTAATTGAGGCCGTAGATCGGCACCTCGCCGCCTGCGGCGAGATCGAGGAGCACCGGATGCTCCTCGCGGCAGCTGACGCACCACGAGGCCCAGACATTGAGCACCCAGACCTTGCCGAGCATGTCGCGCTCGCTGAAGGTCTTTGCCGCCTGGTGCAGCTCCGGCAACTCGAAATGCGGCGCAGGCTTGCCGATGAGCGGCGAGGGCACCTCGCGCGGGTCGAGCTTGAGCCCGATGCCGAGCAGCAACAGCAGCGCGACGAAAACGGCGACGGGAATCGCGAAGCGGGTCATGTCATCGCGCCGCAGCGGCGACGTACTGCTCCTGCGGGCGCCTCGCCGCCAGGCGGTAGCGGCGGTCGCTCGCGGCAAGCGCGCCGCCGAGCGCCATGAGCAGGCACCCGCCCCAGATCCAGTCGATGAAAGGCTTGTGGTGCACGCGCACCACCCAGGCGGTATCGCTCACCGAGTCGCCCAGCGACACGTACAGATCGCGGGTGAAGCCGGTGTCGATCGCGGCCTCGGTCATCACGTTGTTCTGCACCTTGTAGAGGCGCTTCTCGGGATAGAGCGTCGTGACGAGGCTGCCGTTAAGGGTCACCGCGATCCGGGCTCGCCCGGCGACGTAATTAGGTCCGGTGACGTCTCTCACGCCGTCGAAGCGGAACGTGTAGCCGCCCAGCTCGACGGTATCGCCCGGCTCCATGCGCACGTCCTTCTCGGATTCGTAGCCCTTGACCAGCGTAACCCCGACGACGAACACCGCCACTCCGAAGTGGGCGAGCAGCATGCCGTAGGTCGCGCGCGGCACGCTCTTCAGCCGCGTCCAGGCGCTCACCCCGCCGGCTGCGTTGCGCACTTTTTCGTAGAGCTGGACGAATCCGCTCGCTGCGACCCAGGCGGCCAGCAGCACACCCAGCGCGACGAGCGCGCCCCAGCGGCCCATGGCGAAGGGCAGGGCGAGAGCGGCCACGACGCTCGCCGCGAGCGCCCAGCGCAGGCGCGAGGCGAGATCGGGGAGGCTCGCCTGCTTCCAGCGGGCGAGCGGGCCGACGCCCATGAGGAAGAGGGCCGGCGCCATCAGCGGCACGAACACCGTTTCGAAGTACGGCGGCCCGACGGAGATCTTGCCCAGCCCCGACGCGTCGAGCGCGAGCGGGTAGAGCGTTCCGAGCAGCACCGAGCCGGCGGCCGAGGCGAAGATGACGTTGTTCGCGAGCAGGAACGACTCGCGCGACAGCGGCTCGAAGCCGCCGCCCAGGCCGATCTTGGGCGCGCGCCACACGTACAGCAGCAGGGAGCCGCCGATCACCAGCGCGAGCAGCGCAAGAATGAAGATGCCGCGCGTCGGATCGGTCGCGAAAGCGTGGACCGAGGTGAGCACGCCCGAGCGCACCAGGAACGTTCCGAGCAGGGAGAGCGCAAAGGCGAGGATCGCGAGCAGCACCGTCCAGCTGCGGAAGGCTCCGCGTTTCTCGGTGACGGCGAGCGAATGGATGAGCGCCGTCCCGGTGAGCCAGGGCATGAACGAGGCGTTTTCCACCGGATCCCAGAACCACCAGCCGCCCCAGCCGAGCTCGTAATACGCCCAGCCGCTGCCGAGCGCGATACCGACGGTGAGAAAGCACCACGCCGCCGTCGTCCATGGGCGCGACCAGCGCGCCCACGCCGCGTCGAGCCGGCCGCTCAGCAGCGCGGCGACGGCGAAGGCGAACGCGATGGAGAAGCCGACGTAGCCCATGTAGAGCATCGGCGGATGCAGCACCATGCCCGGATCCTGCAGGAGCGGGTTCAGGTCACGCCCGTCGGGCGGCGCCGGAAAAAGACGCAGGAAAGGATTCGAGGTGAACAGGATGAACAACAGAAATCCCACGCTGACCAAGCCCATTACGCCGAGCACGCGCGCCACCATCTCCTGGGGCAGGTGGCGGCTGAAAAGGGTGACGCCGAAGGTCCACACGGAAAGCATCAGGACCCACAGGAGCATCGAGCCTTCGTGCCCGCCCCACACGCCCGCCACCCGGTATTGGAGCGGCAGCGCGGAATTGGAATTGGAGGCGACGTAGGCGACGGTGAAATCGTTGGAGACGAAGGATGTCGTCAGGCACGCGAAAGAGATTACGATGAAGGCGAACTGGCCGCGCGCCGCGGGCCGGGTCGCCGCCATCCACACCGGCTCGCCGCGTGCGGCGCCGAGGAGTCCAAGCAGGCCTTGCGCGAGCGCGAGGCACAGGGCGAGCGCGAGGGCGAGTTGTCCGATCTCTGGAATCATTTGCGTCCGGCGCCGCCCTCGACGAGGGTGTGCGTCGCCCTTTCGTTAACAGACTGGGCCTGCTTGATCGCGTCGGCCGCCGCGGGCGGCATGTAGTTTTCGTCGTGCTTGGCGAGCACTTCGCTCGCGTAGAAAATGCCGTCGCCGCCGAGCTTGCCCTGCGTCACCACGCCCTTGCCCTCGCGGAACAGGTCCGGGAGTATGCCGCGATACACGACCGGCACGTTCTTCGCGGTGTCGGTGACGACGAACTGGACGGTGACGCCGTCCGCCTGGCGCTTCACGCTGCCGGGCACGACCATCCCGCCGATGCGGAAAGCGCGCCCCTGCGGCACCTCTTTCGCCTCGACCTGTGTCGGCGTGAAGAAAAACACGAGGTTCTCCTGGAACGCGGCGAGCACGAAGGCCGCCGCCGCCCCCAACGCGGCGAGGCCGCCCGCAATCATGGCGATGCGCTTGTGTCTTGGCTTCATCGGATGCGTTCGACCGCGTCGCGTTTGCGCCGGGCAAGTGCCCACAGTTCGGCGGCGATGAGAACGAAAGTCACCGCGTAAGAACCCCATACATAGACCGCGTAGCCGCCCATGGCAAGGAAGTTTTCCCAGCTGCCCCAGTTCACGCGGCCGCCTCCGTACCCTCGGTGAGGCATTCGGCATCTCGCTGTCGGCGGTGGGCAGCAATCGCGGCCGGTCGTATCCCCGTTTCGCGGGGCCCCTGCTCCCTGCTCATGCTGCCCCCCTCGCGTAGTGTCCCGCCCAGTCGCTGGCGTGCTCGCGCTCGAGCATGATGCAGCGCGCGCGCAGCAGCACCGCCGCGATGCTGTAGAACCAGAACGCAAAGATCATGACCAGCATCCCGGCGAGCATGGTTGCCGCCATGCTCGGCGCCTTGGTGAGGCTCACCGACGCACCCTGGTGCAGTGTGTTCCACCACTTCACCGAAAAATAGATGATCGGGACGTTGACGACGCCGACGAGCGCGAGCAGCGCTCCCGCCTTGTCGGCGCGGCGCGGATCGTCGATGGCCGCCTGCAGCGCCATGAAGCCGAAGTAGAGGAAGAGCAGGATGAGCTCGGAAGTGAGCCGCGCGTCCCACACCCACCAGGTACCCCAGGCGGGCTTGCCCCACAGCGAGCCGGTCCACAGGGCGATGAAAGTGAACAGCGCCCCCGTCGGCGCGATCGCGCTCGCCATCATGCCCGAGAGCCGCGTGTTGAACGCGAGTCCGATTCCCGCCCAGAAGGCCATGACCACGTAGAGGAACATCGACATCCACGCCGCGGGTACGTGGATGAATATGATCCGGTAGGACTCGCCCTGCTGCGCGTCCGTGGGCGCGACGAAGAATCCGAGGTACAGGCCCACGCCGCACGCGAGGACGGCGAGAACGCCGAACCCGAGCGCGAGCTTTCCCGCGAGGGGAAAGAAAGTCTGGGGCGACGAGTACTTGAACCAGTTGATGCTCATTGTGGATATCGCTATTCAACCGAGATGCGCAATGCCGCCGCTGCCGCCCAGGGAGCGAACGCCCCGGCGAATATCAGCATCGCGCCGAGGAGGAGAAGCTGGGCGTGACCGCCGAGGCCGGAAGCCGCCGCTTCGGCGGCGCCTGCCCCGATGATCAGCACCGGAACGTACAAGGGCAGCACCAGCAGGGACAGGAGAGTCCCTGCACCCCTCAAACCCAGCGTCAACGCCGCGCCGATCGCACCGATCAAGCTCAAGACCGGCGTGCCCAGGGCCAAAGATAGGATCAATACCCCGAGCAGCTCTTGAGAAAGGTCAAATTGTAGCGCCAAAACAGGCGAGATCAGCACCAGGGGCAGGCCCGATACCAGCCAGTGCGCAAACACTTTCGCCGCCACGACCAGCCCCAGAGGCGTGGCGCCGAGCATCATCTGCTCGAGCGTTCCGTCAGCGTGGTCGGCGGCGAACACCCGGCCGAGCGCGAGCATGGAGGCGAGCAGCGCCGCCACCCACAGCACGCCCGGGGCGACGGTACGCAGCAGCTTGGGTTCCGGTCCGATTCCGAGAGGGAAGAGGCTTACCACGATCACGAAGAAGAGCACCACCGTCATGACATCGGAACTGCGCCGCGCGGCGAGCCGCAGGTCGCGAACGATCACACAGCGCAGCGCCGCGATCATCTCAGCTCCCCGCGAGGTCGATGCGCCGTGAAACCGCGGCGCCGATGCTCGCCTCGTAGTGCGTGGTGTATAGGACTCCGCCACCGCGCGAAACGTGCCCGCCGATCAGGCCTTGCACGCAATCGATCGCGGCGGCATCGAGCGCCGTGAAGGGTTCGTCGAGCACCCACAGCGGGGTATCCGCGCCGAGCGCAAGCCGCGCCAGCGCCACGCGCCGCCGCTGCCCCTGAGACAGCACCCGCGCGGGCAGGTTCTCGCGTCCCGCGAGGCCGAGCCGCCCGAGCGCTGCGCCGATCTGTCGCTCGTCGGCGACGATGCCCGCCAGCGTGCACGCGACGCTCAGATTTTCCGCGGCGGTCAGGTCGTCTTTCAGCGCATTGGCGTGGCCGATATAGAGCAACCGGGCCCAGAACTCCTCCTTGAGCTTGCGGACGTTCCCGCCTCGCCAGCGGACCTCGCCGTGGTCGGGCTCGAGCAGTCCGCAGGCGATGCGCAGCAGGCTGGTCTTGCCGGAGCCGTTGGGGCCGCCGATACGCAGGAGCTCGCCGCCCTTCAGCGTGAAGCCCAGCCCGTCGAACAGGGTGCGCTCGCCGCGCGCGCAGCGCAGGTCGACCGCCTCGAGCGAGGGGATTCCGGGGTCTTTTTCCACCGCGGCGCGGGACCAGGCCGTCCCTAGGCCGCAGCGAGCTCCGCCCTGACCTCGGCGAGCAGGCGCTCGGCGTCGCTGCCGCGCACGCGGGTGATGTCGTCCTGATACTTGAGCAGGGTGCCGAGGGTGTCGTTGACGGTCTGCGGGTCGAGCGTCATCCTGTCGAGGGCCACCAGCGCTTTCGACCAGTCGATCGTCTCGGCGACGCCGGGCAGCTTGAACAGATCCATCTTGCGCAGGCGCTGAACGAAGGCCACCACTTCGCGCGAAAGCCTCTCGGAAGCTTCCGGCGCCTTGCGCTTGAGAATGTCGAGCTCGCGCGGCGCGTCCGGATAGTCCACCCAGTGATAGAAGCAGCGCCGCTTGATGGCGTCGTGGATCTCGCGCGTGCGGTTGGAGGTGAGCACGACGATCGGCGGCTCCTTCGCCTTCATCGTGCCGATCTCCGGGATGGTGATCTGGAAATCCGAGAGCACTTCCAGTAGGTAGGCCTCGAAGGGCTCGTCCGTCCGGTCGAGCTCGTCGATGAGCAGGACCGGAGCCGCCCCTTTCTCGCCCTCGAGCGCCTGCATCAGGGGACGCTTGATGAGAAAGCGCTCGGAGAAGATGTCCTTGGCGACCGCGTCGCGCGACGCGCCCTCGGTCTCGGCCAGCCTGATCTCGATCATCTGGCGCGAATAGTTCCATTCGTATACAGCGGAGGCGATGTCCAGGCCTTCGTAGCACTGCAGGCGCACCAGCGGCCGCTCGAGCCCACCGGCGAGGACCTTGGCGATCTCGGTCTTGCCGACCCCGGCCTCGCCTTCGAGAAACAGCGGCCGCTTCATCTTGAGCGCGAGGAACACCGCGGTGGCGAGGCTGCGTTCGGCGACGTAGTCGGCGCGCGCGAGCAGGGCGAGGGTATCGTCGATCGACTTCGGAAGTTGATTCATGTCCGAATTATGCCATCTGGGCAATAAAAACCCTCCCCCAAGTCGATTGGGGGAGGGCCGGTCGGGATCCCCTCGAGGAGATCAGCCCTCGATCGGGTCCGGAAGAGTTTGATCCCCGACCGTTCACGCCGTCGCGAGGACGGCCTGCGGGCCCCGGGAACCGGGGACTCCCGGATGTTCTTATTTGACCGCTGCTTCGACCGCTCGCCGCGCCATCACCGTGATCAGGTGCGCACGGTAGTCGGCTTTGGCGTGCAGATCGGAATTGAGCCCTTTCTCGGGCACGCTGATGTTCGCTACCGAGTCGGGCGCGAACTTCGCGCCGAGCGCCTTTTCCATTGATGCGACCCGGAACGCGCACGGCCCGGCGCCGGTCACCGCAACGCGCACGCCCGAGCCGAAATCGGCGACGAATACGCCGACGATGGCGTAGCGCGAAGCCGGGTTCTTGAACTTCATGTAGGCCGCGCGCTTCGGGATCGGGAAGGAGACCTGCTCGATGATTTCGCCCTTGCCGAGAGCGGTCTCGTACAGGCCCTTGATGAAATCGTCGGCCGCGATCTTGCGCTTGTTGGTGACGACGGTGGCGCCAAGGCCCAGGAGGCCCGCAGGGTAGTCGGCGGCCGGATCGTTGTTGGCCAGGGAACCTCCGATCGTGCCCATGTTGCGGACCATGCGGTCGCCGATGCCGCCGGCGAGCGCGGCGAGCGCCGGGATCGCTTTTCTCACGTCCGCAGACGCGGCGACTTCGGCGTGTCGGGTCATCGCTCCGATCGTCACGGCCTTGCCGTCGACCTTGATGCCCGAAAGGCCCTTGATCGAGCCGAGATCGATGACGCTGGAAGGTTTGGCCAGCCGCAGCTTCATCGCCGCGATCAGGCTCTGCCCTCCGGCGAGCAGCTTGGCGTCGGAGTCCTTGGCGATGATCTTGGCCGCGTCGTCGACCGATTTCACTTTTTGATATTCGAATGCGTACATGTGCGTCTCCTCAAGCGGCTTTCTTCATGTCCTGGCACGCGCGCCAGATCCGTTGCGGCACCGCGGGCATCTCGATGTCCTTCAGGCCCAGCGCATCGGTGAGCGCGTTCATCACCGCGGCGGGCGCGCCGATCGCACCGGCCTCGCCGCAGCCTTTTACCCCGAGCGGGTTGTGGGTGCAGGGCGTCTCCTTGGTGCCGACCTTGAAGTTGGGCACGTCGTCGGCGCGTGGCATGCAGTAGTCGAGGTAGGAGCCGGTTACCAACTGGCCCGACTCCTTGTCGTAGTGGCAGCCTTCGGTGAGCGCCTGGCCGATCCCTTGCGTAAGGCCGCCGTGGACCTGCCCCTCGACGATCATCGGGTTGATGATCTTGCCGAAGTCGTCGATCGCGGTGAAGTTCACGACCTTGACGTTGCCCGTGTCGGGATCGACCTCGATCTCGCAGATGTGGCTCCCGGCGGGGAAGGTGAAGTTGGCCGGGTCGTAGAAGGCGTTTTCGTTGAGTCCCGGCTCGAGTTTGTCGAGCGGGTAGTTGTGCGGCACATAGGCCGCGAGCGACACCTCGGCGAAGGCTTTCTTCTTGTCCGTGCCCTTCACGACGAAAGCGCCGTCCCTGAACTCGATGTCGGCCTCGGCCGCCTCCATCAGGTGCGCCGCGATCTTCTTGCCCTTGGCGATGACCTTGTCCACGGCTTTCACGATCGCGGTCCCGCCGACGGCGATCGAGCGCGAGCCGTAGGTGCCCATGCCGAAGAGGACCTTGCTGGTGTCGCCGTGAACAATGTCGACGTCCTCGATCGGGATGCCGAGGCGATCGGCCACCACCTGCCCGAAAGTGGTCTCGTGTCCCTGGCCGTGGGAATGCGAGCCGGTAAACACCGTGACCTTGCCGGTCGGGTGCACGCGAACTTCCCCGGCCTCGAAGAGGCCCGCGCGGGCACCGAGCGCTCCGGCGACGTTCGAAGGCGCAATGCCGCAGGCCTCGATGTAGCAGGCGTAGCCCAGCCCGCGCAGCTTGCCGCGCTTCGCGGCTTCGGCCTTGCGCGCCGGAAAGCCGGCGACGTCGGCGACCTTCAGGGCCTCGACCAGCGTGGCGTCGTAGTTGCCGGTGTCGTAGAGCAGCGCGACCGGCGTCTGGTAGGGGAAGCTCGTGATGAAATTGCGCCGGCGGATCTCGGCCGGGTTCATCTTCATCTCGCGCGCCGCGGTCTCGACCAGCCGCTCGACGACGTAGGTTGCCTCAGGCCGTCCGGCGCCGCGATAGGCGTCGACCGGCGCGGTGTTGGTGAACACCGCCGTGACCTCGGCGTAGATCACCGGTGTCGTGTATTGCCCGGCGAGCAGGGTCGCGTAGAGGATGGTCGGGATGCAGGAAGCGAACGTGGAGAGATACGCGCCCATGTTCGCGGTTGTCGTCACGCGCATGGCGAGGAACTTGCCGGTCTTGTCCATGGCGAGCTCGGCCTTGGTCACGTGGTCGCGGCCATGTGCATCCGACTGGAATGATTCGCTGCGCTCCGCGGTCCACTTCACGGGGCGGTTGATCTGCTTCGAGGCCCAGGTGCAGACCACGTCCTCGGCGTACAGATAGATCTTCGAGCCGAAGCCGCCGCCGACGTCGGGCGCCACCACGCGTACTTTGTGCTCGGGCAGGCCCAGCACGAACGCGGTCATCAGCAGCCGCTCGACGTGGGGATTCTGGCTGGCGACGTAGAGGGTGTAGCTGTCGTCGGCGCGCGAGTAGCTCGCGTTCGCCGCGCGCGGCTCGATCGCGTTGGGGATGAGCCGGTTGTTGAGGAACTCGAGCGTGGTGACGTGCGCTGCGCCGGCGAAGGCCTTGTCGACGGCGGCCTTGTCGCCCAACCCCCAGACGTAGCAGGTGTTGTCCGGGGCGATGTCGTGCAGCACGGCGGCGCCTTTCTTGCGGGCGTCGCCCGCGCGCACCACCGCCGGCAGCTCCTCGTAGTCGACCTTCACCAGCTCCGCGGCGTCGCGCGCTTGCTGGATGCTCTCCGCGATGACGACGGCGACGTGGTCGCCGACGTAGCGCGCCTTGCCCTGCGCGAGGCAGGGATGCGGCGGCTCCTTCATCGGCTGGCCGTTGACGTCCGTGATGAGCCAGCCGCAGGGTAAGCCATTCACCTTGGCCGCCGCCAGATCGTCGCCCGTGAAGATCGCGACGACGCCGGGCGCCTTGAGCGCCTTGTCTTTCCTGATCCCATTGATCTTCGCATGAGCGTGAGGCGAGCGCACGAAGCACGCGTAGGTCTGGTGGGGCATCGACACGTCGTCGGTGTAGTTGCCGGCGCCGGTGAGAAAGCGGTAGTCCTCTTTGCGCTTGATCGAAGCGCCGATATACGTGGTCGCGCCCATGATCTACGCCCTCATCGTCTCTGAGCCGGGGAAGGGGCCCCGGCGCTCGTGGAGGCTGCGGCTTTGATCGCCTTCACGATGTTGTGATAGCCCGTGCAGCGGCACAGATTGCCGTCGAGTTGCTCGCGGATCTGCTCCTCGGTCGGGTTGGGGATATTCTTCAGCAGGTCGATCGCGCTCATCACCATCCCCGGAGTACAGAATCCGCACTGCAGGCCGTGGTGCTGGCGGAAGGCCTCCTGCATCGGGTGCAGCGTGCCGTCGGCCTTGGCGATCCCTTCGATGGTGACGATGGTTGCGCCTTCGGCCTGCATCGCGAGCATGTTGCAGGATTTCACGGCGCGGCCGTTCATGTGGATAGTGCACGCGCCGCACTGCGCGGTATCGCAGCCGACGTGGGTGCCCGTGAGGCGCAGGTGATCGCGGATGAAGCTGACGAGCAGGGTGCGCTCCTCGACCTCGCCGCTCGCCGGCTTGCCGTTGACGGTCATCGAGACCTTGACGGTCATGGTTTCACTCCTTCGAAGAATGGTGGGTTTCTTGTTGGATGGCGTTACGGAATGCGGTTTTCTTTGACGAAAAATCTTCCTTGACGGTAGTTCTTGTCGAGGGAATTGGTGCGATGAACGGTCGAGGGAAATGCTAGACCATGCGCGGGGGACAATCAACTCTCGTCTCAACTGAGCTTGAATCCCATTCGTCTTGACCCAACCTTAGGTCGGGTCTACGCTATTGCGTATAATCGTTTGTTAGCATTCGGTAATATTCCGCCGCTCGAACTCTAGGCAAAGGATTCCCGTGGACAGCGTCGATCTCGAGGTAGTGCGCAGCGCTCTGAAGTGGACCGAAGGCGGCCACCGCGCCACGCTGGGCACGGTGGTGCATACCTGGGGCTCGGCGCCGCGGCCGGTGGGTGCCATGCTGGTGATCCGCGACGACGGCCAGGTGATGGGCTCGGTTTCCGGCGGTTGCGTCGAGGACGACCTGATCGACAAGGTCAAGAGCAAGGCGATCGCCGCGACCAAGCCCGAGGTCACCACCTACGGCGTGACCCAGGAGCAGGCGACGCGCTTCGGCCTTCCCTGCGGCGGTACGCTGCAGATCGTGCTCGAGCCCGTGACCGCGGAATCCAAGCTGAAAGAGCTGCTCGGGATCATCGAGCGGCACGAGCTTTCGGCGCGCTTCCTCGATATGGAGAC
>JBGQKQ010000035.1:0-19436 GCA_041499655.1 Gammaproteobacteria bacterium
GAGAACCCCGCCATGCGCCGCGTCCCCTCGAGCACGAGCAGCGCCAGCGCCGCCGACATCAGGATGCCGTCGAGCGGCCGCATGGTGAGGCGGTCGCTCAATTCGGGATAGCGCCAGGCGAGGTAGAAGCACAGCGCGAGCCCGGCGAACGCGGCGGCCAGGTCCCACCAGGGAACCCGGCCCTTGTAGCGCGGGCTCCCCGGCGCGGTGAGAAAGCAGATCGCGACGGCGAGGCCGAGGACTGCGAGCAGCAGTTGCTCGGTGTAGAGATTGAGGCCGAGCGGGCGCGGGAGGTCGAGCACCCATCCCGTGACGCCCGCGACGAGCAGCGCCTGCAGCGCGAATAGCGTGCGGGCGTAGGGCCGTTTGCCGGGGTGAGTGGCCTCGATGAATTCTTCAGCCATCGAGGGTCATTTCTTTGCTTCCAGGCCCTTCTCCTTGAAGAACTTCACCGCGCCCGGATGGAACGAGGCCGGCATTTCCTTGGCGATGCTCTGCGGATCCCAGCCGCCGAAGGCGCGCAGGCTCTCGGCGAGCTTGGGCTTGTTCTCGTACATCGCCTTGGCGATGCGATACACGGTGTCGTCCTTGACGTGAGCGCCGACCGCGACGAGATAGTCGTAGGCCATCAGTTTGGTCGGGCCGTCGAGGCCGGTGAACGCGGGCGAAGGGTTCACCAGCTTGATGTAGGCATACGGCATGATTTTCTTCATTGCCGCGACCGATTTCGGATCGTCCGGCAGCGGCAGGTAGCGGATGCCGCCGACCGTCTTGTCCACCTCCGAGACCTTGGCCGCGCCCAGCGCAAAGAAGCCGCCATCGAGCTTGCCTTCGATGAAGTCGTCGGCGCCGCGGACGACGTTGGGGACGAGCACGGGAACGATGTCCTTGCGGGTGAGTCCGCCGGTGGCGATGATCGCGTCGACGATGCGCTCGAGGGTCACCTGCGCGGAGAAACCGTAGGGCAGGCGCTTGCCTTTCAGCTCGGCGAGCGACCTGATCGGCGAGTCCTTCTTCACGAAAATGCTCGAGTACAGCGGAAAGATCACGCCGAGGACGCGCAGGTTCGCCTGCTTGCGGCCCTGATACGGGCCTTCGCCCTTCGTGGCCTCCTCGATTTCCAGCACATTGCACACGGCGAGGTCGAGCTCGCCGGAATTCACGAGTGGCAGCACCGCGCTCGATCCCGAGTAGGGTTGAACTCTGCTCTGGATGTTCGCGGACTCCGACATGACGCGGGCGATCGCCGCGCTCATGTTGTAGCCGATCGAGCCCTGCGGCGCGCTGCCGAAGCCGAGCACCTGGGCCTGGGCGCCGCCGCCAAAGAGTGCCACCGCGATAACAGCCAGAATACGTGCCATGTCGTAGTCTCCGAGTTGGTGTGGTTTTCGGGGCAATGTAGCAAACGCTCCCGCACTAGGCAAACCTCCGCGAACGCGGAGCACAGCAGCGACGGCCGGCCTCAGCCGGGCTCGGCCGAAGCCCACCCCTTTTCCGCCGCGCGAAAAGCCTCCCACTGGGCTTCGAGCTCGCCGCGGCGGGCGGCGCGCCCCGCCGCGATTCTCTTCGCGAGGACCTTGCGCGCCTTGCGCCGCTGCGGCCCGCGCGCCTCCGCGCGCGCGCGCTCGACCAGCGTCTTGCCTACCGCGCAGTCGTTGAGCGCGCCCAGGGATTCCTGCAGCGCTTCCACCGCCCCGGCGAGCGGCCGCACCCGCGCCTCCTGCAGCAGCGGAGCGAGAAACAGCAGGCCGTAACGTAGCCGCCTGACCGCCTTGCGCAGGCGATGGAGCTCCCCGGCGTCGAGGCGCGCGAGCTTGCGGCCGCGCTTCCTCGCCTTGCCGATCAGGGCCGTGATCGCCGCGAGCGCGTGGCGCTGCATCGGCAGGGAGCGCGCCACGCCCGCCGGACGCGGGGAGACCGGCGCGTCGCCGTAGCTCAGGGCGCGCAGGGCGCGCATGAGCGCGTAGTAGCGCCGCGATTCGAGCGCCCGCCGCGCGACGCTCCTCGCCTCCGCGATCGAGTCCTCGCAGGCCGCGCGCAAGGAACGCAGGCCGGCGTGCCGCGGGTGGCGCACCAGCGCCGGCCGCAGCGTGCCCGCGACGAAGACGTCCCAGTCGCGCGCGTTTCCGAGGGCGCGTCTCAGCCAGCGTAATTCGCCGAGCAGCGACGCCGCGGCGGGTCCGGGAAGCGCGTCGGCGAAAAGGTCGAAAGCGGTCCGCAATCGCCGCAGCGCGACGCGCATCTGGTGGAGATACTCGGGATCGGCGCCCGCGAGCGCGCCGGTGCGGTTGCCCTCGAGGTGTCGGACGCTCGCCGCGCACAGGGCGCGGAACGCCTCGAGCGGAGTCATCCCCTGCTCGACCACCCGGTAGTCGGCCTTCACCGGGCCCGCCTCGCCCGGGCGCGGCTCGCCGTGCTCCCGCCGGATGCCGGTGCCGGAAACGCGGATCAGCCGCTCATCGAGCGCGCCCATCTCCGGATGGTTCCGCCGCCGCCGGAAGGGCGGCTACTTCTTCCCGGCCTTGTTGAATTCCGCAGCGCACGCCGGGGCGAGCTCCGACTGGTGGCTCTTCAGGCAGGCGAGGATGCGTCCGCCCCCGGGCCGGATGCCCTGGCAGAATTTCTTCGCGTCGGCGCCGCACTCCTGCTTCACCTGCTCGAATCTTTCCTCGGCCTTCTTCATATCGGCCTGGCACGCGGGCGTGAGCTCGGCCTCGTGGCTCTTCATGCATTTCACGATCCTGCCCCCGCCGGGCTTGACGTCGCCGCAGAATTTCTTGGCGTCCGCGGCGCAGGGCCCGTCGCCTTTTCTTCCCTGGGCCCCGGCGTCCGTTGCGAGGCCGAGGGCGAGCAGCGCGAATGCGGTTGAGACCAATGCGTTTCTGATCGACATGGTGCCTCCTGTCTGAGTGATTGACGTTCCTGGCTACTGGGTCACTGCGGGGTCGCTGCCCACCGCCTTGAATGCCTTTGCGCACGCGGGTCCGAGATCCGACTGCCGGCTCTTGAGGCAGGACAGCACGCGCCCTTCCCGGTAGGGAATGCCCTTGCAGAGCTTCTCCGCATCGCCTTTGCAGGCCTGCGCCAGCCCGTCGAACTTGTTGCGGGCGGCCGTGATCGCGCCCCGGCACGAGGGCCGGATCTCGCGAAAATGGTCAGCGAGGCAGTCGGCGACCCTGGCTTCTCCCGGCACGACCCGAGCGCAGAAATTCTTGAGATCCTCGGAGCAAGGGCCTTGTTTGTACGCTTTGTCCAGCTTCTCCAGATTCCCTTGAGCGTGGGCTTGAACGGCAAGGCTTGCGGCTATCAGCGCGAATACCGTCGCGAGCAATGGCTTTCTGGTCGACATGGTGGTACCTCCTATGCGGTGGTTTGCGGTGCGCCCGCCTGCAGGGCGCCGATCGCCGCCAGGGCCCGCTTCACTTCAGCGACGCCCTCGGGCGGCAGGGGCGCCTGCGGCGGTAGCGGCGCTCCGACATCATAGCCCTGAAGCTCCAGTCCGCCCTTGATGCACGCTGCGAGATTGTACTTGGCGAAGGCCTGGTTGAGCGCCCACAGGGGACGCTGCTGCTCCATCGCCGCGCTCCAGTCGCCGCGCAAGCAGGTCTCGTAGAGCCGCACGCTCTGACGCGGCGCGACGCACGCCGGCCCGGCCATCCAGCCGACGCCGCCGATGAGCATCACGCAGGCCGGGATGTGGGCGGAAGCGGCGAACACCTTCATCCTGCCTTCCACCTTTTCGATGATCGAGAGCAGGCGCCCGGTGTTGAAGGAGGCGTCCTTGATGTAGCGGATGTTGGCGATGCGCGACAAGCGCTCGATCACCGGCAGGCTCAGGTCCGAGCGCTGGAAATTCGGGTTGGTGTAGAGCACCACCGGCAGCGACACCGACTCGGCGATCGCGGCGAAATACGCGAACACACCCTCGTCGCTCAGGGGAAAGTAGGCTTCCAGTATCGCGAGGATGCCGCTGCAACCGATCCGCTCGAACTCGCCCGCCTGCATCACCGCGTCGGCGATGGTGGTCGAGGCGACGCCCGCCACCACCGGAATGCGTTTACGCGCCGCGCGCACCACCGTCTCGACGACGGCACGCCGCTGCGGCCAGGACAGGTAGGCGAATTCGCCGGTCGAGCCGAGCGGCGTGAGCCCGTGCACGCCCGCCGCGATCAGGTCGCCGCACAGCCGCTCGAGCACGCCTGCCTTCACTTCGCCGGCCGCATCGATCGGCGAGACGAGGTAGGGAAAGACGCCGTGGAAATCGGTCCCGGCCACGTCTCAGGTTTCCTTCCTGACGCGATTCGCCAGGATCCCGATCGCGTCGTTGACGACCTCGACCAAGTCGCCGTCCTTCAGCGCGGGCTCGGTCGGCCCGTCGCAGCCGAACCAGATGATGTCGTCGGGATAGAGCGTCACGTAGCGCGACATGCGCGCGATGTATCGCGCGACGCCGAAGATCATGCCCTTGGTGTTGTAGCTCGACACGGTGCGGCCGTTCACGCGCACCTCGATCACCTGGTTCATGGGATCGATGCCGGACACGATGCGCGGCCCCATCGGCTTGAAGGTGTCGGCGCTCTTCGCGCGCCACAGCGTGCGGTCGGTCTTTTGCCAGGTGCGCTCGCTGATGTCGTTGCCCAGCGTGTAGCCGCGCACGCAGTCGAGCGCGCGCTCCTCCGGCACGTTCCTCGCCTGGCGGCCGATCACCGCGACCAGCTCGCCCTCGTACTCGACCGGACCGGGCGAGTCCGCCGGGATCACGATGTCGTGGCCGCTGCCGATCAGCGCGCTCGCCGCGCGGTAGCCGATGTCGGGCTGCGGCGGAACCTTGTGGCTCGCGCCGCGGCTGTTCGCCCACTCGATGTGCGCCAGGTAGTTGAGGCCCGCCGCGTAGAAGTTGCGCGGGATGACGGGCGGGGGAAGCGGGTCCACGCTCACGCTCCTTTCGGCTTTTGCGAGCTCATTTTTCGAAGACGGCCTCGAGACCGACCATCGCCTGATAGCGGCTGTAGTCGTAGGTGTCCAGGTTCGACTGGTTCCGATAGTAGCTGTAGTCGATGAACGCGCGCCACAGCCCGGTCAAGCGGCGACTCGCGCGCAGGGCGAATCCGGCACGATCGTCCTTGCGCGTCACCTCAACCCCGTTGACGACGTTGGGATCGTCATAGCGGCTGACGCGATATTCGCCGCGGGCGTCGGTCCGCCAGCCGGCGAAGCTGCCGAGTGCGGCGGTCGCGTACAACGACTGCCGCGTCGGCGAGGCACTGGAAAAATCGGTCCCCTGCTGGAGGTCCCTGCGATTGTTGAGCTCGAGTTGATAGCCGATGCGCACAAACCACGACGCCAGCGCGAAGCCCGCGTCCGCGGTGAAGCGCTGCTCCCAGCCGTCGAGATACTCGTAGCCGGCGCCGCCGCGGATGGCTCCGAACTGATAGCGTCCGCGCACATCCCCGGAGTCCGTGCGGCGGCGCGCCTGCGCGTCGAGCGCCGCGCCCTGTGCGAAGCGCCCGCCGCCGACGTAGACCGTGTCGAGATTGCCGCCGACACTGGTTTGCAGGCGACCCGAATCGGTTTCATAGCTCAGACCCGCGCGCAGTCCCGTCATGTTGAATTGCGTCAGGTCCCGGTATTTCCGCAGGAGCAGGCCGCCGTACGCATACGAGGCGTGCGCGGCGTCCCCGCCCAGGCGGTGGCTCACGGAGGCGAGGGCCTCGACGAAGGAGTCGCCCTGGTGGCTGATTCCGGCCGCCGTGGGATCCTGCGTCAGCGCCACGTTGCTGTCGTAGCCGCCGGCCAGCGAGGCCAGGGCGCTCGTCCGCGGCGGCAACGCGCCGAGCCGGGCCAGGGCCGTGCCGGCGAGCGCACTCAAGTCCCGGTCGTTGGTCGTAAGCTGCACCCGGCTGAAGTACTCGATCGCCTGCCGCTCGCGCCCGGTGCGCTGCGCGATCAACCCGAGGTTATAGAGAGCGAGTGCGGCCCATGCCCGGTCGTTCGCGAGCCTCTGGAACTCGCCCTCGGCCTCCGCGTAACGCTGCAGGCGGTAGTAGGTCGCGCCGAGATCGTAGTGCAGGCCCGGGGTGTCGAGGCCGCTGCGACGCGCTTCGAGGAACGCCTGAAGGGCGGCGGGAAAATCGCCGGCGCGGAATGCCTTGATGCCCTGCTCGAAAGCCTGCGTGTCTTCCGCCGCGGCGGCGGGCCGCAATGCGAAGGCACCCAGAAGCAAGGCGGCGGCGACGCCGCCGCAGGAAACCCGAAAGCCGCCGACCTTACCTCTTTCCGGCTTTCGACGTCCAAGGAGCGCGCGCACCCGCCGGAGTGTACTCCGGCAGGACGCCCGCGCGAGGCGACGAGGGCGTTACGGCCGCCCGGATTTTCCCGGGGGGTTGCGGTCTTGATTCCGTTGTTGCGCGGCCTCGGATACCGATTGTCCGAACTCGCGGCCGCTGAGATCTCCCTTGTCGCGCGCCAAGTTTGCGGTCCCGTGGCCAAAGGCCGAAGCTTCCTGCGCCCGGGCCGACGCCGTCGGGGGCAGCACGATGGGCAGCTTGATCTCGCCGGTGGCGGCGTTGGCGGAGGCGTTGGCCGGCACCACATCCATCGTCACATCGAGATCGCGCTGTTGCGCCCACGCGCTCGACACCCCGAAGACAAGAACCGCACTCATTGCATACCGCATCAATCGCTTCATGGCGTACCTCCTGCGGGCCGGCGCATTACAGGCCTTTGCCCGCGTTGGCTACTTCAATCTTCAGCCGGAACGTCTTGGCGCTGTCCCCGTGCGTCAGGCGCGCAACGAGGTCCTCCTTGGTCGCTCCGTGCACGATCAGGGGAAGCTGCATCAGGTTCCCACCTTCACGCAAATCCGTCTGCCAGGAAAGCTCGCGCCGCCCGCCGTAGCCGACGAGCTCGACGTTCTCCGGCAGCGCAAGGCTCAAGGTGGCGGCTTTCAGCGGCTTCGCGCTGTTGAACATCAGGCGCACGGTCTCGGGCCGATCGATCGTCAGCGCCACCGTCTGCACCTCCGGCCGCGTGGCGAGGAAAACACCGAGCGCCACGCCCAGCACCAGCGACGCCGCCAGCGCCATGGCCAGCACCGGGCGCCACCTGGGCCGCGTTTCGTCCACGCGCGTGGCGCGCGACAAGGCCTGGTCTGCGAATCCCGGGTGCATCGCGGGCGGCGAGAGCTTGCGCACGCCCTCCCGCACCGTCACCGCGTGCTCGTGCCGGCGGCGGCAGTCCGGGCAGCCCAGCAGGTGTTCGTCGGCCGACTTGCGCCGCGGGGCTTCGAGCCGCCCGTCGAGCAGGTCGTCCAATTGCGATTCGAAGTCGCGACATTCCATTCGATGAGCTCCTATCCCTTTACACGCTCGCCGGAGGAAAAAGGTTCCATCGGCAGCAACGCCCTCATCCGCTGGCGCGCCCGGTGCAGGCGCGACTTGAGGGTGCCGAGCGGCGTCTCCAGGATGGTTTCGAGCTCATCCAGGGTGTAGCCCTCGACGTCGTGCATCGCGATCAGCGCGCGCTGTTCGGGATTGAGCCGGTCGAGGGCGCGCAGGATGCGCTCGCGCTGCCCGCTGCGTTCGGCGTGTTCTTCCGGCCCATCCTTCACCTCGGGCAGGGCGTCGAGAGGGTTGTCGTCACTCTCGTTGTCGCTCACGAGCTCGACGACCGGCGAGCGAGCGTGCCGGCGAACCGAGTCGACGTACTGGTGGTATAGCACCCGGGCGAGCCAGGGCCGGAGGCGCTCGATGTCGAGCAGCTCCCGGGTGCGGGGGTAGAGCTTGATCAATACGTCCTGAACCAGGTCCTCGGCGTCGGCCACGCTGCCGGTGAATCGCCAGGCAAGCCGGTAGAGATAATCGACCTGCGGTCGCAACAGGTCCTCGAAATTCAACTCGGGCGGCCGGGCGCGGCGATACTCGGACGCGGCGGCCCGGGATCGGCGGGGCCAAACAGGGGGCATGACCTTAGTCACACGTTGGCGCGGCCGAAAAGGTTCCTTCCGCAGGCCGCCTGCGAGGAACTTGTTCTCGCGCCTTCGAGGAGAGCGATCATGTCCCCGACTCCGCACCACGAAGCGTCGCGGCCTCCTCGGGCCGGGGCAGTCCCCCGCAAACCACCCGATTGCGGCCTGCCTTCTTGGCCGCGTACAGAGCGTCATCGGCGTCTTTCATCCAGGAATCGGCCGATTGGTCGGGTTGAAGCTCGCTGACTCCTATGCTCACGGTCACCTGCCGGCCATCGACCAGAGGCGACTCCGCGATGGAAGCGCGCAGCTGCTCCGCGACGACGGCGGCTGCAGCCTGTTGCGTGTCGGGCAGCAACAACATGAATTCCTCGCCGCCGACCCGAAACAGGGAATCGACCTTGCGCGAGCGCTTCCCGACCAGCGCGACGATGCCCTTCAGCACGCTGTCGCCGGTCGCATGGCCGAATCGATCGTTGATGAGCTTGAAGCGATCGATATCGATCAGCAGCAGCGAGGCTGGCGCGGAGTTGCGCCGCCGCCGTTCGATGGCGTCGCTCAGAAGCCGCTCCATGTGGCGCCGGTTGAAGACGCCGGTCAGCGGGTCCACGATTGCCTGCTCGAGGAGCCTGCGGTGCAGGTCGAGGGTGATGCTCAGGACGATGTTGGCCAGGATGATGGTGAGCGTCAGCGTGACGAAAAACCGGATGGTGTACGCGAGGCCGATGTAGTGGTACACCAGCGCGCTGACGATCAGCAGCAGCAGGATGCTGCCGACATTGGCCATGCGCCGCGAAAGGGCGAAAGTGAAGAGCAGCACCGTGGGATAGGCCCACAGCGCGCCGAAGAATCCCTGGACCTTGAGGGAAACTGCGGTGCCCGCGGCGATAGGGACGAGCAGCAGTATCAGGGGAATGGGTGGGGATTTCTTGAGGTAAATGGCGAAAGCGTCGACGCCCAGGACCAGGAACGCGCACAGAATTCCTGCTCCCAACCCGGGGTTCCCCTGCACGAAGGCGTTGACGGAGAACGGCAGCAGGCAAACCGCCGCCGCGCTCGCGAGGCCATAGAGGATCCGCCCGCGGTAGGGAGCGAGCGGATCCTCTCCGGTTTCGACTGGGCTCGTGCCTTCCATCTTCCGAGCGCCTTGTTCGCGCGACGCCTGGCTTTGGGAGCCGCGAGCGGCCTATCGGCCCACGACTATCAGAACACCGGCTGCAATGGCGAGGATCGCCATGACCGTGCCCAATCCGGAAAAACCGAAGTTGAGCAGCGGCACCAGCCCGGTCACGATGAGCCAGACGGCCAACAGCAACATTCCGATATTGCTTGTCATTTTCATGAGCAAACCCCCTTGAGTTGAAGCACCAAAATCAGTTCACCTGCGCCCCGGCGCCGCGGCCGCATCCGCCAGCGTCGCGACGTCCTTGCGCCCGACGAAGACCAGCGACTCCGAATTGACGCAGAAGCGCAGGCCGGTGGGACGCGGGCCGTCCTCGAACACGTGGCCGAGGTGGGCGGCACAGCGCGCGCACAGAATCTCGGTGCGCCGCATGCCGTAGCTGCGATCCTCCTCGGTGACGATGTTCTCCG
Source organism: Gammaproteobacteria bacterium (assembly GCA_041499655.1). Classification (GTDB taxonomy): domain Bacteria; phylum Pseudomonadota; class Gammaproteobacteria; order Burkholderiales; family SG8-39; genus VBDM01. The sequence continues at coordinate 9,560 of JBGQKQ010000035.1, forward strand.
CCGCCACGGGCTGGAAAAAACTCGGCCAGCCGGTGCCCGAGTGGAACTTGGAATCGGAGGAAAAGAGCGGAAGAGCGCAGCACACGCAGGCGTAGACCCCGTCGAGCTTGTTGTCGAGGAGCAGGCCGCAGAAAGCCGGCTCGGTGCCCTTCCCCCGCGCGACCTCGTACTGCTTGGGCGTGAGCCGGCGCTGCCACTCGGCGTCGGACTTCACCACCGGAGCGCTTTCCACCGGCCCGGTCAGTTCGCCTTTCTCGTTGTACACGCGGATTTTCACGGGGTCAACCGGATACTAGCCCGGGGCGCCGCGATCCCGCAATGCCTGCCGGACACACCAGCGAAGAGTTTGCGCACATTACCGTCACCTGTTACGATAATTACATGGCCAACCGCCGCCCCGGACGTCCCCCGACCGGCCGTGCCCAGTCCGCCGCCGAACGCATGCGCCGCTACCGTGCCCGCCAGCGCGCGGCGGGCCTGCGCCCCACACTGCGCTGGCGATCGCCGGGTCCCGCCGCGCTCTCCCCCGGTCTCCTCAAGCACAGGCTCATCGAGGCGCGCAGTCTCGCGATGCATTGCCTCATCGCCGGCAAGATCGAAGCCGACCAGCGCCTTCTCGGTACCGCGCGGCGCAATCTCGCCAGGTGGATCGCGCGATACGGCGACGACCCCCCTCGCGCCCTCAGCGAATGGCGGGGGATTCTCAATCGCTCCTGGCCGGAGATCGCCGCGCTCATCACCGACACCGGCGAGGCGGCCGTGCGCCTGCGGCAATCCTCGCCTTTCGCCGGCGTGCTTGCGCCCGCCGAGCGGCGGCGCGTGTATGAAGCGTTCCGAACTTGAGCACTTGATCCGCGCGGCGGGGCGCATCGCCGGCGCGCGCGAGATCGTCGTGATCGGCAGCCAGGCGGTGCTCGGCCAGTTTCCCGATTCCCCGGCGGCTCTGCTCAGGTCGATGGAGGCCGACCTGTATCCGCGGAACAAGCCCGATCTCGCCGACGAGGTGGACGGCGCCATCGGCGAGGGCTCGCGCTTCCACGAGCAATACGGCTACTACGCGCAGGGCGTCGCTCCCGACACGGCGACGCTCCCGCGAGGCTGGCTGCGGCGCCTGGTGCGGATCGAGAACGCGAACACCGAAGGCTACGCGGGCCTGTGCCTGGAAGTGCACGACCTCGCGATCTCGAAGTACGTGGCGGGGCGGGAAAAGGATCTCGAGTTCACGCGGGAACTTGCGCGGCACGCGATGACGGATAAGAAAACGCTGCTCAAGCGTCTGGCGGCGACCAAGCTCGACACCGCGGTCGCGAAAGCGGTTCGGGGAAGGATAGAAAGGGATTTTCCGTCCGGCAGGTAGGCGCCAGTCTTCGCCGCCGGACCTCGCCTGCTATCGCTTGTAGCGCTCGACCGTCACCGTGTCGCCGATCTCGAACGACATGAGGTCCTCCCCGATGGTCAGCGGCCCGGCGTAGGTCTGGCGGGTCTCGGCGACGATGTCGTCCAGGGTCGGCTCCGGAATTTTCTCGCTGCTCAGGAGCACGATGTGGGCGTAGACCGCCATCTTCGGCTTGGCCTGCGCGAACACCATGCCCGCCTCCCGCGGCGTGGTGTGATGGGCGATGATCCGCTGGACGGGAACGCTCGCCGCCATCAGCTCCGGCCTCGCGCTTCCGACCTCGTGGATCAGCAGGTCGGCGCCCGTTCCGTGCTTGATGACGTTCTGCTCGTAGCGGGTGTCGCCGGAGAACACCACCGCGCGGCCCTTGTATTCGATCCGGTAGCCGACCGCGGGCTTGATGGCAGCGCCGTGCTCGACCGCGAAGGCGATCACTTTCACGCCGTTCTTCTCGTAGACGGTCCCGTCCTTGTCGAACTCCTCGACCGCGGTCGCGATGCCTTCCGGCGGGAGCTTCTCGTCCTCGAGGCGGATCTTGATGTCGAGCGCGTAAGCCTTTTCGAGATTCGCCATCAGGGACTTGGCCCCGACCGGACCGATGACGTGGAAAGGCGCGGTGCGGCGGCCGAAGGGCGGCGACAGCCAGCCGGTGAGCCACACGTCCGGGATTCCGGAGACGTGGTCCGAGTGATAGTGGGTGATGAAGAGCACGTCGATCCTGCCCATCGGCACGCCGATCTGCCGCAGGCGTATCGGGACGCCGCGGCCCGCGTCGATGAGCAGCTTCTGGTCGCCGGCTTCGACCAGCGTGCTCGGCCCGAACCGGTCCGGCCTGGGCGTGGGCGAGGCGGTGCCGAGGAGCGTGACCTTGAAATCGCTCTGCGCGAAAGCGGCCGGTCTGCACGCCACGAGAACGGCCGCCAGCGCCAGGATCGGATATCGAGAGCTCATCGCTTCGCTCACTTCGGAAAGGCGCTGTCGCGCTGCACGCTGCAGACCTGGACCCGGTATTCCGAGTAGAAGCTCGCGCGTCCCTTCTTCTTCGCCTCGACGTGCTCGGGGAGCAGGCTCCAGGCGCGCTGCGTCTGCTCGGACTCGAATTCCACGATGGTGACCCGTTCGCCGTCCTCGGCGACGAATCCCTTGTGCGAAATGTACCCGGGCATCTGCCGCGCCAGCTCGCTCATCCTCGCGGCCCAGCGGCCGTACTCCTCCAGCGCCTCGGGCTTAACGCGGGAACGAAACACGGTGATGATCATGGGTCTACTACCTCGAATTGAGTGCCGGTCGCCGTGAGCGCGGCCGACCGGGCTTCTCCGTGCTACAGCTGCCAGCCGAGCTTGCGATCGAGCGAATACGCGCCGCCGCCGCGCAGCGCCACCACGAACATGATGATGCCCCACATCAGGGGATACTCGTAGCCGGGGTTGGTCCATCCGAACTTGGGCAGATGGTGATAGACGATCACCGCCATTTCGATCGTGATGGCCGCGGCGAAAAAGCGCGTGAACAGGCCCAGGGCCACGCACAGCCCGCCGACGGTTTCCAGGATGATGAGAACCACGGCCAGCGGCTCGGCCGGCCCGATGCCCCGCTTGATCAAGGCCATCTGCGCCGTCGCGCCGACACCCATCATCAGCTTGGGCCAGCCGTGCGGAATGATCATCAGTCCGACGGTCAAGCGGACCAGCGGCCAGGTGTACGGCTCGACCCAGTCGTAGAACGGCTTGAGCTTCGGAAACAGCAGTCGCGGTTCCTTGACGGCTTCCATGACGTAACTCCCCCTTTTTGGTTGTTGTGTTTCAGTTCCAGCGCGAACCTGCGCGCGCCATTCTCCCACTACTTCAGCGAACCAGTCCCCGCTTCTCCACCCACAGCAACCTCGGCCTCATCGGGCGGCGAAGAAGTAATAGTCCGCCGTGTAGGGGACGCGCGCCGGCGCGCCGGAGGTGGCGGCGGTGCAGCCGCCGCCGGGCGCCACGCCGCCGGCGGTGTTGACGCGCTGTATGCTCGTGACCTTGCTGAAGGAGCCCTCCGCGCCCACCGACTTCGCCGCGAGGAGAAGCCAGGGGATCGCGCCGGCCGCGGTAGCGTCGGCGCGCTCCTTTACCGCGCCCACAATCTTGCTGCCGTCGTTCGATTCCCAGTTCGGGCCCGCGTAGTGACGGCCGATCCGGTTTCCGCGCGCGTCGAAGAGCTCGGCCTCGGGAGCGAGGAACACCCACTCGTATCCTCCGGTCATGTCCGTCCTCGCGCGGCATTCGTAGATCTGCACGCCCTTCGCGGGAACGATCATCGCCAGCGACTCGTTCGAGGCGGGCCTGAGCTTGTCCGGCACGCCGGCGAGCGGCACCGGCTGCGGTCCCGCGCAGGCGGCGAGAGAAGCAAGAAGGAGTAGTGCGACCCTGGGCGGATTGAGCATGGTGTCTCCCCTGATTGTCAGCGATGCCAGCACCGCAGCTCGATGTGATAGCCGTTCGGGTCGCGGATCTCGGCGCGGTCGTACTTCTCGCGGAACACCGGCCCCCAGACCGGATCGACGCCCTTCCCCTTCAGATACTCGAGCGTCGCCTTCATGTCGTCGACCTCGAGCGCCATCATGCGGTAGCCGAGCTGGAGTTTCTGCGGCGCAGGCTCGGCCGGCATGCCGCCGTAGGTGAGCAGCTCGACCGCGGTGCCGCCGAGGTCGAGATAAACGATGTCGAGCGCGCCGTCGTTCGGCAGCGGCACGCGGTCGCGGAACTTCACCTTGAAGCCGAGAACTCCAGTGTAGAACTCTACGCTGCGCTCGAGCTCCTCGGTGACGATCTCGACGTGGTCGACTCTCCTGAACATGAGCGCCCCTCAGCGAACCAGCCCCTGCTTCGCCAGCCAGTCCTGGATCAGCGCCGCGACCTGAAGGTTGTTCTTGTCCATCATCAGCATGTGCGAGTTACCGCGCAGCCCCGCGTTCGGCAGATCGAGGATCTCCACCTTGCCGCCCGCCTCGGAATCTGGGTTTTGAGACAATGAAATCGAAACCCTTATCGCGGTGCGGGAAGTAGACATTCCACCCCGCATCAGCAAAGCGGCCAGCAACATATAGCTCTGCAAAATAGTCAGAGACAATCATCCTGACCTCACTCCGTCTAAGCTGGTTGTAGTACTCCAGGCATTTCGTTGTAAGTCCGCCCATTGAGCTCGCGACCCGTCAGATCCTTGCGAACGCCACCCCATTGCTTGAAGAAGAAGGGTACGCGGACCGCGCGGCACTGGCGGAAAATCGAAGTCACCCACTCCTTGCGCATTGGTCGCGCTTTCGGACCGGATTCGCCGCCGACGATCGCCCAATGGATTCCGTCGAGCGGTAACGCATCGAGCGGCCCAATCAATGGCTCAAGCGACAGGAACCTCACTGCAGCCGGAACTCGCTGAAGATCGCGCACCCGTTGGACGACGCGAGCATGTTCCACACTCACACCCATCCAGACATTCGCCGGCCAGGGAAGCTGCGGCGCAAGCTCCACAAGCCGTTCGCTACGCTTAGTGAGCACCTGAAAAGTGTGATGCGGGCAATCGCGCATTGTCGCGAATACCCGCTGAATATATGCAAGCGGAATGTCATCGTGGAAGAGATCGCTCATCGAATTCACGAACACGACCCGCGGCTGCCGCCAGCCTCGCGGAACATCCAGTAGATCAGGATGCAGCGTCACCTCAAAACCGTTTCGGTAGCGATCGCTCCCCATGGCCGTGAGGCGTTTTGCCATACGCTCCGCATAGCAGTGCTTGCAGCCCTGGCTTACCTTGGTGCACCCCGTCACAGGGTTCCAGGTCATCTCGGTCCACTCGATATTCGACTTGGTAGGCATGGCTATCGTTAAGCGTAAAGTCAGTTAGACCTGCTCGTGGGACGTCTACCCAAACAGTCTACTTTGAGTCGACACATTCGCAATTGCTTGCCAGAGCTTGTGCGCTAGCGGGTGTCTCGCCACGAAAACCAGCCAATAGAGATCGGAGCTCTTGCTGTTTTCGACGACTTCGATGCAGTCATTGGGGGATGTGCCGAGCTTCTTGATAAGCGACCGCCAATATTCAAAGATTTGCTGGCGCACAACATCCTTTCGGCCTTTGAGGTTGACGTTCTCTCTCCATCCCGGAGCGAAATTGTCGAGATCTTTGGGGCCGTCCGCCCTAACGTAATTGTGAAGATCTCGCTTAAGATCCATCGCGCTTACGTGAATGAGCAGGTCCATTCGCTTGACTGATGCGAGCTTTTGGATGACAGAAAACGGGAGTGCCCCGAGATTATATGGATCGAGGAACGCAAAGTGCAGACCGCGTGGGTCGATTGCTTTCACAACGCTGTCAACAACAGCGTGTGCTTCTCCCGGAAATGATTGGACATTCGCACCTTGAGTCCGTAACCTCTTCTCCGCCGCATCCAGATAATCCTGTCGTGCATCGGCGAGAAGAATTTCAGTGAACTGATCGCCGCGCTTCGCAGCCGACTCGAAAGCAACTAGCGGGCTGCCGTCGATGAACTTGTCTATCTTACTTATCCAGGATCGGCCGGGGCCGCAGTACAAGTCTACGTAAGTACGGCTCTTGTACGCGCGGCGTGCGGCGTGCGAAGCGTCCACGTACTTGCGCAGCCGCTCGTGCTTCTCCTCGGTCCAGGCACCTACTTCGCTTGCGGGAAGACCGTCAGCATCTAGTCGATCCATACCGCCTCCAAGCGGATGGCTTATACTGTATATAATTACAGGATTAGAGCTGTGTCGCAAGCGGTGATTCTGCAGCCGCCTTCTTGTCAGTGTTTCGGTGTTACTGCTCTTCCTCCACCGGCTGCTTGTGCTTGCTCACCAGTTGCGCCTGCGTATGCGGCGGCACGGGCGCGTAGTGCGAGAAGTCGATGGAGTACGATCCCTGCCCGCCGGTGACGGACCGCAGCCGCGTCTGGTAGTCGGACAGTTCCGATAGCGGCGCCAGGCCCTTGATGGTGGTGAGGTCGCCGCCGCCGTTGTCGGTGCCGGTGATGTGCCCGCGCTTGCCCGAGAGGTCGTTGGTCAGGTCGCCCATGAATTTGTCCGGGGCGACGATTTCGACGTTGACGATGGGCTCCAGCACGATCGCTCCGGCCTTGGCAAAGGCGTCGATGACGGCCTTCCGCCCCGCCGACACGAAGGCGACTTCCTTGGAGTCGACCGCGTGGTGCTTGCCATCGTATACAGTGACCCGGATGTCGTGCACCGGGTAGCCGGCGATCACGCCCGAATCCAGCGCCATCCTGACGCCCTTCTCCACCGCCGGGATGAAGGTGTTGGGGATGACGCCGCCTTTCACCTTGTCGACGAATTCGTAGCCCTTGCCGCGGGGAAGCGGCTCGACCCGCAGGAACACTTCCCCGAATTGGCCCGCGCCGCCGGTCTGCTTCTTGTGGCGATTGTGCCCTTCGGCCACCCGCGTGATGGTCTCGCGGTACGGGATCTTGGGCGGCTTCACCGAGAGCTCCATCTTGTACTGCTGCAGCATCTTCTCGAGCTTGCAGCGAATGTGCAGCTCACCCAGGCCGCGGATGACGGTCTCGTTCGTCGTCGCGTGCCGCTCCACCTTGAAGCACGGGTCCTCCATCTCGAGCTTGTGCAGCACTTCGAACAGGCGCTGCTCGTCGCCCTTCTTCTTCGTCTCGACCGCGATGCCGTGCATGGGCACCGGAAATTCGAGTGGCCTGAGATGGATGTGATCCTCGTCGTGCGAATCGTGCAGCACGCGGTCGAACTCGATCTCCTCGACCTTGGTCACCGCGCCGATGTCCCCCGGAACGAGCGCATCGGTCTCGACGTAGTCCTTGCCCTGTATCGCAAACAGGTGCCCGACCTTGATGGGGCGCCGGCCGTCGCCCACGAAAAGCGGCGTGTTCGGCGTGAGCGTGCCCTGGTGCACCCGGAAAATCCCCACCTTGCCGATGAAAGGATCGATCAGCACCTTGAACACGTGGGCGAGCACGTGGGCCTTCGCCCCCGGCACCGCGAAGAACTCCTGCGCCTCCGCGCCCTCGCCCTTCAGGAACGGCGGCGCGTTCCCCTCGGTCGCGTTGGGCGCGAGCTTCGCGAACACGTCGAGCAGCGCCTCCACGCCCGCGCCGTTCTTCGCCGAAGCGAAACAGACCGGGATGAGATGACCCTCGCGCAGCGCGCGCTCGAAAGGCGCGTGCAGCTCATCGGGCGCGATCTCGCCCTGCTCCAGGTACTTCTCCATCAGCTTCTCGTCCACCTCCACCACCTGGTCGACCAGCGCCGAGTGCGCCTCCTTGACGGAGGAGAAGTCCGCCTCGCCCTCGGGATTGAAAAAGCAGTCGACCACGTCGGTGCCGCCTTTCGCGGGCAGGTTGATCGGCAGGCACTCCTTGCCCACCGCCTGCTGGATCTTCGCGAGCATCGCCGGAAGATCGGCGTTCTCCGCGTCGATGCGGTTGATCACGATCATGCGGCAGAGATTGCGCTTCGCCGCCCACTTGAGCATGCGGTCGGTGGCGAGCTGCACGCCGGTCTCGGCGTTGATCACGACCACGGCGGTCTCGACCGCGGCGAGCGCGCCGATCGCCTGCCCCATGAAATCGGGCGACCCCGGCGTGTCGATCAGGTGGATGTGCGTGCCCTTCCAGGCGAAATTCACGATCGACGAGTTGAGCGAGTGCCGGTACTCCTTCTCCAGGGGATCGAAGTCGCAGACCGTGTTGCCCTTCTCCACGCTCCCCGCGGCGGGAATGGCGCCGGCCCTGGCGAGCAGCGCCTCGGCAAGCGTCGTCTTGCCCGAGCCCGTGTGGCCGACGAGCGCGATCGTGCGGATGGATTCCGTCGTGTACTTGGCCATGCGACGCCCTCCCAAGCAGGAAATGACGCGTCACTCCGGCAGCAAGCCCGGAGCGGCGGGATAACGGGGACGGGTCTAACTCTACCCTCGGGGGCGCGGCGCCGTCAAAACCGGCCGCCGAAGCCGAACATGCCCACGGTGAGGCGCGCCAGGGCGTAGCCCAGCCAGATCGACACGCGCCGCCACAGCGGCTGCTTAAACCAGCGCGTCTTCACCACCACGCGGGCGCCGTGCTCGATGGCCGCGCGCAGCGACGCGCGCAGCTCGGCGGCGAAGCGGCGGTCCTCGGCGACCACGTTCGCCTCGCGCGCCAGCAGCAGGCTGAACGGGTCGATGTTCGACGAGCCGACCGTCGCCCAGTGCCCGTCAACGACAGCGACCTTCGCGTGGAGGAAGCTGCGGTGATACTCGTAGATTTCCACACCCGCCTCGAGCAGCGTCCCGTAGAGGGCGAGCGAGGCGTAGTGCAGCAGCGCGTACTCGACGCGCCCCTGCAAGAGCAGCACCACGCGCACGCCGTGCGCCGCCGCGGAAATCAGCGCGCGGCGGAAGCGGGTCCCCGGAAAGAAGTAGGCGCTCGCGATAATGATCTCCTCCTTCGCGGCTCCGATCGTTTCGAGGTACGCGTCCTCGATGTCGCGGCGGTGGTGGAGGTTGTCGCGCACGACCAGTGCCGCCTTCTGGCTGCCCCTGGGCGGGAGCGGCGGCGCGTGGTGCGGATGCGCGACGCGCCAGCGGCGCTCGAGCCTCGCCAGCGCGATGCGGTTCCACAGCCTCACCGCTTCCTCGCGGACCTCGCCGACCAGCGGCCCCTCGATCCTCACGGCGTAGTCGTAGCGCGGCGGCTTCTGCCGCGGCGTGTCGAAGTCGTCGATGATGTTGATGCCGCCGACGAAGGCGACGCGGTCGTCGGCCACCACTAGCTTGCGGTGCAGGCGCCGCAGCCGTTCGCGGCGCCAGGGGAACGGAAAGATTTCAGGACGGAATACGAGCAGGCGCACTTCGGCGCTGCGCAGCTCCTGCACCAGCGCGTCCGGCATGTCCCTCGCGCCGAAGCCGTCGACCAGCACGTGGACCGCGACGCCGCTCGAGGCGGCGTCGCACAGCGCGCGCGTGATGCGGCGCCCGGTCGCGTCGCCCGAGTAGATGTAGGTCTCCAGGAAGATCTCGCTCCGCGCCGCGCCGATCGCCGCCTCGAGCGCGGGAAAGTACTCCACGCCCGAGTGCAGCAGGGTCAGGCGGTTTCCGGGGAGGAATCGGGCCGCCACGGCGGCGACCTCAGTCGAGCTGCAGGTGGGCCGAGAGCGCGGCGTGGTCCGAGAGTCGCGCCCAGGAACGGCGATGCGTCTCCGTGCGCCCCACCTGGAATCCGCGGACGTAAATGCGGTCCAGCCGCAGCAGCGGGAATGCGCTCGGGAAGCTTCGCGCGGGCCTGCCCCAGTGATCGGCGAGCGCCTCGCGCAGGCCGAGCGCGTCGGCGAGGCGCTTGCCGGCGAGGTTGCGCCAGTCGTTGAAGTCGCCCGCGACCACGAGCGGCGCGCGATCCGGCACCTCGCTGTGTATGCGCTCGATCAGCGCGCCCACCTGGTGGCGGCGCCCGCGCTCGTGCAGCGAGAGATGAAGGCA
>JBGQKQ010000036.1:0-19401 GCA_041499655.1 Gammaproteobacteria bacterium
CGGGCGAATACCTGAAGAAGGGCTCGCAGGTCTACGTCGAAGGGAACCTGCGCACGCGCAAGTGGCAGGACAAGGAAGGCAAGGAGCGCTACACCACCGAGATCGTCGCCGAGCGCATGCAGATGCTCGGCAGCCGCTCCGGAATGGGAGACGCGGGCGCGCGCGACCGGGGCGACGAGGACAAGGCGCCGGTCACCGCGGGCGAGGACAAATCCGCGAAGAAGCCCGCGGGCAAATTCGACGACATGGACGACGATATTCCGTTCTAGCCGCGCGGCGCGGCGAGGCGCCGGTACAGCACGGACCCGAGCGCCATCCCGGCGACGAACACCAGCGCCTCCACGCTTCCAGCGGACAGGGCCGCGATGCCGGGACCGGGGCAGTAGCCCCCGATCCCCCAGCCGAGCCCGAAGATCGCCGAGCCGACGAGCACCCTGCGGTCCACCTTCGTCATGCGGGGGAGGTGGAACTCGCTGTCGAACATCGGCTGCTTGCGCTTGAGCACGAAGCGGAACGCCAGCATCGCCACGCCGACCGCGCCGCCCATGACCAGCGCGAGGCTCGGGTCCCAGCTTCCGGCGACGTCGAGAAAATCGAGCACCTTGTCCGGGTTCACCATCTGCGAGATCGCCAGCCCCAGGCCGAACAGCAGCCCCGCGGCCAGCGCGCTCGTGTTCTTCGCCGCGACGCGCGTCACGACGCCACCCCGAACAGGTGCCTGACGGCGAAGACGCTGATCATCCCGGTGAGCAGGAACGTCAGCGTCGCGGCGATCGAGCGCACCGAAAGCTGGCTGATCCCGCACACGCCGTGCCCGCTGGTGCAGCCCCCGCCCTGCGCTGTGCCGAAGCCCACCAGCACGCCGGCGAGCAGGACGAGCGGCAAGGAATAGCCGGTGCGCGGAACAAACGCCGGCGGCGCGAGCCACATCCAGGCCCCGGCGCCCGCCACGAGTCCCGCGAGGAACAGCCAGCGCCAATGGCCGCGCTCGCGCAGCGCGCCGTGCATGATGCCGCTCACGCCGGCGACGCGGCCGGTCAGCCACAGGAGCAGGCTCGCGGAGATCCCGATCAGCGCCCCGCCGATCAGCGCGCTCACCGGAGTGAAGTTGACCACGCGTCTTGCTTTCTATAAACCGAGCTCATCGAGCGCCTGCGCGAGCTTGGTCTTCTGGGTAACGTCGGTCATCGGATAGGTTTCCAGCCAACGGCGGCCGGAAAACCCGGGCTGAAGCGCACGGATTTCCTCCGCCTGCCAGTTTGCTGACTCCTTGTTCCCGGCAACAAGGTCCGCGACTGCCATGTATATGTGCGTCTCAAGATATTCCGGGTTGCGCGATAAAGCTTGCTCTAGGTTGATTCGCGCCTGCTCCAGGTCGCCCAGGAACAGGTAGGCCCGCCCCAGCACCAGAAAATAAAGATAGCCCGATTCGGGATTGAGGCGCATCGCGGTGCGCAGCAGCGGCACCGTGTACGCGGGACGCCCAACGAATGTGTTGACGCTGCCCATCAGCGCATACCCATCGGCGAACGATGGGTAGAGCCGCACCGCGGTCTCCAGGTACTGCAATGCCTGCTCGTGCTGCCGTCGTTGCGCGTGCACATAGGCCAGCACCCAGTACGTCTCCGGAATGTCCGGGCTTATCTCATGTGCGGTCCGGGCAATCTCGAATGCGCGGTCGAGCGCGGCGGCGCCGTCTCCGGTCCACCCGTTGCGATAGTCCGCGGCGTAAGTAAGGGCGAGCCCGGCATACGCACGAGCGAAAGCGGGGTCCAGCGTGACAGCGAGCCGGAACATATCGCGAGCAGTTTCGTTCCCGGCTTTTTGCCGAATGAGCAGCGCGGACTGCCCGCGCTGGAAGTGCTCGTAGGCATCCAAATTGCGGGTGTGGCGCTGCGCCACGCGCCGAAGTTCCGCTTCGCTTACCTTCGCAGGCAGCATATGGAGAAGCTTCGACACAAGCTCGTTCTGGATCGCGAAGAGGCCGCTCAGTCTCCGGTCGAAACGCTCGGACCACAGCTGTTTTCCCGTCTGCGCATCGGTGAGATGGGCGTGTAGCCGCAGATGTTCGCCTGCCCGCTGGACGGTTCCCGACACGAGATAACGAATCGGTAGAGCGTCGCTCTGCACCCTGCCTCCTCCTCGGCCGCCCATGGGCGCAAATCCGACGACCGAGAGCCCGGACACCTTCGACAGGTCGGTCAGCAGGTCCTCTGTGATGCCCCGAGCCAGTAGCACCGTCTGCGGGTCGTTGCCCAGCGACTCGAACGGTCTGACGGCGATGGTCGGTTGCGCCATACGGGCGGCTTCGATGCTAGCCGTCGGTGCTTGACTCGGCGGGACGCCAGTTGCACGCTCGTCTCGGTTCCACCAGACTGCGGCCGCAAGGAGCAGTAGCGCCACGACGGCCACTCCCGCTATCCATTGGACGCGGTGTTCGGCGTGCAGGTATTCCGGATCCGGCCGAACTGACGCCGAGGAGTTTTTCGCCAGCCGGACTACTGGGGCGACCAATCGGTAGCCCCCCTTCGAGATCGTCTGGATATAGGCGGCGTCTTCGGGCGCATCCCCGAGTGCCTTGCGCAATTTAATGACGACCTGTGTGAGCGAGTCATCGCCCACCACCGCACCAGACCAAACAGTTGACAGCAGCTCTTCTCGACTCACTAGCTGCCCTGGCCGGATCGCGAGGTAGACTAGAACCGCCATGGCCTTAGGCTCGAGCTTTACGGTCTCGCCAGCGGCCGAGAGTCGATTAAGCGCCGGCTCGACCGACCAGCGGCCAACCTGCAGCCTCTCCTCGATCGGCTTGGCAGGGGATTCAGTGCCAACGGGCATGATTCGACCTCAAGCTAGCCAATTCCCAACGCGCTGAATTATGCGGTGTTTCGCATCCTTAGCCAAAGCATAGTCGTTTCTTCGGGACTTTCTTCGCAAGCTTGTTTTCAATATTCCTGAAATATTTGAAAGCGGAGACAACCATGAAGATAGGAAAACTTCTTTTCTTGAGCGCTCTTTCGTTGTTTGTGCTCGGACCGGGAGGCGGTCTTGGAGCACAACAGCAGGGTGTAGGCACGCGACGAGTCATCATCTTTGTTTGGGATGGACTGCGGGCTGATGACGTAACTGCGGAAAACATGCCGAATTACTTCGCCCTTGCTCGATCCGGGGTCGTCTTCGCGGATCACCATGCCGTGTATCCAACCTTCACCATGATGAACTCCGCGTCCATCGCTACCGGGACGTATCCGGGGGTGCATGGGTTCTACGGCAACGTGGTGTACGCACCGAGTGCGAGGGGAAAGAACGCGAAGGGAGTCGATATCGATTTTTCCGCTCCGGCGTTCATCGAGGACTTCGGGGTCGTCGAATCCGTCCGGGAATCCTACCAGGGCAAGCTCACGCTGGTTTCGACGATGCTTCAAGCGGCACAGGCCAAAGGGCTGTCGACAGCGGCTATCGGCAAGTTCGGGGCTGCCTTCATCCAAGATTACAAGCGAGGGGGCATCATCCTCGACGAAGATGCAGCGATGCCGCTCAGTTTCGCGAAAGAACTCCAGAGCGCCGGCTATGCCCTTCCGAAGAACACCATCAACGCCTACGACACGGGTGTGCTTGAGCTCGCCAGTGACAACAGTGACCCGACTGCTGCCGTCCAGATTCAGAGGCTTAAGGATGGGCAGACAGCGAATCCGCTCGACCGCTCCGGCGCCCTTTCTCGGCGTGGGTTCAAGTATCTGACCGACGTGTTCGTCAACTACGTTCTTCCGAAGAAGAAGCCAGATCTCACAGTCTTTTGGTCGAAGGAGCCGGACGCGACGAGCCACGCGTACGGGCCCGGGACGTACAACTCGATCGATGCGACGAAGCTGAACGACGAGATCCTAGGGCGAGTCATGGACAAAATCCGCCAGCTCGGCTGGGAGCAGAGCACCGACATCATCATCACGCAGGACCACAATCACAGCACAGTGTCCGGCGATATCGCCCACTACCCGTTGCGAGGAATTGTCGATGGCGGCGTCGGCCCGCACGATCCATATGGATACTCGGTCTCGGGCTTCGTACGCACGGCCGAGTTGCTTACCCAAGACGGGCTGAAGGCCTACGACGGCGCAGGCTGCCGCGACATCCCGACCTTGTCAGGCCTCCTGTTCGATGGGACCCGCTCTTACCCCTCGAAAAACGATGCGGACGGGAGCGTGTGCGGGAAAGCGCAAAAGTACACCTCGCCGAGGTATGCGGTGCCCAAGCCGCTCCCCGCCGGAGCCATCGTCGTAGCGGCGAACGCGGGGAGCGATTACCTGTTCGTCCCTGATGGTGACCCCCGCACCTTACAGGCGGCTGTGCTAAGCCTCCAGAGCCGTCTACAATTCGGCGCAGTTTTCGTGCGTGGTAAATACGGGGACGTTGCGGGAACGTTGCCCATGAGCCTTATCAATACGGAGAACCCAGTCGCCGGCAGAGGTCCCGACATCATCGTGAGTTTCACCTACGATGAAAACGTGGCCGTGGCAGGGCATCCCGGAATCAGCTATGCGAGTTCCGTCAACCGGAGGGGCGATCACGGCAGTTTCTCGCCATCGGACACGCACATTTCAATGATGACCCATGGGCCAGACTTCAACTCGGGCCTTTATGACACACTTCCCACCGCGAACGTTGACATCGCGCCCACGGTCGCGCGCATTCTCGGGTTTAGCATGCCGGGCGTTCAGGGACGGGTGCTGGAGGAGGCGTTGAATGGTGGCCCTCGCGTTACGGACTACACCGTTTCGCACAAGACCCAACGGTCCTCAAAGAAGACTGGACTGAAGGTGAGGCTCCCCACTGACGTCGACGGCCGCGCCATTGATCCCGGCTTGACGACGTACTCGGTCGAGTTGAGGACGAAGATCCTCACCCGAGGTGGGGTGAGCCACATCTACTTCGACCAGGCGAGAGCGATTCGCGAATAGAGCTACAATTCCGGTTTGCAGGCGGATTTTTTCGTCGGAGTCGTAATGGACAACAAGAGACGCGGAATATTGAAGGCGGGCGGCGGAAGCGGCGTGCTCGCGCTCGCGGCAGCGGCGGGTCTGATCCGCCCGGGCGAGGTCTTCGCCCAGCAGTGGAACAAGGCGGCGTTCGAGACCCGGAGCTTCGCCGACACGCTGAAGGCGCTCGGCGGCAGCGGCTCCACCGAGAGCGCGCAGATCCAGATCACCGCGCCCGACATCGCCGAGAACGGCGCCGTCGTGCCGATCACGATCGAAAGCGCGATCGCGAGGACGCAGGCGATCGCGATCCTGATCGAGAAGAACCCGAACACGCTGTCGGCGAACTTCGAGATTCCCGACGGCACCGATCCCTTCGTCACCACCCGCGTGAAGATGGCCGAGACCTCCAACATTTACGCCGTGGTCAGGGCCGACGGCAGGTACTTCCACGCGGTGAAGGAAATCAAGGTCACCCTCGGCGGGTGCGGAGGCTGATATGGCCGATCCGATGCGCATCCGCGCCAACATGGCGGGCGACAAGGTCGAGGTGCGGGTGCTGATGAGCCACGAGATGGAAACGGGACAGCGCAAGGACGCCAGCGGCGCCATCGTCCCGGCGCATTTCATCCAGAACGTCACCGTGACCCACGCCGGCAAGACTGTGCTCTCGGCGCAGTGGGGCACCTCGATATCGAAGAACCCCTTCGTTCATTTCCGCTTCAAAGGGGGCAAGCCCGGCGAGAAGGTGACCATCAGCTGGGTCGACAACAAGGGCGAACGACGCACCGACGAAGTCGTCATCGGCGGCGGATAGGTAGAAGGAGAGAGACGATGCTGTTTCCGCGCCTGCCCGTCTTTGTGCTGGCGGCAATGTTTCCCTGCGTGTGTCCGGCGCAGCAGGACACGCAGAAGGAAGTCGAGCGGTACCGGCAACTGCTCGCCGAGGGCAATCCGGCGGACCTGTTCGAGGCACGCGGCGAAGAGCTGTGGAAAACCCCGCGCGGCCCGAAGAACGTCTCGCTCGAGCAGTGCGATCTCGGCCTGGGCGCAGGCGTGGTCAAGGGCGCCTACGCGCAACTGCCGCGCTACTTCCCCGACACCGACCGCGTCCAGGACCTCGAGTCGCGCCTGGTCACCTGCAGGGTGACGCTGCAGGGCTTCAAGCCCGAGGACGCGGCGAAGAATCCGTTCTCCGTTCCGGGGCGCGCCTCGGACCTGGAGGCGCTCGCCAGCTTCGTCGCGGGCCAGTCCAGGGGCATGGCGCTCGACGCGCCGCTGCGCCACCCCAAGGAGATCGAGGCCTTCCAGATCGGCGAGCAGCTTTTCTACCGGCGCGCGGGGACGCACGATTTCGCCTGCGTCAGCTGCCACGGCGAGAGCGGCAAGCGCATCCGCCTGCAGGAATTGCCCAGACTCACCGATCCGGGCGAAGCGCGCAGGATCTTTACCACCTGGCCCGCGTACCGCGTGTCGCAGGGCTCGGTGCGCACCATGCAGCACCGACTCTACGACTGCTACTGGCAGATGCGCCACCCCCAGCTCGACTACATCTCCGAGGCGTCGATCGCGCTCGAAGTGTTCATGGCGAAATACGCGAAGGGCGGCGAGATCCAGGCGCCGGGGCTGAAGCGATGAGATTCGTTTCGGCGATTCTGGCTTTCGCGGCCCTCGCGGGATGCGCCGGCGGCCTCTCCGACGACGAGGCGCGGCAGCGCGCCGAACAAGTGTTCCGGGCTTCGTTCACGCACGGTAACCGCCAGATAGCCGCGAAAGTGGAGCAGCAGGACGAGGTGCAGGCCCTGTGCACGCGCACCCGCAACGAGCCCCCGAGGGACGTCGCCGACGGGCTGGAGCGCTCCCAGGCCGCGGGCGTCCGCTATCCGGCCTCGGGAAAATTCCTCGGCGACTGGCGCCAGGGGGAGAAGATCGCGCAGGACGGCTACGGACTGCGCTTCACCGATCCGGACACCAAGCGCCCCAACGGGGGCGGCTGCTACAACTGCCACCGCATCGCTCCCTCGGAGATTTCCTATGGCACCATCGGGCCGAGCCTCACCCGCTTCGGCGCGCTTCGCGGATCGAGCGAAGCAATCCAGCGCTACGTCTACGGAAGGATCTACGACTCGCAGGCTTTTCTCGCCTGCTCCCAGATGCCGCGCTTCGGGCACAACGGCGTGCTGACCGAGGAACAAATCACGCACCTGGTCGCGCTGCTGCTCGATCCGGAATCACCGGTCAACAAATGACCTGCTGATGTCCCTGTCGCGCCGCGAGTTCCTGCAGGCGCTCGCCGCCGCCGCCGCCGCCGGCCTGCCGCTCGATTCGCCGGCGGCCGGCGACGACGCCTTTTACGACTTCCCGCGTTTCGGCAGCGTGTCGCTGCTGCATTTCACCGACTGCCATGCGCAGCTGCTCCCGGTGTATTTCCGCGAGCCGAGCGCCAACATCGGCGTCGCGAGCAGCATGAACCGTCCGCCGCACGTCGTCGGCGAGGCGCTGCTCAAGATGTTCCGCATCCGCCCGGGGAGCCGGGAGGCGTACGCGTTCTCCCATCTGGATTTTGCCGCCGCCGCGCGCCGCTACGGCAGGCTGGGGGGCTTCGCCCACCTCGCCACCCTGGTGAAGAAGCTGCGCGCGGAGCGCAAGGCGAGCCTGCTCCTCGACGGCGGCGATACCTGGCAGGGCTCGGCCACTTCGCTGTGGACGCGCGGACAGGACATGATCGAGGCGCAAAAGCTCCTCGGCGTGGACCTCATGACCGGGCACTGGGAGTTCACCTACGGCGCAGAGCGGGTGAAGGAGGTCCTCGAGCGCGACTTCGCCGGGCGTATCGAGTTTCTCGCCCAGAACGTCGAGACCGGGGACTTCGGCGACCCGGTGTTCAAGCCTTACACGATCCGCAGCCTCGGCGGCGTTCCCGTGGCGGTCATCGGCCAGGCGTTTCCCTACACGCCCATCGCCCATCCGCGCCGCTTCGTCGCCGACTGGCGATTCGGCATCGAGGAGAAGCGCCTGCAGGGCGTGGTGCAGGAAGCGCGCGGCAAGGGCGCAACGGTCGTGGCGCTGCTGTCGCACAACGGCATGGACGTGGATCTGAAGCTCGCTTCGCGCGTCACCGGGATCGACGTGATCCTCGGCGGGCACACGCACGACGCCGTTCCGGTCCCGATCCTGGTGCGCAACGCCAGGGGCAAAACGCTGGTCACCAACGCCGGGTCGAACGGAAAATTCCTGGCGGTTCTCGATCTCGAGGTCCGGGGCGGTGCGGTCTCGGGGTACCGCTACCGCCTGCTGCCGCTGTTCGCGAACCTTCTTCCGGCCGATGCGGCGATGGCGAAGCTGATCGAGGACCAGCGCGCCCCCTACGCGGACCGGCTGTCGGAGGAGCTCGCGCGCACCGAGGCGCTGCTCTACCGGCGCGGCAATTTCAACGGTTCCTTCGATCAGCTGATCCTCGACGCGCTGATGGAGACGAAAGGCGCCGAGATCGCGTTCTCCCCGGGATTCCGCTGGGGCACCTCGCTCCTGCCCGGGGAGGCCATCACCCTCGAGCAGGTCATGAACCTGACCGCGATCACCTATCCCGACACGGTTCTCTCCGAGCTTTCGGGCGCGGCGATCAAGGCGCTCATGGAAGACGTGTGCGACAACCTGTTCCACCCCGATCCGTACCACCAGCAGGGAGGGGACATGGTGCGCGTCGGCGGCATGAGCTACAGCTGCACGCCCGGCGCGAAGATCGGCGCGCGCATCGGCGACATGCGCTTGCGAGGGCGCCCGATCGAGGCGGACAAGATGTACAAGGTCGCGAGCTGGGCCCCGGTCGCCGAAGGCCCGGGCGGCGAGCCCATGTGGGAGCTTCTCTCGCGCTATCTGCGCGACAGGAAAGTCGTCAGGCCCGGACGGCTCGAGCTGCCGCGCCTCATCGGAACGGCCGGCAACCTCGGCACGGCCTGACCGGGACCTTGAAAGTCCCGGCGGAGACCCCGCTACTTCGCGGTATAATCGCCGCCTTGCGTGGAGCCGCCATGCCGATTTACGAATATCGCTGCTCGTCCTGCGGATTCCAGAAAGAATATCTGCGGAAGGTCTCCGACCCGGTGATGTCGGTGTGTCCCGAGTGCAACAAGAACACCTTCTCCAAGATGCTGAGCGCGGCCGGGTTCCAGCTCAAGGGCAGCGGCTGGTACGCGACCGATTTCAAGAACAGCGGCTCGAAGCCCGCCGCGAAATCCGACGCGAAGTCCGAAGCGAAATCCGACGTGAAATCCGACGCGAAGTCCGAAGCGAAATCCGACGCCAAGGATACGGGCGCGGCCAAATCGGAGACCAAGGACGCGGGCCCGAGCAAGTCTGACGGCAAGTCCGAGTCGAATTCAAAAGCCGCGGCCTGAGCTCGGGCGCCCGGGCCGGCGGGCTGGGAGCGTTTCCGGTCCGCTGTTGTCCGCCTTCGCCGGAGCGCGAACCGATCAATGAAGAAAATCCTCATCACCGGCCTGCTGATCTGGGTCCCGCTCGCGATCACGCTGTGGGTGCTCGAGCTCATCGTGAGCACCATGGACCAGTCGCTGCAGCTGCTGCCGCCGCAGTATCAGCCGCAGGCGCTGCTCGGCTATCAGATCCCGGGAATCGGCGCGCTGCTGACCGTCGTGGTCGTGTTCGTCACGGGGGCGCTCGCGTCCAACATCCTCGGGCAGCGCCTGGTGCTCTTCTGGGAAAGCCTGCTCGGCCGCATCCCGGTGGTGAAGACCATCTACAACGCCGTGAAGCAGGTGAGCGACACGCTGTTCGCCCCGGGCGGCCAGGCCTTCAGCAAGGCGCTGCTGGTGCCGTATCCGCGCGAAGGCTGCTGGACCATCGCCTTCCTCACCGGCCGGCCCGGCGGGGACGTCGCCAATCATCTGCACGGAGACTATGTCAGTGTCTATGTTCCGACCACACCCAACCCCACGTCGGGCTTCTTCCTCATGATGCCCAGAGCCGACGTGATCGAGCTCGACATGAACGTCGACGAGGCGCTCAGGTACGTGATCTCGATGGGCGTGGCGCCCCCCGAAGCCCAAGGTTAGTTCTTCCATGCGCACCCACTATTGCGGCAAGCTCGGCACGGCGCTTCTCGGAAAGACGGTGACCCTTGCCGGCTGGGCGCACCGCCGGCGCGACCACGGTGGGGTGATCTTCATCGACCTGCGCGACCGCGAGGGCCTCGCGCAGGTGGTGTCCGACCCCGACCGCAAGGAAACCTTCGCCACCGCCGAGCGAATCCGCAGCGAATACGTCCTCAAGGTGACCGGCATGGTGCGCCGCCGCCCCGAGGGCACGGTGAACCCCAACATCGCGAGCGGGGAAGTCGAGGTGCTCGCGCACGACATCGAGATCCTGAATCCCTCGCTCACGCCGCCCTTCCAGCTCGACGAAGAAGGCCTCTCCGAGACGGTGCGCCTGACGCACCGCGTGATCGACCTGCGGCGCGAGCCGATGCAGAAGAACCTGCTGCTGCGCTACCGCGTCGCGATGGCGGTGCGCAGGTATCTCGACGCGCAAGGTTTCATCGACATCGAGACGCCGATGCTCACGCGCTCCACGCCCGAAGGCGCGCGCGACTACCTCGTGCCCTCGCGGGTGCACCCGGGCGAGTTCTACGCGCTGCCGCAATCGCCGCAACTGTTCAAGCAGATGCTGATGATCGCGGGCTACGACCGCTATTACCAGATCACCAAGTGCTTCCGCGACGAGGATTCGCGGGCCGACCGCCAGCCCGAGTTTACCCAGATCGACTGCGAAACCTCGTTCCTCGACGAGGCGGAGATCCGCGCGATCTTCGAGGGCATGATCCGCAGCGTGTTCAAGGAGGCGCTGCGGGTCGCGCTTCCCGATCCGCTGCCCGTCATGAGCTACGCCGACGCGGCGCGCGACTACGGCTCGGACAAGCCCGACCTGCGCGTGCCGCTGAAATTCACCGAGCTGACCGACGTGATGAAGTCGGTCGAGTTCAAGGTGTTCTCGGGGCCGGCGAGCACGCCGGGACATCGCGTCGCCGGCCTTCTCATTCCCAAGGGAGGGGAGCTCACGCGAGGCGAGATCGACGCCTACACGGAATTCGTCGGCATCTACGGCGCCAAGGGCCTCGCCTGGATCAAGTTCAACGACGTGTCGAAGGGCCGCGACGGCATGCAATCGCCGATCGTGAAGAACCTGTCGGACGCGGCGCTCGTAACAATCCTCGAGCGCTCGGGCGCGAAGAACGGCGATCTCATGTTCTTCGGCGCGGGCAAGACCAAGGTGGTGAACGACGCCCTGGGCGCGCTGCGCGTGAAGATCGGTCACGAGAAGGGCTACGCGCAGCCCGGCTGGAAGGCGCTGTGGGTGGTCGACTTCCCGATGTTCGAGTACGACGAGGAGGAGAAGCGCTGGAACGCGATGCACCATCCGTTCACCGCGCCCAAGGACGGCCACGAGGAGCGGCTCGCGAGCGATCCGGGCGGCGCGCTCGCCAAGGCCTACGACATGGTGCTGAACGGCTCGGAGATCGGCGGCGGCTCGGTGCGCATTCACCGCGAGGAAGTGCAATCGAAGGTGTTCCGGGCTCTCTCGATCGGCCCCGACGAGGCGAAGCAGAAATTCGGATTCCTGCTGGACGCCCTGCAGTACGGCGCGCCGCCGCACGGCGGCATCGCCTTCGGCCTGGACCGCATCGTCGCCATGATGGCGGGCAGCGAGTCGATCCGCGACGTGATCGCCTTTCCCAAGACCCAGCGCGCGCAGGACCTGCTCACGCACGCGCCCTCGCCGGTGGATGAGAAACAGCTGCGCGAGCTGCACATCCGCCTGCGCAACGAGGATCCCAAGGCGTGAAAGCCGACTGGCTCAAGGACGCGGCGCGCGCGGGGGTATTCCATCTTTCCGCCGATGCGCGCGAGCTCGCGGGCGCCGCGGCTGCGTCGGGCCTCATGGTGATCTACGTCGACATCGACCACGCGCACGACAAGAACGATTTCCTCGAGGAGGCGTCGCACGCCATGAGATTCCCCGAGACGGCGAGCGCAAGCTGGGAGAGTTTCGCCGGTGGCCTGAAGGACCTGTCGTGGATCCAGGCCAAGGGCTGGGTGGTGATCCTGGAGAGGAGCAAGCATTTCTGCGGCGGCCACCGCGACGGGTTCAAGGACGCGATGGCGGCGATGGTCGCCGCGGCCGATCACTGGCGGGCGCAGGGCAAGCCCTTCTGGACCTTCATAGGCGGGCCCGACGGCTGGAAGTCGGGCTGGCCGGCCCTGCCTTCTGCCTGATGCCGCGCCGGCCTCCCTCAGAGGGATTCTGAGCCGCAGTGGTCTTCAGCAGCATCTCGTTTCTCTTTTACTTCCTGCCCGCGTTTCTCGCCGTTTATTTCCTGGTTCCGGACCGGGCGAAGAACGGGGTCCTTTTCGTCGCCAGTCTGCTTTTCTATTCCTGGGGCGAGGGTGTTTATGTTCTCCTGCTGCTCGGCTACCTCGCTTTCAACTACGCCTGCGGCCGGCTGCTCGACGGTCTCGAAGGACGACGCAGGAAGGCGGCGCTCGCCTTCGGCCTGGCAGTGAATCTGTCGGGGCTGGTTTGCTTCAAGTACGCGATATTCCTGCTGGGCTTCGTTCCCGGGCGCTTCGACTCCCTGCCCGAGCATCTTCCCGCCGGGATCTCGTTCTACACCTTCCATTCGATCTCCTATCTGATCGACGTCTACCGGCGCAGCGCCGTGGCAGAGCGCAACGTCCTGTCGCTGGCGGTCTATCTCTCGATGTTCCCGCAGCTGATCGCGGGCCCGATCATCCGCTTCAAGGACATCTGCGGCGAGATCCGCCACCGCATCCACACCTGGGAGCGGGCCTACTCGGGCTCGAGGCAGGTCTTCGTCGGTCTCGCCCAGAAGGTGCTGATCGCGGACAACATCGGCCCCCTGGCCGACGCCGCCTTCGGCGCCGACCCGGCGTCGCTCACCGCCGGGCTCGCCTGGCTCGGCGTGATCGCCTACACCTTCCAGCTCTATTTCGACTTCGCCGGCTACTCGAACATGGCCATCGGCATGGGGCGGGTGATGGGCCTGACGTACCCGAGGAATTTCGACCTGCCTTACTGCTCGAAATCGATCACTGAGTTCTGGCGCCGCTGGCACATCTCCCTGTCGACGTGGTTCCGCGATTACCTCTACATCCCGCTGGGCGGAAACCGCGTCTCGCCCTCGAGGACCTTCGTCAATCTGCTCACGGTGTTCGTGCTCTGCGGCCTGTGGCACGGGGCGAGCCTGAGCTTCGTCGTGTGGGGCCTGTATCACGGCGCGTTCCTGGTTCTCGAGCGAACCCCGTTCGGCGCGAGGCTGGAAGCGCGCCCGGCCCCGGTGCGCCACGCCTACGCGCTCCTCGTCGTCATGATCGGCTGGGTGTTTTTCCGCGCGCCGACGCTGCGCGACGCGCTGGGGTATCTGCAGGCGATGTTCTGCCTCGGCGGGACCTGCGCGGCGACCGTCCCGCCGGCAATCTTCGATGTCACGCCCTGGCACGCGTTGTGGCTCATGGTCGCGGCGGCGCTGGCGACGCCGCTGAGGGCTTTGTTCCGGGCGCGCCTTTCGCTGCCCGCGGACGGTCGCCTGGTTCCGGCGTCGCCCTCCGCGCGATGGCGTGAAACCGCGGGCTCGATGCTGCTGCTCGTCCTCGCCGCCATGGCGCTCGCGGGCGGCAGCTACAACGCCTTCCTCTATTTCCGTTTCTGATCCGATCCATGCGTGATCCGACCAAGCCGGCGACCCTGATTTTCCTGCTCGCGCTGCTTACTCCGGCGGCGGTGCAGCTGCTCTCCTATCGCGCGCAGATCTCGGTTTCCGAAAAACGCACGCTCGAGCCGATGCCGGCGCTGCCGGATACCCGGGGCGGCTGGAGCGCCTTTCCCGGCAAGCTCGACGGTTTCCTGCGGGATCATTTCGGTTTGAGGGAGCCGCTGGCCACGGGATGGAGCCTGCTCAAGTACGCGCTTCGCTACACGCCGCGCGTCGCCGTCGGCCGCGAGGGCTGGCTTTATCTCCCGCAATACTGGGAATCGAAGTACGGCGCGGGCGACTGCGGCGCCTTGTCGGACGAGGTGCGCTCCCTCGCCGGTCGACTGGACCGCTTCGCGGCCCACGCCGCGCGAAGCGGTGTGCCAGTGCTGTTTGCGATCGCCCCGGACAAGGAAACCCTCTACCCCGAATACATGCCGGAGAAATCGGGCGCCGTCCGCTGCGATCTCCACGCGGACCTCAGGCGCGCGCTCGATGGCAAACGAGTGAAGACCGTGGATCTGCGAGCGCCGCTCGAAGCCGGGAAGGCTAAGGAGCGGGTCTATTTCAAGACGGATTCGCACTGGAACGATGCCGGCGGCTGGCGCGTGGCCCGTGCGCTCCTCGAAGGCAGCTGCGCTTCCCGGAGCGCCTGTCCGAAGCTGCCCGAGCCTTCCTTGTCCATGAAGACCACCAGCGGAGACCTCGCCGGTCTGATGGGGCTGGCTGCGGTGCTCACTGAACAATACCAGGGGGTGGACGTGGCTCGGGCGAAGCACGGGGCCCGCACGCTGGTCGTCGTCGGCGACTCGTTTGCGGAGACCATTCTGCGCTTCCTCGCTTCCGACGAATCCGTGGCCGAGGTGAATTTCCGCCATCACGCGGAAGGCCGGGCCGATCTCCGGCCTCTCGTCGCGTCGAAGCCGGACGCCATCCTGATCGTGATCGTGGAAAGATACTTGTACGATCCCAGGATCGTGCGCTCGCTTGCAGCCGGTTTCTAGCGCGGACTCACTCCAGACCCATCGCGCGGCGGAATTCGCGCCGGACTTCCTCCGGCTGGCCGTAGTGCCAGCGGAAGTCGTTCAGCAGGTTCTTCCAGAACGGATGCTCGCGGTACTGCGCGAGGGTCATGCCCTCGGTGTAGAGCTTGCGCCCGATGTTGGGCAGCTCGACGCACACGTTGCGTGCCGGATCGCGGATCAGGCCCTTGGGGTCCGTGCCGTCGGCGATCGCGTCGATATCCTTGAAGAGCTGCTTGCGAAGCATCGAGACGCCGCGGTCGCTCGCCCCGAGGTTCTCCTTCGTGCGGTCGGCGATCGCCCCCTGGCCGACCCAGGCGACGATGTCCTGGTTGATCACGTGGCTGGTGATCCAGCGCCCGGCCGCGTCCCGGGTCGGGCTGGTCCACGCCGGGATCCTTTTCTGCTCGTAGGGCTCGGCTTCCCTGGGCACGCGGATGAACGACCAGGTCACCGAGAGCAGGTTCTCGTCGTCCACCGGCACGCGCCACTCGAAGTGCTCGCCGAGGAAGAATCCGTTCGGCCACAGGCACACGCGTCCCACCGTCCACAGCGGATCGCTTTCATTCGTGCCCACGCGCACGCGCTTGTAGACGAATCCGTGGTCGAACTCGTCGAAGCCGAGCTTGAGATGGGTCGGCGCGTACGGGCCGGTCTTTCCCTCGAGCCGTACCTTCCAGTTGTCGTGCATCCACTCGAAGTGCACCGGGTCGATCGAGTTCTCCTGGGCCTGCAGCCAGTTGCACGGCACCTCGGCGAACACGACCTGCACGAAGCCGTTCTTCCAGGAGAAGATGTCCCAGTCGGGCAGGAGCGGCGCGGGCTGCGGCCCCAGATACGCCCACAGGAGCCCCGCTTTCGCCTGCACCGGGTAGGCGGCGGTGCGGATGCGTTTTTTCAGGCGCGCCTCGGGATCGAATTTCTCCTCGAAGGGCTGGGCGATGCAGCTGCCCTTCTCGTCGTAGGTCCAGCCGTGGTAGTGACAGCGCAGGCCGCACTGCTCCACGTAGCCGTAGGCGAGGTCGGCCGCGCGGTGCTTGCAGTGGCGCGCGATCAGCCCGTAGGTCCCGGAGAGGTCGCGGTAGACGACGAGGTCTTCTCCCATGATGCGCACCGGCTTGATCGGGCGCTGGTCGAGCTCGCTCACCGCCGCGAAGGGATGCCAGTAGCGGCGCAGCAGCTCCCCCATCGGGGTTCCCGCGCCGACCCGGGTGAGGGTGCGGTTCTTTTCCGTGCTCAGCATGCTTTGCCTGTCATTCCGAGTTGTCATCCCGAGGTGTCATCCCGAGGTGTCATCCCGAGCGAAGCGAGGGAACTCTACCAGCACATCGTGCCAGCGGAGGTCTTTCGCTTCGCTCAAGACAGGCTCCGCGAGGGATCTCTGCCGGTACGCTGTGCCATAGGAGATTCCTCGGCCTTCGGCCTCGGAATGACAATGATAGAGGCCGCACGCCCTTTTGGACTATTATTCCCGGCCTCCCGGAATATGACCACTGTTTACAAGATTCCCCGCTCGGTGCTGGTGGTGATCCACACCGTGGATCTCCAGGTGCTGATGATGGAGCGCGCCGGCTGGAAGGACTTCTGGCAGTCGGTCACCGGCAGCGTCGCGAGCGAAGCCGAGCCCCTGCGCGACACCGCGGTGCGCGAGGTGAGGGAAGAAACGGGCCTGGACGCCGCCCGCTACGGCCTCCAGGACTGGGGAATCGAAAACCGCTTCGAGATCTTCAAGAGACACCGCAGCCGCTACGCGCCGGGAGTCACGCACAACCTGGAGCACGTGTTCAGCTTGACCGTGCCCGCGCCCGTGGCGGTCACGCTCGACCCGTCGGAGCACTCGAGCTTCAAGTGGCTGCCGTGGCGCGAAGCCGCGGTGCTCACCCTGTCCTGGACCAACCGCGACGCGATTCTCGCGCTCCCGCGCAGAAGCGGCGCCGGCGGACGGTAACAAGCGAGGTTGGACGGGAACGCCCCGCTGGGGCATCCTGTCTGCATGATTGTGAGTCTCAAGGCCGCATTCGTCGCAAGCCTCGCGCTTGCCGCGGCGCTGTGCACGCCGGCCTTCGCGCTCGAGCAGCAGATCTCGATCCGCACGGCGCGCGACGGCGAGTTCGTCACGGTGTCCGCCTCCGCCGTCATGCGCGTGGATCCGCGCGTCGCCTGGGCGGTGCTGTCCGACTACGACCACCTTTCCAGGTTCATTCCCGACATGAAGACTTCGCGCATCGTCTCGCGCGACGGCAACCGGCTCCGTGTCGAGCAGACGGGCGACGTGGGCTTCTTCTTCTACAAGGAGCCCGTCAACGTGGTCCTCGAGGTCAACGAAGAGCCGCCGCACCGCATCACCGCGCGGTCGATCGAGGGCAATATCAAGGGGCTGGAGACGCGCTACGACCTCGATGCCTCGGCCGCGGGAGTGAAGCTCGACTACACGGGCCGCTTCGTGCCGCTCTTCGCCATTCCGCCGATCATCGGCATGCCGCTCGTGAACCGGCTGATCGAGCGGCGCTTCCGCGCCATGGTGGAGGAAATCCAGCGCCGCGACGCACTCGCGCACGCCGGCAAGCAGCCGGTGAAATGAAAACGGGCGGCGCTGATCGCGCCGCCCGTTCCTGTTTCAGGTCCTTCCTGCCTTAGAACTTGTAGAGGCCTTCCAGACCGAAAGTGAGCAGGCTCTTCTTGGTCGATCCGTCCGAATCGACGAACACGGCGTTGTTGGCCTTGTCCGCGCGGACCTCGGTTCGCAACTCGACGCTGCTGTTCGGAAGGTAGGCGAGCGTCAGCGTCCCTTCCTGATACTTCGTGCCCTGGGCGGTCGCGAAGTGGAAGCCCTGCTTGTCGTCGAACATCTCCGCCCGCACCGACGCGCGCCACAGCGAGTTGAGCATGTAGTTGAAGTAGAACGCGGCGCCGTTCCACTTCGCCGTCCCGTTGGCCGTGTCCTCCTGGGCGGCGTACAGGATTTCGGCGCCGAGGTTCATGGAATTGTTGACGATGTAGTTGGCCACGGCGTCGACCATGTTGCGGGTGCCCTGGGCGCCCACGCCGAGCTGGTTTCCAGGGGCGGTCGCCTGCTCGTTTCCGAAATAGCCGGAGACCGTGATGGTCAGCGGTTTCATCGGATTGAGCGTGGTGCCGAGCTCGAGGGTCTTCTGCCGGTTGCCGTCGGTGAGCTGGTCCCAGCCGTTGTTGAGGCCGCCGTACACCGTGATAGTGTCGCTCGGCGCGTAGCTCGCGCGCACGCCGGTGTGGGTGAACGGTATGGCGCCGAAGAGGATCGAGCGCGAGATGTTGGTGTTGCCCGTGCTCGCGATCACCTCGGTTCCGGAGAGCGTCACGAACTTCCCGGCGATCACGGTCATCGCACCTGCCGAGTAGCTGCCGTAAGCCTGGGTGAGGTCGAACGTCGAGGTGTTGCCGCTCTCCGGGAAGGCGTGGATCACCTGGGCGTCCTGGCCGATGGTGAGGTTCACCAGCCCGCCGAAGCCCTCTCTGGGCTGCTTGGCGACCGTCAGGCCGAACTGGTGCAGGCCGAAGGAGTTGTTCTGCGAGTCGAACACCCGGTCGGAGAACCCGGTCTGGAGATTTCGATTCGCCCAGTTGTACTGCGCGTCGATGTAGCCGTTGACGCTGATCCCCGATGCATCGAGTATTTGCCCGAGCGTGGGTATCTTGGCCTGTTGCGCCAGGGCGGCTGCGGGCGCCGCGAGCGCGGCGGTCACTGCTGATGCGATTAGAAGCTTCTTCATGTAGAGCGTCCTTTCGTGGTTGGAAGTAAAGCTGTTCTTCTTGGAGGCTTCGACTCAAGAACTTGCCGGGCTGTTCGATCCAGCCGGGTCGTCCGGGCTCGCGCCCGTACGCCCTCCCCCTACCGCTTGTCCCGACCAACGCTGACCTGGATTCGCTCGGCGGCTCTCCTCGAGAGTGTGACAAAATCCCCGGGGCTGCGACCCCGGAGCGCCGCAAGCTTAGACCAAAAGCCCGTTTTTTCCAACCCGGAAATGGTCCAGTCGCGCAATTTTTCTGACAAAATGCTTAAATCCGGTCGCCCGGCCCCAACCGAGCGAGCGACCGGCACAGCTTGAAACTTCACGTCGCCACCTACAACATCCACAAGGGCTTCTCGCAGTTCAACCGGCGCCTGATGATCCACGAGCTGCGCGAGCACCTGCGCCTGCTCGACGCGGACATCATCTTCCTGCAGGAAGTCCTGGGGCAGAACCGCCGTCACGCGGCGCGCTTCGAGGAGTGGCCCGACGAGCCGCAGTACGAATTCCTGGCGGACGAGGTCTGGAACGACTACGCCTACGGGCGCAACGCGGTGTACGACCACGGGCACCACGGCAACGCGATCCTGAGCCGCTACCCGATCCTGCGCGCCGAGAACCAGGACATCTCCACGCATAACCTGGAGAGCCGGGGGATGTTGCATTGTGAGATCGACGTTCCGGGCTCGGGCACGTCCGTGCACTGCGTGTGCCTTCATCTCTCGCTGCACGAGCGCGGGCGCCGCCACCAGGTGGGCGCGCTGATCGAGCGCATACACAGCGAGGTGCCGGATCGCGCGCCGCTCGTGGTCGCGGGCGACTTCAACGACTGGCGCAACCTCGCCGGCAAG
>JBGQKQ010000037.1:0-19292 GCA_041499655.1 Gammaproteobacteria bacterium
GCTCGGCACCGCGATGCGCGCCACCGCCCACAACCCGCAGGTCGCGGGGCTGATGGGCATCGACGCCAACCGCATCATCGCGCTGACTTTCGTGATCGGCGCGGCCCTGGGCGCCGTCGCCGGGGTCATGGTCGCGAGCTACTACGGAATCGCCCATTACACGATGGGTTCGCAGCTCGGCCTGAAGGCGTTCTGCGCGGCGGTGCTCGGCGGCATCGGCAACGTTCCCGGCGCGATGCTCGGGGGCGTGCTGCTCGGCGTGGTGGAGGCGCTGGGCGCGGGCTACATCGGCGACCTGACCGGGAACGTGTTCGGCTCGAACTACCAGGACGTGTTCGCCTTCATCGTATTGATCGCGGTGCTGGTGCTGCGGCCCTCGGGGCTGCTCGGCGAGCGCGTCGGGGACAGGGCCTGAATGGCCGGGGCGATGGCGCGCCTGAAGCGGCACTCCGCGGCGCCCTGGGCGGGCGCGGCTCTGGTCGCGCTCGCGCTGCTCGCCCTGCCCTTCGCGCTCGCCGCAGTGGGGACCACCTGGGTGCGCATCACCAATCTCGCGATCCTGTTCGTGCTTCTGTCGCTGGGCCTGAACATCGTGGTCGGATTTGCCGGCCTGCTCGATCTGGGTTACATCGCTTTCTACGCGGTGGGCGCTTACGTGTACGCGCTGCTCGCCTCGCCGCATTTCGGCGTCCATTGGCCGTTCTGGGCGATCCTGCCGATCGGCGCGGCGGTGGCGGCGCTCTTCGGCGTGCTCATAGGGGCGCCGACGCTCAAGCTGCGAGGCGACTATCTCGCCATCGTCACACTGGGCTTCGGTGAGATCGTGCGCATCTTCCTGAACAACCTGTCTCGGCCGGTGAACATCACCAACGGACCGCAGGGGATCGCGCGCATCGATCCGGTCCGCCTCGGCGGCGTCGACTTCTCGAAGACCGATACTGTTCTCGGCGCAGTGTTCAGCGGGCCGATCAAGTACTACTACCTCCTGTTGCTGGTTCTGCTCGCGGTGATCTTCATCTGCCTGCGGCTGCAGAATTCGCGCATCGGCCGCGCCTGGGAGGCGATCCGCGAAGACGAGATCGCCGCGCGCGCGATGGGCATCGACACCACGCGACTGAAGCTGCTCGCTTTCGCGATGGGCGCGAGCTTCGGCGGCGTCGCGGGCGGCATGTTCTCGGCGATCCAGGGCTTCGTCTCGCCCGAGAGCTTCGTCCTGGTCGAGTCGATCATGGTGGTCTCCATGGTGGTGCTGGGCGGCATGGGCAATGTCTGGGGCGTGATCCTGGGCGCGCTGCTGCTGTCCTTTGTCCCCGAGTTCCTGCGCTTCACGGTCGAGCCCGCGCAGAAGCAGGTTTTCGGCAGGGTGCTGGTCGAGCCGGAAGTGATCCGCATGCTGATTTTCGGATTCGCGCTGGTGCTGGTCATGGCGCTGCGCCCGGGCGGGCTGTGGCCCTCCGCGGTGAGAAAGCGGGAGCTCGCCGCGCGCGACGGCTCGGCAGCGGGGAGGGCACGGTGAGCGCGCTGCTCGAGGCGAGAAACGTGAGCAAGCGTTTCGGCGGCATCGAGGCGCTCGCGGACGTCAGCTTCTCCATTTCCCGCGGCCAGATATTCGGGCTGATCGGCCCGAACGGCGCCGGGAAGACCACGCTCTTCAACCTGCTCACCGGCCTTGCCGCTCCCGACCGGGGCGGTTTCACGCTCGATGGACGCAGCATCGCGGGCTTGAAGCCCGACCGGATCGCGGCGCGGGGCATAGGGCGCACCTTCCAGAACATCCGCCTGTTCGCCAATCTGTCCGCGCTCGAGAACGTCATGATCGGCCGGCACGTCCGCACGCGCGCGGGAGTGCTCGGCGCGGTGCTGCGCAATGCGGCGACCCGGGACGAGGAGGCGGGAATCGAGCGCCGCGCCGCACAACTGCTCGACTACGTCGGCATAGGCTCCAGGGCGAACGAGGCCGCGGGAAGCCTGCCCTACGGCGACCAGCGCAGGCTCGAGATCGCGCGCGCGCTCGCCACCGATCCGGTGCTGCTCGCCCTCGACGAGCCCGCCGCGGGGATGAACGCCTCGGAGACCGTGGCGCTGCGCGGGCTGCTCGAGCGCATCCGCGGCGACGGCACGACGCTGCTCCTCATCGAGCACGACATGCGCCTTGTCATGAGCGTCTGCGACCGCGTGCTGGTACTCGACTACGGGCGG
This sequence comes from Gammaproteobacteria bacterium, assembly GCA_041499655.1. Taxonomy (GTDB): domain Bacteria; phylum Pseudomonadota; class Gammaproteobacteria; order Burkholderiales; family SG8-39; genus VBDM01. The sequence goes on from JBGQKQ010000037.1 coordinate 2,200, forward strand.
CGCATCGCCGAAGGGGCTCCGGCCGAGGTGCAGCGCGATTCCAAGGTGGTGGAAGCCTATCTCGGCACCGCGTCCGCGGAGCAGCCGCAGTGAAGCTCCTCGAGATCCGCGGCCTGGAGGTGCGCTACGGCGGCATCCGCGCGGTGAAGGGAATCGATCTCGAGGTCGACCGAGGCGAGCTCGTCTGCCTGATCGGCGCCAACGGAGCGGGGAAATCCTCCACGCTGCGCGCGATCGCCGGCCTCGTTCCGGCGGCGTCGGGGTCCATCCGGTTCGGCGAGCGGGATCTCTCGGGCGTCGCGGCGTTCCGGCGCGCGCGCGCAGGCCTGATCATGGTCCCGGAAGGCCGCGGCGTGTTTTCGCGGCTGAGCGTCGAGGAGAACCTCGCGATGGGCGCCTATGCGCGATCCGATCCGGGCGTGGCCTCCGACCGCGATCGCGTGTTCGGGCTGTTTCCGCGCCTGGCGGAGCGGCGCGGGCAGACCGCGGGAACGCTGTCGGGAGGCGAGCAGCAGATGCTCGCGATCGGCCGCGCCCTGATGGGCCGTCCGACGCTGCTCGCTCTCGACGAGCCGAGCATGGGGCTTGCGCCGATGGCCGCGCGGCGGATCCTGGAGGTGATACGCGACATCAACCGCGCCGGCGTCACGGTGCTGCTGGTGGAGCAGAACGCCCAAGGCGCGCTTACCATGGCGCATCGCGCTTACGTGATGGACAGCGGAGAAATCACGCTCTCGGGAGAAGCGCGCGCCCTGCTCGCCGACCGGCGGGTGCGCGAAGCCTATCTGGGCGAAACCGCCGCCTAAGCGGGTCAGGCGGCCTTGTCCGCGGCGGTGGTGAAGGAATCGGAGAAAAACTCGTTTTCCGGCAGGCCGCATTTCCCGGTGAAATCGCGGCGCGCCGAATCGACCATGATCGGGACGCCGCATGCGTAGACCTGGAAGCCCGAGAGGTCGGGCAGGTCCTCCATCACCGCGCGGTGAACGAATCCGGTCCGGCCGGTCCAGCGGTCTTCGGCAAGCGCATCGGAGATCACCGGAACGTACTTGAAGCGCGGGTGCTCGGCGGCCCAGCGCGCAGGAAGCGCATCGAGGTAGAGGTCCTTCGGCCGGCGCGCGCCCCAGTAGAGCGTCATCGGCCGCGGCGAGCCTTTCCGGAGCGCCGCATCGATCACCGACTTGATCGGCGCAAAGCCGGTCCCCGAGGCGACGAGCACGATCGGTTTTTCGGACTCCTCGCGCAGGAAGAAGGTGCCGAACGGCCCTTCGAAGCGCAGGATGTCGCGCTCCTTCATGGTCTTGAACACGTGATCGGTAAAGGCGCCGCCCGGCACGTGGCGCACGTGCAGCTGGACGAACTCGTCGTCGTGCGGCGCGTTCGCCATGGAAAAACTCCTTCGCGTTCCGTCCTTGAGCAGGATGTCGATGTATTGCCCGGGCAGGAACATGAGGCGCTCGTTCGCCGGGAGCTTCAGGTACACGATCATGGCGTCGTCCGCGGCGCGCTCGAGTTTGTGCACGCGCGCCGGCAGCTTTCTCGCCTGGATGTCGCCGGCCTTGCGCACCTCGCGCGCTTCGATCACCACGTCCGAAAGCGGCTTCGCCTGGCAGAAGAGCGCGTGGCCACTCTCCCGCTCCTGCGCGGCGAGCGCTTTTTCCGAGTAGCGGCCGTAGTCGATCCGGCCTTCGACGAGCTTTCCCTTGCAGCTGCCGCAGGCACCGTCGCGGCAGCCGTAGGGGATCACGAGGCCCGCGTCCAGCGCCCCCTGGAGAATGCTCGATCCTTCCTGCACCTGGAACCGGTGGCCGGTGTTGCGGATAGTGACCTGATGCGTCATCTCGGTGCGGGGTAAAATTCTCTGGTGGAGACTTTGCTCATCGTCGGTTGCGGCGACATCGCCCGTCGCGCCCTGCCCTCGCTCAAGGCGAGGTATCGGTTGTGCGCGCTGGTCCGTTCGCCCGATCCCGGGCTCGCCGCTGCCGGGGTCGAGCAGATCGAGGGCGATCTCGACGCACCCGAATCGCTGGCTCAGCTTGCCGGCCGGGCGCAGCGCGTTGCCCACCTGGCCCCGCCGGCGCAGGCCGGTTCGCGGGATTCGCGCACGCGAAGCCTGCTTGCGGCGCTTTCGGCGCGCGCAAAAAGCGGCGCCATGTTACCACGCCGATTCGTGTATCTCTCCACCAGCGGCGTGTACGGAGATTGCGCGGGCGAGCGGGTGGACGAGACCCGCTCGCCGCGCCCGCGAACCGGGCGCGCCCGGCGGCGCCTGGACGCTGAGCAGGCGGTCTCCGACTGGGGCGCGCGCGAAGGCGTGGAGGTCGTGATCCTGCGCGTGCCCGGCATCTACGCGGCCGACCGCCTGCCGCTCGATCGCCTCGCTCGCGGGACGCCCGTGCTGCGACGGGAAGACGACGTCTACACCAATCACATTCACGCCGACGATCTCGCGGCGATCGTCGCGGCGGTGCTGCACGCCGCGCGCGCGTCGGGCACCTACAACGCGAGCGACGACAGCGCGATCAAGATGGGCGACTGGCTCGACCTCGTGGCCGACCGCGCGGGGCTCGCGCGGCCGCGGCGCGTTTCGCGCGCCGAAGCCTCGCGCGTCGTTCCCGCGGACCTGCTGTCGTTCATGAGCGAGTCGCGGCGCCTGTCGAACGACCGCCTCAAGTCCGAGCTGGGCGTGCGCCTGCGCTATCCCACGGTGGCCGATGGCCTGGCCTCTACCCGAGATCGCCGCGTGATGCCGGCCGACGCCTTTCTCGTCATCACCAACCTGCCCGACCGCGACAGCGCCGGCAAGCTCGCCCATGTACTCGTCGAAAAGCGCCTCGCCGCCTGCGTGAACGTTCTGTCGCCCTGCCGCTCGGTCTACCACTGGCAGGGGAAGACCGAGGACGCGGAGGAATTCCCGATGCTGATCAAGACCACGCGCGAGCGCTACCCGGCGCTCGAGGCCGCGATCCGCGCAGGGCATCCCTACGAACTTCCGGAGATCATCGCGGTCCCATTGGCCGGAGGCTTGCCCGCCTACCTCGACTGGGTCGATTCGGAAACGAAACCCGCCTAGCCCATGCGCCAACCGCTCTTTGCCCTGCTGCTTGCTGTCGTACCGGCCGCTCACGCCGCCGGCAGCGATGATCTGCTTGAGCCGGACAAGGCGTTCCGATTCTCCGCGCGCGTGCTGGACTCGGGCATCGCGGAAATCCGCTATCGAATCGCCGATGGGTACTACCTCTACCGCGAGCGGTTCCGCTTTGCCGCCGAGCCCGCTTCCGTGACGCTGGGCTCGCCGAAGTTCCCCGAGGGCGAAATCCACGACGACAAGTTCTTCGGCAAGCAAGTCACTTATCGCAGGGAAATTCGCATCCTCCTGCCGCTGGCGGCCGGGGGCGTGGACCGGGTAAAGCTCTCGGTGACCTCCCAGGGCTGCGCCGATATCGGCGTGTGCTACGTTCCCCAGGTGCAGAGTGCCGATCTTCGCCTCGTGTCCCTGGGGAGCACGCCCTCGTCGATTTTCCTGAAAGACGACTCGCTTGCCTCCACTCCCGGCCGAAGGGTGGCTGCGGGCGAAGACCTGCGCTTTGCCGGCGTGCTCGAGGCCGGGCGGCTCTGGGCGGTGGTGGTGGTGTTCTTTGTCGCCGGCCTGCTCCTGACGTTCACGCCCTGCGTCCTGCCGATGGTCCCGATCCTCTCGGGCATCATCGTCGGCGAGGGCCGGCAGATGACCCGCCGGCGCGCGGGCCTGATCTCCCTCGCCTATGTGCTCGGGATGGCTGTGACGTATACCGCGATCGGCGTCGCGGCGGCGTTTTCGGGGAGCCTGTTCTCCTCCGCGCTTCAGAACGCATGGGTGCTGGGAGGATTTGCGGCGGTGTTCGTCCTGCTCGCGCTGTCGATGTTCGGTTTCTACGAGCTGCAATTGCCTTCGGGCTGGCAATCGCGGCTCACTCAGGCGAGCAACCGCCTGGGCGGCGGCAACTGGGGCGCCATCGTGCTCATGGGAGCGCTCTCGGCCGCCATCGTTTCGCCCTGCGTGGCCGCGCCGCTCGCGGGCGCCCTTCTCTACATCGGACAAACGCGCGACGCCTTGCTCGGCGGAACCGCGCTCTTTTCCATGGCGCTTGGAATGGGCGTGCCGCTCGTCCTGGTGGGCGTTTCCGGAGGCCTCCTCCTGCCGAAGGCCGGAGCGTGGATGGGCGCGGTGAAGCGCTTCTTCGGAGTGATGCTCCTCGCGGTAGCGATCTGGATCATCTCCCCGGTGATTCCCGTGGCGGTGCAAATGCTGCTCTGGGCCGCGCTGCTGATCGGATCGGGTGTGTTCCTTGGCGCGCTCGAGTCCCTGGGCAAGGAGGCCTCGGGCTGGGAGCGCCTGGGGAAGGCCGCCGGCCTGCTCGCGCTGCTGCTGGGCGCCGCCCAGGGAGTCGGAGCGTTCTCCGGGGCGCGCGATCCGCTGCGGCCGCTCGCCGGCATCCTCGCGGGATCGCAGGACACGGCGCCACCTTTCGAAATGGTCAGGACGACCGCCGACCTGAACGCGCGGCTGAAATCTGCGGGCAAGGTCGCGATGCTCGATTTCTACGCGGACTGGTGCGTGTCGTGCAAGGAAATGGAGCGTTTCACTTTCAGCAACCCCGAGGTGAAGGCGCGGCTGGGCCAGATGGTGCTGCTGCGCGCCGATGTCACGGCGAACACGGCCGACGACAAGGCCCTGCTGAAGCGCTTTCGGCTGTTCGGTCCGCCGGGCATCGTTTTCTTCGATGCGAAGGGGCGGGAGATCGAAGGCCTGCGCGTAATCGGCTACCAGGCCGCAGAAAAATTCATCCAGTCGCTGGACGTCGCCGTCGACCTTCGTCTTTGAGGCGCGAAGCCCGGGCGTCTAGCGCGCCGCCTTGATCCAGGCGGCAGCGTCGAGCGCGAAGTACGTGAGGATGCCGTCGGCCCCGGCGCGCTTGAATGCGAGCAGGGCCTCCATCGCGCATTGCTTCTCGGTAAGCCAGCCGTTCTTGAATGCCGCCTTCAACATGGCGTATTCGCCGCTCACCTGATAGACATAGGTTGGCGCCTTGAACTCGTCCTTCACGCGCCTGACGATGTCGAGGTAGGGCATTCCGGGCTTCACCATCACCATGTCGGCGCCTTCCTGCAGATCGAGCCCGACCTCCCACAGCGCTTCGTCGCTGTTGGACGGATCCATCTGGTAGGTGAATTTGTTTCCCTTGCCCAGATTCGCTGCCGAGCCGACCGCGTCGCGGAACGGGCCGTAGAATCCCGAGGCGTACTTTGCCGAGTAGGCCATGATGCGCGTGTGGATGAACTGGTTCTCATCGAGTGCGGCTCGAATGCGCCCGATGCGTCCGTCCATCATGTCCGACGGCGCGACGATGTCCACGCCGGCCTGCGCCTGGACGAGGGCTTGCCTCTCGAGCACGGCAAGAGTGTCGTCGTTGAGGATAGTACCGTCGTCGTCGATCAGGCCGTCCTGGCCGTGGCTGGTGTAAGGGTCGAGGGCGACGTCGGTCATGACGCCGAGCTCCGGGAATTTCTTCTTGAGCAGCGAGATCACCCGGGGTATGAGCCCGTCCGGGTTGGTTGCCTCCTTGCCGTCCGGGGTTTTCAGAGCCGGCTCGATCGACGGAAAGAGCGCCATGGCCGGCACCCCGAGCTTGAGGCAGCGCTCGGCTACGGCGAGCAGCTTGTCGGCCGTGTACCGCGAAACTCCGGGCATCGATGGGACGGCTTGAGTCCGCTGCCTTCCCTCGATCAGGAATACCGGGTAGATGAGATCGTCGGCGGTGAGCGCGTGCTCGCGCATCAGGCGGCGGGAGAACTCGTCGCGCCGCATGCGGCGCATGCGGACCGCGGGAAAGCTGCCATACACCTGCATGATCTCTCCTTCTTTCTAAAAGGGATCAACCGGTTATCAAATTGCTTGGTGCGCTAGGGAACCTTTCCCCGGGAGGCCTACTCCTAATCATCAGACGGCTTCGGTCGTCTCCCGCTTCTCCTCCCTGAGCGGGGTGCCTTAAACCTTAAGGCATTTTGCCCCGGGCTGATTTCCCCTTTTGGCCCGGGGGCTTTTATTTCCAGACCCCCGGTCCTGCCGGGGGTTTTCATTTTGGCCGGGCCGTCGCCGAGGTTGGCGGGCCTTCGCCAAGCCAGCCTCGAAACACGCTCGCGGCTTCCTCGAAGCCCGTCTTCTTGAGGCTCGAAAGCAGCTGGACGGAAGGTACGGGCAGGAGCTCGGCGACCTCGCTCTCGACCTGCCGCAATATTTTCCTTGCCGCCTCGCGCGACAGTTTATCCGCTTTGGTCAGAAGGACATGCACGGGCTTTCCGGTGGGGCGGAACCACTCCAGCAGGCGTCGATCGAGCGCGGTCACCGCCTGGCGCACATCCATCACCACCGCGAGCCCGCGAAGCGGTGCGCGCGTCCGCAGGTAGCCGCCAAGCAGTTCTTCCCAGGGCGCGCTCACGGCGTCCGGGACTCGTGCGTAGCCGTAGCCGGGAAGGTCGACGATGAACCGCTCCGCGCCGAGCGCGTAGTAGTTGATGAGCCTCGTCCGCCCGGGCGTCTTGCTCACGTGCGCCAATCGCCGCCCGATAAGCGCATTGATGGCGCTCGACTTGCCGGTATTCGAACGGCCGGCAAACGCGATTTCGCCCGCGCTCGCAGGGGCCTGCTCGAGCGAAGCAACGCTCTTCAGAAACGTTGCGGTGCCGAAGAACGACATGGGTGTTGGGTCAATTTTGCTAGAATATCAGCCTTTTGAGCGACGATCCGCGGGGGGGAATAGCATGAGGGGAGCATGGGCGCTTGTGGGTTTTCTGATTTGCGCCACTCCGCTTGCCGGCGCAGAGCCCGAGGCCAAGGCCGATTCCGCCAAGGGGCAAAGCATCGCCAACAAGGTGTGCGCGGCTTGCCACGGCGCGGACGGCAACAGCCCGACTCCCGCCAATCCGAAGCTGGCCGGACAGGTTCCGGAATACGTCCAGAAACAACTGGGCAATTTCAAGTCGGTGCCGGGAAAGAAACCCGATCGGGAGAATCCCGTGATGGGTGGAATGGCCGCGGGCCTCTCAGCCGAGGACATCCGCGATGTCGCCGCGTATTTTGCGGCGCAGGCGCCCAAGCCCGGCACGGCCAGGCACCCCGAGACACTGGCGCTCGGACGAAAGATCTGGCGCGGGGGTGATCTGGCGAAGGGCCTCCCTGCGTGCGCCGGTTGCCACGGGGCCGCCGGCGCGGGATTGCCGGCGCAGTACCCGCGCCTGGCGGGTCAATATCCCGAATACACCGAGGCGCAGTTGAAGGCGTTTCGCGCGAGCGAGCGCAGGAATGACGCCAACAAGGTGATGCAGTCGATCGCCGCCAAGATGAGCGATCCCGAGATTCGCGCGGTGGCCGACTATATCTCCGGCCTGCGCTGACATTCCAGCTCGGGCGGCAGCTCGAGCCTTACTGTCCATCCTCCCGCAAGGCCCGGCCGTCGTCGCCGTGGAATAAATCCTCCAGGCGGCGCGTTTGTATCGCAGGATCGTTTTTCTCGAGAGGGGAGTGGTGAATTGTGCCAGGTCGCGAACTCTGGGCGGAAGGGCCGTCCCCAGGAAATACACCGCGCGCTAGAATGCGCGCTGCATGGATCGTCACCTCATCGTCGAGCACATACCCAGGTTGCGGCGCTACGCTCGCGCTCTGGTTGGCGACCGCTACATTGCCGACGATCTGGTCCAGGACACGCTGGAGCGCGCCTGGAACAAGTTCTACCTGTGGCGTCCCGGCAGCGATCTGAGGGCGTGGCTATTTACGATCATGCACAACGTATTCGTCAACCAGGCGAGACGGCGCCGCTATGAAATCGAGCAAGCCATGGACGAACTCCCCGCGGTCGCGGTTCGCGCAACCCAGGGCGACCAGCTCGAGCTGGAGGACGTCGACCGGGTGCTGCGTACGATTTCGGTCGAGCAGCGCGAAGTCGTCCTGCTCGTCGCCGTGGAACAGCTCACCTACGAGCAGGTCAGCCGCGCTCTGGACATTCCGATCGGCACGGTCATGTCGCGCCTGTCGCGTGCGCGGGAACGCATGCGTCACCTGCTGGGTGGCCAGGCCGTGGCGCCCTTGAAAGTCGTGAAGTGAAGCCGGTCACCGAGGCTGAATTGCATTCCTACGTCGACGGCGAACTTTCCGAAGACGCCCGGGTAGAGATAGAGGCGTGGCTTCGTGCTCACCCGGAGGATGCCGAGCGGATGCGGGCGTACGCGGAGCAGAACGCCTTGCTACGCTCGCTCTACGACCCGGTGCTCGACGAACCGGTGCCGCCTGCCCTCCTCGGAGTGCGTCCCCGGGCGTGGCGCCGCTATGCCGCGGCAGCGGCGATATTCGCGCTGGGCCTCGGGCTCGGGTGGCTGGTTCGGGGTCAATTCGTCACTTCGCAGGTCGTCCCGGTGTCTCTCGCAAGGCAGGCGGCGACAGCGCACGCGGTGTACGCGCCGGAGGTGCGCCATCCAGTCGAGGTGACCGCCAGCGAGGAAGGGCACCTCGTCGCCTGGCTGTCGAAAAGGCTCGGCACCACCTTGCAAGCTCCCAAGCTCGCTCCTCTGGGCTACGAACTGGTCGGGGGCCGGCTCCTTTCCGGACCGCAAGGTCCGGTCGCGCACTTCATGTATCAGGACGCACGCGGACAGCGTCTGACGCTCTACGTTTCGCGGCAAAGAGGCGAGCCGCGCGACACCGCTTTCCGCTTCAGCCAGGAGGACCGCATCTCCGTGTTCTACTGGGTGGACGGAAACTTCGGGTACGCCCTTTCGGGCGAGATGAGAAAAGACCAGCTGCTCCAGGTCGCCGAAGTGGTCTACAAGCAGCTCAATCCGTAACCGCCGCTGCAGGGCCCGGAAACCCCTAGTCGGCGGTGCGGAGCGCGGGATGTGCCGCGCGGCGCCGCGCCAGCCATTGCTGCAGGCGCTCGAAGTATAGAAACACGACCGGCGTGATATAGAGCGTCAGGAACTGAGAGAGCACCAGACCGCCGACCACGGCGAGTCCCAGGGGCATGCGTGCCCCGCCGCCCGCGCCGAATCCGATTGCAATCGGCAAGCTCCCCATCAGCGCAGACATCGTCGTCATCATTATGGGGCGAAAGCGGACCAGACCCGCCTGGTAGATCGCTTCCTCGGGAGACTTGCCGTCCTTGCGCTGCGCCTCGATGGCAAAGTCGATCATCATGATGGCGTTCTTCTTTACGATGCCGACCAGCATGATGATCCCGACGAAGGCGTACATGTTGAGCTCGATGCCGAAGGCCATCAGGGTAAGCAAAGCGCCGAGGCCCGCGGTCGGCAGACCCGAAAGGATCGTGAGAGGGTGGATGAAGCTCTCGTAGAGGATGCCGAGCACGAGATAGATCACGAATATAGACAGCACGAGGAGGATGCCCATGCCCTGGAGCGAGCTTTGGAACGCCTGGGCGGTTCCCGAGAAGGTTCCGGTCAGAGTAGCCGGCACCTGCATCTCGCGCATCGCCCGCTGGACTTGAGCGATCGCTTCCGACAGCGCGACGCCGGGAAGCAGATCGAACGAGAAGGTCACGGAAGTGAGCTGGCCAAGATGCGAGACCTGCATGGGACCCACGCCGAAGGTGAGCTTCGCCACCGCGTTGAGCGGAACGAGCGCTCCGGTCGACGAACGCACGTAGAGCATCGGCATCACCGACGGATCCCTCTGATAGCGCTCGGCGAGCTGGAGTATCACCCAATACTGGTTGGTCGCCGTGTAGATCGTGGACACCTGGCGCTCGCCATAGGCGTTGTTGAGCGTCTGCTCGATCGACTGCGCCGACACGCCGAGCGCCGCTGCCTTCTCCCGTTCGATATCCACCGTGACCTGGGGCCGCGTGATCTGCAGATCGCTCGTCACGTCGATCAGGCCGGGAAGCGAGCGCAGTTTCTGCTCGATCAGGGGCGCCCACTGGTATAGGTCGTCGATCGTGGCGCTGCGCACGACGTACTGATAGGGGCTCTTGGTGAGATTGCCGCCGATGCGGATCGCCGGAACGTTCTGGATGAACACCTTCGCGCCGAGGACGTTCGCAAGCTTCGGCCGAAGACCGCGAACGACTTCGTCGGCGCGGTTGCGTTCCTTGAAGGGCTTGAGCGTGATGGTGATGCGCCCGATGTTGAGCGACGGCGAAAAGCCGGTCGCGCCGACGAAGGACATCGCGGCTTCGACGTTCTGGTCCTGGGCGATGATGTTCGCCACTTGGCGCTGCAGGTCCATCATCGCGGTAAATGAGATGTCCTGCGGGCCTTCCACGAAACAGAAGAGCTGCCCGGAGTCCTCGCTGGGCAGGAAGCCCTTGGGTGCGCGGGCGAAGAGCACGGCAGTCACCACGCAAATCGCTATGAACGCGGCCATGACGACACGCTGGTGCGCGAGCGCCCAGCGGAGGCTGACCTCGTAACCGTGTTTCCATGCGTCGAACGCCCGCTCGAAGGCCATGTAGGCCCGGCCGTGCCTTTCCTCCCGGTGCGGCTTGAGAATGCGGCTGCACATCATCGGCGTGAGTGTCAGCGACACGAACCCGGAGATCAGCACCGCGGCCATGATCGTCACCGCGAATTCATGCAGCAACCGTCCGAGAATGCCGCCCATGAACAGCACCGGGATGAAAACGGCCGCCAGCGATATCGTCATGGAGATGATGGTGAAGACGATCTCCTTGGAGCCATCTAGTGTGGCCTGCATTACGGTCTTGCCTTGCTCGATGTGCCGGGTGATGTTCTCGAGCATCACGATGGCGTCGTCGACCACGAAACCTACGCACAGCGTGAGAGCCATGAGCGAGATGTTGTCGAGGCTGTAGCCGAACAGGTACATCACCGCGAAGGTCCCGATGATCGACATCGGCAGCGCGATCGTCGGGATGACCGTTGCCGAGACGTTGCGCAAGAAGATGAAAATGACGAGCACGACGAGCATCAAGGCCATGTAGAGCGTGAACTGCACTTCGCCCACCGAGGCACGGATCGACACCGACCGGTCGTAGAGCGTTTCGATGTCGATCGCGGGCGGTACCTCGGCTCGAAACGTCGGGAGAAGGCTCTTGAGCTGATCGACGACCTCGATCGTGTTGGTTCCCGGCTGGCGCTGGATTGCAAGCACGATACCGCGCTTGCCCTTGAATGATGCCCCGAGCTTATCGTTTTGCACGCTGTCCGATATCGTGCCGAGTTCCTGCAGGCGGATGGGCGAACCGTTGCGATAGGTGACGATGATCGGGCGGTACGCCGCCGCGTCCTGGAGCTGGCCCGTCGCCTGCACCGCGAACATCCGGTCCTTGCCGTACAGCGTTCCCGTGGGCAGGTTGACGTTCGCCTGCGCTACCGCTTGCTCGACCTCGTTGATGCCGACGCCGCGTGCCGCGAGAGCGTTGGGGTCGACCTGTACCCGCACCGCGTACTTCTGCTGCCCGAATATTTGCACCTGCGCGACGCCGTTGATGGTCGAGATGCGCTGGGCGAGATAGGTTTCAGCGTATTCGTTGACCGTCGACAAGGGCAGGGTCGGGGATGTGAGCGCGAGATAGTAGACCGGGAAATCGGCCGGGTTGACCTTCCTGAACGACGGCGGCGCCGGCATGGTCGCTGGAAGCTGCCGTGCCGCAGAAGCTATCGCGGAGTTCACGTCCTGCGCCGCAGCGTCGATGTCGCGGTCGAGCGCGAACTGAATCGTCACGCGCGTGATGCCCTGGCCGCTCACCGAACTCATCTCGTCGATCCCGGCGATGGTCGAGAATTGGCGCTCGAGCACGGTTGCCACGGCGGAGGCCATCGTCTCGGGACTCGCACCCGGAAGCTCGGCCGTGACCTGGATGGTGGGGAAGTCGACGTTGGGAAGCGTGGAGACCGGCAGCAAACGATAACCCGCGAGCCCGAAAATGAGGATGCCGGTCATGACGAGCACCGTCATGACCGGTCGCCGGACAAACAGCTCGCAGAAATTCACGACGCCTCGGCGGGCGACTTGCTGATCTGAACGCGGCTCTTGGGCCCGAGGCGCAGCTGACCGCGCGTCACGACTTGCTCGCCCTTCGCCAATCCCCGGGCAACAATCGTGTGGTCGCCCTCGGTGCGCTGTACTTCGATCTTGCGGACGTCGGCCACCATGTCTTTGCCGACGACGTAGACGTATTGTCCCTCAGGGCCGGTCTGTACCGCAGTCGAGGGAATGACGATCGCGTCCGGTTGCTCGAACAGGCGCACGCTTACGCCGACGAACTGGCCCGGCCAGAGCGAGTTCTCTTTGTTCGCGAAACGCGCGCGCAGCTTGATCGTGCCCGTGCTCGGGTCCACTGCGTTGTCGACGAAGATCAGCACCCCGGTTGGCGTGGCGGCCTGGTCTGAGCCCGGAGTCAGCGCCTGCACGGCGAGCGAGTTCAAGGCCATGTATTGGCGCACTTCCGCCAGGCGCTGTTCCGGCACCGCAAAATTGACGTAGATCGGATGAACCTGATTGATGACGACCAATGGATTCACGTCGTTCGCCTTCACCAGGTTGCCGAGCTGGATCTGTATCTTGCCGGCATAGCCCTCGATCGGCGCGGTGATCGTGCAGTACTCGAGAGTGAGCTTTGCGTTGTCGAGTGCCGCCTGGCTCGCCCTGGCGGTCGCTTCGGCGGTGGTCGCGTTGGTGCGGATCTGAGCGTAGGCTTCCTTGGAGACGAAGTTCTTGTCCAGCAGATCCTGATAGCGCCGCTCCTGGGAGCGGGCCTGCTCGCTTGCGGCGGCATCGCGCATCGCATTCGCCTCCGCTTGGCGCAGCGCGGCCTCGAAGGGGCGCGGGTCGATCTTGAAGAGGACCTGTCCCTTCCTGACTTCCTCGCCTTCCTTGAAGCCGACCTCGATGATCTGGCCGTCTGCACGGGCCTTCAGTGCGACGGTGGAAAAAGCCTCGACGTTGCCGATTCCCTGAAGCCGGAAGGGAACGAGTTGCTGAACGACCGGCTCGACGGTGACGGGGACTGGGGGAGGACCCTTGGGCGCCTTGCGCTCGTTCGCTCGTATTTCCGCGCCAAAGTACATGAACAGCCCGATTGCGACTACGAGCATGCCCAGACCGCCGAACACCATCCAGCGCTTCTGGGAGTTGTGCGCAGGAAGGCGCGATTGCATGAGGGAAACCATGGCCTCGCTAACGACGGGAGCGCGCAGCGTATTCCATCAACAAAGCGGCTGCGGACTGGAATTGGACCTGCTGCCGATTCTTCCGTTCATCGGTTGTTCCTCCTGAGCATGAACGGTTACCGTGGGCCGCGATAACCCTCCTCCTGCCGCTTCCCGACGCCCGATCGGAAACGCTCAAATTTACGGCAAAAGACGCTCCGACGCAAAAAGGCTCTCGGTGCGCTCCCGCTCCCGAATCAGCCAGGGTTTTGCGCCGTCCACCATGACTTCCGGAGGTCTGGGCCTGGAATTGTAATTCGAGCTCATCGCCATCCCGTAGGCGCCGGCGGACATGATTGCGAGAAGGTCTCCAACGGCGACCGCGAGAGTGCGCTCCTTGGCGAGGAAGTCCGCCGATTCGCACACCGGGCCGACGATGTCGTAGCGCCGCACGGGCGCCTCGCGCCGCGTGACCGGCAGCACCTCGTGCCAGGCATCGTAGAGAGACGGGCGGATGAGGTCGTTCATTCCCGCGTCGACGACGGCGAAATTCTTTGCGGCGCTGTGCTTGAGGTACTCGATGCGCGTGAGGAGCACGCCCGTATTGCCCACCAGCGAGCGTCCCGGTTCGAACAGGACCCGGATCTTCCGGTTGCCGAGACGCTGGAACAGGCGCCCGAGATAGTCCTTGAGCTCCGGCGGTTCTTCGTCGTGGTAGCGAATGCCGAGACCGCCGCCCAGATCCAGGTGCTCGAGGTGCACCCCGGTCGCATCGAGAAGGTCCACGAACTCGAGGACCTTTTCGAGCGCCGCCACGAACGGCTCAACGTCGGTTATCTGCGAGCCGATATGGACGTCGATGCCCATGACCTCGATGTTCGGAAGCTTGACCGCCTTGCGGTAGAGAGGAACGGCCGCATCGTAAGCGATACCGAACTTGCTTTCCCGCAACCCGGTTGCGATGTAGGGATGCGTCCGCGGATCGACGTCGGGATTGACGCGCAGGGACACGGGCGCGGTCTTGCCCATGCTCGTCGCGATCGACGCAAGCCGATCGAGCTCGCCTTCGGATTCGACGTTGAAGCAAAGGACGCCCGCCGCAAGAGCCGCGCGCAGCTCCGCTTCGGTCTTGCCGACGCCCGAGAAGACGGTCTTTGCCGCGCTGCCGCCCGCGGCGAGCACTCGCGCCAGCTCGCCGCCGGAAACGATGTCGAATCCCGAGCCGAGCCGCGCGAGGAGATTCAGTACCGCGAGATTGGAATTGGCCTTCACCGAGTAGCAGATGAGCACATCGCGCCCGGAGCAGGCGTCGCTGAACTCGCGATAGCCGAGTTCGATCGCCGCGCGCGAATAGACGAAGGCCGGAGTGCCGTACTGCCTCGCGATTTCGGCCAGAGACACGTTCTCCGCGCACAACGTGCCATTCCGATACGAAAAAAAATTCACTGGCGCGGGACGGGTTTGGTATTCTGCTGCGGATCTCGCTCCGGCGAGGGGAGATAGAGGGCGCTCTTGTTGCCGCAGCCCGAAAGCATGATGAAAACGAGCAGGAAAACGGCGCGGCGCATGGCGATAGTGGGACTTTTTTTCAGTTTATCATGGCAATGACCCCGAGCGAGTTCGAGAGCTTGGCCGACGCGATGCTGGAGAGGATTGTCCGGGCCGTGGAGGAAAGCGGAGCGGACTGCGATTGCGCGCCCAAGACCTCGGGGGTGCTGGAGATCGAATTCGCCGACGGGAATCGCATCATCGTGAATCGACACTCGGCGGCTCAGGAGATATGGGTGGCGGCCAGGTCCGGCGGCTACCATTTTCGCTTCGACGGTTCGAAATGGGTGGACACGCGCGACAAGCGCGAATTGCTCGCGGCGCTGTCGGATCTGATAGCGGGATCGTCGGGAAGCGCGGTCGTGCTCCGCTAGACGGCGCCGGCGGCCGGGCTAGAACAACTGGTTCCGGACGTCCTCTGCGGTACGTACCCCGGCGTCAGCCGGACCCTGCTCGGCCGGTACGCTCTCGCGAAAGAACAGCTCGGGCCTTCCATCGGGCGATTGCAGCCCGTTCTCGTTGACCTTGGCGATGACGATTCCCTCGGGGCTGCGCTGAAACATCTCTGGAACACCCTTCAGCGCCTTGCCCATGTAGCTCATCCAGATGGGGAGCGCCGTGACTGAACCGGTTTCGCCGGGGCCGAGTTTTTTCGGCTGATCGAAGCCTACCCAGGCGATGGTGACCAGGGTCGGTTGATAGCCGCTAAACCAGGCATCGATATAGTCGTTGGTGGTGCCGCTCTTACCGGCAAGATCCTGGCGGCCGAGGACCATGGCGCGCGCCCCGGTTCCATAGCGCATGACATCGTGCATCATGCTGTCCATGATGAAAGCGTTGCGCGCGTCAATGACCCGCAGCGACTCGTCCCCGGCGCGGGCGGGCTCGGCTTGCGCGATTACGCTGCCTCTGTCGTCGACGATTTTCTGAATCACATAGGGCTCCGTGCGGTAGCCTCCCGTGGCGAAAACCGAGAAGGCGCGCGCCATCTGAAGCGGCGTGGCCGCGCCCGACCCCAGCGCCATGGTGAGGTAGGGCGGATGGCGGTCCGCGTCGAAACCGAAGCGGGTGATGTAGTCCTGAGCGTACTGCGGCCCGATCGCCTGAAGCACGCGAATGGACACCATGTTCTTCGATTTTGCGAGGGCCATTCGCAGGCTCATGGGGCCCTCATATCTGCCGTCGTAGTTCTTCGGTTCCCATACCTGCCCGCCCGTCAGCGCAGCGTCCACCACGACGGGGGCGTCGTTGATGACGGTGGCCGGCGTGAAGCCCTTTTCGAGGGCCGAGGAGTAGATGAAGGGCTTGATGCCCGAGCCCGGCTGTCGCCAGGCCTGAGTGACGTGGTTGAACTGGTTTCGGTTGAAGTCGAATCCTCCGACGAGCGAACGCACTGCGCCGTTCTGCGGGTTCGCCGATATGAACGCACCCTCGGCGTCCGGGATCTGGGCGATTTGCCAGTTGTCCTTGTCGTCCTTCTGGATGCGTATTACGGCGCCCGGACGGATCCTCTTGGCAAGCGGAGTCCGTGGATCGAGCATGCGCTCGGCGAACTGGAGACCTTCCCCTGAAATCGCAACGGTCTCGCCCCCGCGCCGGTACGCGGTAACGCGCTTCGGGGCGGCCTCGAGGACAAGCGCGGCAAGCAGGCCGTCGCTGTCGGGGTGGTCTTGCAGCGCCTCCTCGTAGTCGTCCTCTCCCGCGTCCTTGATGTCCACAAATCCCTCCGGGCCGCGGTATCCGTGCCGGCGATCGTATTCGAGCAGGCCTTGTCGAAGCGCCGCGTACGCAGCCTCCTGATCGGCGCGCGTGATCGTCGTATAGACGCGAAAACCGCGCGAATACACGTCGTCGGGATAGCGCTCGAAGAGGACCTGGCGCACCATTTCGGCGACGTACTCGGCGTGAATTTCGTATTCGGTCGCGGATTCGCGCTTCACCGTGAGCGGGGCGCTCTGCGCCTCCTCGTATTGCGCCTCGTCGAGCAAGGCCAGATCGCGCATGCGCCGCAGTACGTAGAGCTGGCGCTGCTTTGCCCGCTTGGGATTGATCACCGGGTTGAAGGAGGACGGAGCCTTCGGCAGTCCGGCCAGCATCGCGATCTCGGCCGCGTTGAGCTGGGACAGGGTTTTGGCGAAGTACACCTGCGCCGCCGCTCCGAACCCGTAAGCCCTCTGGCCGAGGTAGATCTGGTTGATGTAGATCTCGAGGATCTGGTCCTTGCTGAGGCTATTTTCGATCTTGAAAGCCAGCAGGGCTTCGTAGAGCTTTCTGGTGAGGGTCTTTTCGCGGGAAAGGAAGAAGTTCCGCGCGACCTGCATGGTGATGGTGGAAGCCCCCTGCGTCTTGCCGCCGGTCAGGAGATTCGAGTAGGCTGCCCGCAGCAC
>JBGQKQ010000038.1:0-18879 GCA_041499655.1 Gammaproteobacteria bacterium
CCGAGCATGCCCGCGAAGAACCCGACCGCCGCGCCGATGGCGACGTAGCCCAGCCACCATTCCACGGAATCTAGTGCTTCGCCAAGTAGTCGCGCACCGCGGTCTTCTCGGCCGCGCTCATGTGCAGGCCGCACTTGGTGCGCCGCCACAGCACGTCCTCGGCGTCGCGCGCCCACTCGTTCCTGACCAGGTAGTCGAGCTCGCGCTCGTAGAGGCCGCCGCCGAAATTACGGCCGAGCTCGCGCTCCACGTGCGCGTCGCCGATGATCTCCTCGGCGAGCGAGCCGTGCCGGCGCAGCACGCGCGCCAGCCATATCTTGGGCAGGCGCGGAAAGCGCCTGCGGAAATCGAGCAGCAGCCCCCGGAACGTGAGCCCGCCGAGATCGCCTCCGGGCAGCGCCTCGGTATGCGTCCAGGCGGACTTGCCGGGAAAGCGCACTGCGAGCTTGGCCATCGCCTGCTCGGCGAGCCTGCGGTAGGTGGTGATCTTCCCGCCGAACACCGTGAGCAGCGGCGGATCGTCGGGCCACGCTCCGTTGTCGAGCAGCAGGTGATAGTCGCGCGTCACCGCGGAAGAGTCCTCGCTGCCGTCGTCGTAGAGCGGGCGCACGCCCGAGTAGCTCCACACCACCATTCCGGGCGTGATCGGGTTCTGCGCGTAGCGGCTCGCCGCCTCGCACAGGTATTCGATCTCGTTGCGCGTGATGCGCGCGCGGAAGTCGTCGCGCGTGACCGGAATCTCGGTGGTGCCGACGAGCGTGAACTGCCGCTCGTAGGGGATCATGAATATGACGCGTCTATCGGGGTTCTGCAATATGAAGGCGTGGCGCTCCGAGTGGATGCGCGGCACCACGATGTGGCTGCCCTTCACCAGGCGCACGCTCGCCGAGAGCTTCGTCTTGAGCACGTCGTCGAGCACCTGCCTCACCCAGGGCCCGGCGGCGTTCACGACCGCCGCCGCGTGCACGGTGCGGCCTTCCCCGGATTCGGGGCTGAGCTTCGCCACCCAGCGGCCGTTCTCGCGCTTCGCCGACGCGAGGCGCGTGCGCGGGAGGATGGTCGCGCCCAGTGCCGCGGCCGAGCGCGCGTTCAGCACCACCAGGCGCGCGTCGTCCACCCAGCAGTCGTAGTAGACGAAACCGCGCTCGAACTCGGGCTTCAGGCCCGCGCCGTAGCCGTCCGGATCGAGCCGGATGCCTTTCGACCCCGGCAGCGAGCTCTTCGGCCCGAAGCCCGGCATGCCGTGGCCGAGATGATCGTAGAGGAACAGGCCGGCGCGGATCATCCACGCGGGACGCAGGTGCGACTCGTGCGGCAGCACGAACTCGAGCGGCCAGATGATGTGCGGGGCGATCTGCAACAGCGTTTCGCGCTCGGCGAGCGCTTCCGCGACCAGGCGGAACTCGAAGTACTCGAGGTAGCGCAGGCCCCCGTGGATGAGCTTGGTCGAGGCCGACGAGGTCGCCGATGCGAGGTCGCCCTGCTCGACCAGGAGCACCTTCAAGCCGCGCCCGGCGGCATCGCGCGCGATGCCTGCGCCGTTGATGCCGCCGCCGATGATCAGGAGATCGTAGTGCTCGGTGTCCACGTCGGGGTGGATTCTTGGGTCTGCGTCCGGTCAGGATTCTACGCGAGTCGGAAGGTCGCGGTGCCCCCGGAGCCTCTCCCCGGCCGCGCTCTTGCCTCAGAATAGCAGGCCATGCAGCGCACCGTCCTCATTCCCCTCATCGTCGCCTGCGCCCTGTTCATGGAGAACATGGATTCGACGGTGATCGCGACCTCGCTCCCGGCCATCGCGGCCGATATCGGCGAGAGCCCGCTCGCGCTCAAGCTCGCGCTGACTTCCTATCTCGTCGGCCTGGCGGTCTTCATCCCGATCAGCGGTTGGGTGGCCGACCGCCTCGGCTCGCGCACCGTGTTCGCGAGCGCCATCGTCGTGTTCGTCTGCGGATCGCTGCTGTGCGCCGTGTCGTGCACGCTCACGGCGTTCGTCGCCGCGCGCTTCCTGCAGGGTATCGGCGGGGCGATGATGGTGCCGGTGGGGCGCCTGGTACTGCTGCGCGCCGTGCCGAAGAACGAGCTCATCGCCGCGCTCAACTACCTCACCATTCCCGCGCTGCTGGGGCCCGTGACCGGGCCGGCGCTGGGCGGAGCGATCACGCTCTATTTCCACTGGCGCTGGATCTTCCTCATCAACCTGCCGATCGGCGTACTCGGGCTCTACCTCGTGCTGCGCCACATCCCGAACGTGAAGGAGCCCGAGATGCCGGCGCTCGACCTCGCCGGCTTCGCGCTCACGGGAGCCGGGCTGTCGGTGCTGATGCTGGGGCTGTCCGCCCTCGGCGGCCATCTCCTGCCGGGAAAAGTTACCGCGGCCTGCATCGTCCTGGGTGCGCTCGCGCTGTCGGCCTATCCGTGGCACGCGCGGCGTACCGCGCACCCGGTGATCGACCTGTCGCTCTTCAGGCTGCCGACCTTCCGCACCGGCGTCCTCGCCGGGAGCCTGTTCCGCATCGGGATCGGCGCCACGCCGTTCCTGCTGCCGCTCCTGCTGCAGCTCGGCTTCGGGATGAATCCGCTGCAATCGGGACTGCTCACCTGCGCGACCGCCGTCGGCGCGATGTTCATGAAGACGCTGACCACGGTCATCCTCAGGCGCTTCGGATTCCGCAAGGTGCTCACGGCCAACGCCCTCGTCGCCTCCGCCGCGGTGGGCGCATACGGCCTGTTCACCGCGGCGACGCCGCACCTGGTGATCTTCCTGGTGCTACTCGCCTCCGGCTGCCTGCGCTCGCTGCAGTTCACTTCCCTGCAGGCCGTCTCGTTCGCCGAGGTCACGCGCGAGACCATGAGCCAGGCGTCGAGCATCGCCAGCATGGCGCAGCGCCTCGCGCAGAGTGTCGGCGTGGCGATCGGCGCCTACGCGCTGCAGGTGTCCAGCCTCGTGCAGGGGCACGCCGACATCGCCGCCGCCGATTTTCCGCCGGCTTTCGTCGCGATCGCGCTCCTTTCCGCGCTGTCGCTGTTCTTCCATGCCGCGCTCCCCGCCGGCGCGGGCGCGGAAGTGTCGGGGCACGGCAGGGGCAGGTAGCGGACGGACTCAGGCGGACCGGAACGTCGCGCTCACCGCGACGCCTTCGCCCGAGGCGAGGTTGCGGGCGTGGATCCCGCCGCCGTGGAACTCCGCGATGAGTTGCGCGACGTACAGCCCCAGGCCGAGATGCGGCTCCGCACCCGTTCCTTCGCCGCGCCGCTCTCCGCGCACGGAGACCATCGACTGGAACAGTCTCCCGCGCATCGCTTCCGGCAGCAGCGGCCCCTTGTTCTCGACGCGGAGCTCGATCAAGCCGTTCGAGACGGAAAGCGAAATCCGGACCGGTTCGCCCCGCCGGCCCGAGGCGGCGGAGAAATCCACCGCGTTCGCGACGATCTTGTCGAGGAGCTGTGCCGCGAGGTCGGGCGAGCCGCCGGCGGTCGCCTGCTCCCCGGGCAGGGCGAGCTCGAAGGCCTGGCCCGGATACGCCAGCCGGTAGCCCTCGACGCAGCCCGCGACCACCGCGGCGAGGTCGAAGGGCTCGCGCTTTTCGGCCGCGAGCCCCTGCTCCAGGCGCGTCGCCTCGCTCATGCGCGTGAGTATGGTGCCCAGGCGCCGCAGGCCTTCCTCGGCGCGCTCGATGTAGACGCGCGCGTCCGCGGGCGCGAGCTTGAGGTTCTCGAGTGACGAACGCACCACCG
This sequence comes from Gammaproteobacteria bacterium, assembly GCA_041499655.1. Lineage (GTDB taxonomy): Bacteria > Pseudomonadota > Gammaproteobacteria > Burkholderiales > SG8-39 > VBDM01. The sequence goes on from JBGQKQ010000038.1 coordinate 3,736, forward strand.
CGATCGGCGTGCGCAGCTCGTGCGACAGCCGGCTCGCCATGCTCTCGAGATAGGCGTGGTGCTGCGACAATTTCCCCAGCATTGCCGAGAAGCTGCGCGAGAGATCGCCGATCTCGTCGCCCGCGTCCTGCGCGGTGACGAGGCGGGCGATGCGCCCGCGCGCGTCGATCGCCGTTTCAGCCTCGTCGCGCAGCCGCCGGATGCGCGTCGAGATGCGCGTCGCCAACCAGATCAGCACCGCGGCGGCGAACGCGAACACCGCCAGCGTCACGACGAGCAGGCGCTCGAGCGCGAGGCTGCGCACCGACAGGATCGGGTTGGTGCTCTCCTCGACTACCACCGCGCCCGCGACCTCGTCGCCGTTCCAGATCGGATGGGCCGCCGAGATCACCACGGCCTTGCCGTCGGGCGTGTTGCGCAGGCGCACGCCCGGCCGGCCGGCAAGCGCGCCCGCGATCTCGCGGCCGGTGGCGAGCACGTCGTCGGCGATGGCGTCGTCGAAGTCCTCGTTCGGGTGCGGGATCAGGAGGCCGAGCACGCGCTGCGTGAAGCTCTCCTCCACCGCCGCGCCCTCGCGCTTCAGGCTCCCCGCGAGTGCGAGCACGCGCAGCTCGTGCGTCACCACCCAGATGCGCGAGGTGGTGCGCTCGACGCCCTTGAGGATCTCGGCGATCTCCTCGATCTCGCGCCGCGCCGCCACCGACTCCTCGCGGTCGATGATCGCGGCCGGATTCGTCGTTGAAGACGCGCCTTCCTCCGGGCCGGGAGACGGCTCGCCGCGCTCGGCGGCGAGCCGCCGCAGCTCCTGCTCGGCCTCGCGGCGCAGGTCGTCGTCGCGCGAGAGCGGAGCGCGCAGCAGGCCCGGGCGGTCGTGCAGCGCGGTCGCGACCCCGCGCGCGGTGGCGAGCAGGGCCTGCTCCTCGCCCTCGAGCAGGAAGCGTTCCATCTCGCGCACGTAGTTGTAGCCGGCCCAGGGCAGGGCGAGCAGCAGCACGGCGACGAGCGCGAGCTTGACGCGAAGGCTGAAGGCGGGAAGCTTGATCACGAAACGGCGAAACTCGGCTGCGGCTTTGCGAAGCGTCAGGCCTTCCAGCGATAGCCCATGCCGTACACCGTGTCGATCTGGCCGAATGCCGGGTCGACCGCGGCGAATTTCCTGCGGATGCGCTTCACGTGCGAGGTCACCGTGCCCTCGTCGACGACGAGGTTCGCCTCGCGCATCAACGCCTCGCGGTCCTTCACGTGGCCCGGAAATTTCGCGAGCGTGTGCACCATCCAGAACTCGGTGAGCGTCAGCTCGACCGGCTTGTCCTTCCACGCCGCGGTGAAGCGTTTCGCGTCGAGCTTGAGTGCCCCGCGCTCGAGCACTTCCTCGGCGGCGCGCGGCTCGCGCAGCGCGTCGACCCGGCGGAACAGGGCCGAGATGCGCGCGAGCAGGTGCGGCAGACTCACGTCCTTGGTGAGATAGTCGTCGGCCCCCAGGCGCAGGCCCGAGACCGCGTCGAAATCCGAGTCGCGCGCGGTGAGGAACAGGATCGGCAGCGCCGGCGACATGGCGCGCAGCTCGCGGCACAGCGCGAAGCCGCCCTCGGGCTCGTCCCCGAGGCCGATGTCGATGAGCGCGAGATCGGGCAGGCGCGCGCGAAACGCACCCAGCGCCTCGCCGCGCGCGGCGTAGGCGTTTACCTCGTAGCCGTGCTTCTTCAGCGCGTCCGCCGTGTTGGCGCGGATCGCGGCGTCGTCTTCCACGATGGCGATGCGGCGGGGCATGGTGTTGAGTGCCGGTGATGCCGAACTGTCATCCCGAGCGCAGCGAGGGATCTCTTCCCGCACCGCACGTAAGGCGATCCCTCGGCCTGTGGCCTCGGGATGACAACGCGCGGACTATAGCGCATCCGCCCTCCGAAAGCGGAGCGGCCGGGACCCGTTGGAGGGCCCCGGCCGCGGGAAGTTTCCGGATGACGCTAGTAGATCAGCTCGCCCGAGGCGCTGATCATCGACATGTCGACGAAGGTCGAGCCGTTGTGCTTGGTGGGCGAGAAATCCACGATGTACCCGCCCATATCGTAGTCGCGCAGCATCTCGAGACCGCGCATCACGCCCGCAGGCGACGCGTCCTTGCTCCTGCGGATCGCCTCCACGAGCAGCTTCGCCGCGATGTAGCCTTCAAGGTTGAAGTGCGAGGGCACGCCTTGCACCTTGCCGTACTTCTCGAAGTTGTCGCGGAACTCCTTGATGAGCGGCAGCGTCCGGTTGTTCGGGCTCGGAAACACCTGGGCGATGGCGACGCCGCGCGCGAGCTGCGGGCCCGCGACCTTGCCGGCCAGCCTGAAGTCCGTGTAGGAGAGCCCGTACAGAGCCGAGCTGACTCCCGCCGACTTCGCTTCCTTGATGAACGCCGCGGTGGCGAACGGCGGGCCCACGAGGACGATCACGTCGGGCTGCGTCTCCTGGAAGATCTTGATGGCCGGAGTCCAGTCGATCTTGGGACCGATGTCGTACTTCCCCAGGGCGGCGAGCTTGAGCTTGCGCTTGGCGAGCGCGTCCTGCATGAACGCCGAGACCTGGTCGCCGTTCGGGTTGTTGGTGGCGAGCACCCCGATCTTGTTCATGCCTACCGAGGTCGTGAGGTCGATCATCTTCGCGATCTGGTCGAAGTCGCCGGCGCGGAAATGGAACAGGTTCTTGCGCAACGGCTCGCGGAAGGATTCGACCCCGGGAATGACGCCGAGGATGGGAAAGTCGATCTTCCCGAGCACGCCTTCCTTCAGCACCTTGTCGAACTGCGCCGAGCCCACCGGCGGCAGCAGCGCCGACACTTTGCCTTTCAGCGCGGCGATCTGCTGCACGGATTCGTCCGGCTTGAAGTGATCGTCGACCACGAGCATGCGCACCTTCCGCTTGAGCACGCCGCCGCTGGCGTTGACCGCGTCGAAGTACACCTGGGCGCCCGCTCCCATCTCGGTGGCGTCCTTGGTGACGGGCCCGGTGTAGCCCGCGACGTGCCCGATGACGATCTCCTGCTGAGCGCTTGCCTGCGATGCGAGCGCGCCCAGAACGAGCGCGAGGACAAGCGAAGAGGACGGACGGACTGGCTTCATTTTTTTTCTCCCGTTGCGTGAACTTGTCTTGCCTCTGCTGCGCTTTGTTGTTCTTTGAACGGATTGCGCGCAGCGAACAAAGTGCGCATGCTAGCGCATCACCCAGGACGCGAACAGGAACTGGTTCTCGTTCCGCATGCGTCTCGAAGCGCGAGCCGCGGATCATTTTCCTGCCACAATTCTTCGGTACCCTGTCGTTTTTCCCCCATCCGGGCGTCCTTTTCCGGCGTTTCAATAGCAGCCACGGCCCGACAGGCGGCCGGCGTTTCGGAAGAGGATTCATATGCAAGTCTCGAGCGGCAGGTCCAGGACGCGCCTCATGGTCATCGATTTTCTGTCGACGCTTTTCGTCACGTTCTGCATCGGTGTGGCGACGGCGCTGGCGCTCGCCGCCTGCGTCATGCTCATGGCCGCGGAGGCGCACGGTGCCGCGCCGGGAAAGCCGCACACGGTCCAGGCAGGAGCGACCACCGCCGATCTGGTGCTCGCCCATTATTTCGCCGCCAGGTACGCGGGCCTGGTCGCCGTCGACCGGATTTATCCGGCCGGGCCGCTTCCCAGAAGCGGGAGTTCGGATCGGCCCAAGGGCTGCAAAGGCTAACGGACGGCTGCCCGTCATGCTCGAGGAGCTGACCGTAGCCCGACGCGTTTGTCGCCCATGGATACAGTCGGAGTATCTGTTGCAATGCGGCAAGTCACTGCAAACCTTAGTTATTCGCCCTTGTCAACCGAAGGGCGCACTTTTTGCTTAATACCGGGTATGGACCTGAGATACGTCAACCGCAGAGAGTCGGACCGCATCCCCTTCGGGGTGGAATGCGCCATGCCCGGGCTCCCCGCGCCTTCGCGCCCGGTGCTGCGCCCACAGCCGAAGAGAAGCGTCATGAAGACGGTCGGCTATCTCCTCCTGACGATTGTCCTGCTCCTCTGCGTCTGGCAGTTCGGCAGGGGTCTGTATATCCACTTCAAGGCGCCGGTCGCACAGGGCGCCTCCGACAGAAAAGCCTAGAACCGCGGCGGCCGGGCCCGCAGCAGCAAGGTGAGGTCCCTCGCTTCGCTCGGGATGACACCTTTGCTGCTGCGGCCCGGCGGCTTCGGCGTGCGAAAGCCGGGGTAGCGGCGAGAACGCGAGCGCGAGATAATCCGCCCAGGACTCGTCTCGCCCTCCCGCCGCCCGCGGGATTCGTGCCGTCCCACCCATGACCCAAACCCGCTTCCAAGAACGATTGCGCGCGCTCTCCCCCGCGGTGCTCAAAGGCCTGCGGCGCGGGATCGAGAAGGAGAGCCTGCGCGTGACACCGAAGGGCGTGCTCGCCCTCACGCCCCACGCCCCCGCGCTCGGCTCGGCGCTCAAGCACCCGCACATCACCACCGATTTCAGCGAGTCGCAGCTCGAGTTGATCACCGGCATCCACGGAAGCACGGAGTCCTGCCTCGCGGAGCTCGAGCGCGTCCACCAGTTCGTCTACCGGCACATCGGCGACGAGGTGATGTGGTGCGCGAGCATGCCCTGCGGCCTGCCCGCCGAGAAGGACATCCCGATCGGGCGCTACGGCTCGTCCAATATCGGCCGCGCGAAGAGCGTGTACCGCATGGGCCTCGCGCACCGCTACGGCAGGCGCATGCAGGCGATCTCCGGGGTGCACTACAACTTCTCGCTGCCCGAGCCGGCCTGGCCGCTGCCCGGATACCGCGATCAGAACGAAGCCTACTTCGCGCTCATCCGCAATTTCAGGCGCACCGGGTGGCTGCTGCTCTATCTCTTCGGGGCCTCGCCCGCGGCGTGCTCGAGCTTCGTGCAGGGACGTCCGCACAAGCTGCAGAAACTCTCCGAGGGCACGTTCTACCTGCCGCACGCGACTTCTCTGCGCATGGGGCGGCTCGGCTACCTCTCCGAGGCGCAGGACTCGCTCGCGGTGAGCTACAACAGCCTGGAGAGTTACGCGGCATGCCTGCAGGACGCGCTCACCAAGCCGTACGCGCCCTACGAGTCGATCGGCATCATGAACGGCGCCGACTACCGCCAGCTCTCGACCAGCCTGCTGCAGATCGAGAACGAGTTCTACAGCACCATCCGCCCCAAGCGCCGCATCAGGACGGGCGAGCGCCAGCTGCACGCGTTGCGCGAGCGCGGCGTCGAGTACATCGAGGTGCGCGCCATGGACCTCGATCCTTTCTCGGCGATCGGCATCGCGCCCGCGACCTGCCGCTTCCTGGACGTGTACCTGCTGCATTGCCTGCTCGCCGAGAGCCCGCCCGACACGAAGGCGGAAATCGAGGCCATCGGCCGCAACAAGCAGTGCGTCGCCGCGCGCGGCCGCGAGCCCGGCCTCACGCTCGAGCGCGGCGCGGCCAAGGTCGCGTTGCGCGACTGGGGATGCGAAGTGCTGCGCGAATGCGAGCCGATCGCCGAAGCGCTCGACGACGTGCGCAGCGGCACCCACGGAAAGAACGCGCACCGCGATGCGCTCGCCGCCGCGGTCGCGGCGCTCGAGGATCCGGCGAAGCCGCCCGCGGCGCGCATGCTCGCCGAGATGCACGAACGCCACGCGGATTCATACACGAGCTTCGTGCTCGAACGCTCGCTCGCGCACCGGCAGGCGCTGCTCGATAAGCCGCTCCCTGCCGAGACCGTCGAGCGCTTCGTGCGCGTGGCGGAGGCGTCGCTCGCGAAGCAGCGGGAAATCGAGGCCGCCGACAAACTCCCCTTCGAGGCCTGGCGGCGGGAATACCTGAAGCCCGAGGCGCTGGGCCTGGACAGCCGCGCCCGCGCGCTCTCCTAGGCTACCCCCTCCACCACGCGCAAGTCGCGCTTCACCGCGTCGCCGGCGAGGTGCTTCAGCGCCGCCTGGTAGGGCGCGCCGTCGTGGCAGGCGATCGCCGCCTGCACGCTCGGGAACTCGATCAGCACCACGCGCTGGTTCATGCCGCTCTCGTAGGTCTTGACCGGATTGCTGCGCACCAGGTACTTCCCGCCCGCCGCCTCGATCGCCGGCGAGGCGAGCTTCGCGTAGGCCTGCCACGCCTCCTGGTTCTTGATCGCCTGATACGCCACCACCCAGTAGCCCTTCGCCATTGTTCTTCCTTTCGTCAGTTGGTACGTCTGTTTATCGTCGGAGCTGTCATCCCGGGCCGTCGTCCCGAGTTGTCATCCCGAGCGCAGCGAGGGATCTCCTCCGGCACCGCGCGTAAGCAGATTCCTCGTCGCTTCGCTCCTCGGAATGACAGTCACCCCTCGGAATGACAGTCACTCCCTCGGGATGACGCTCACATTCACTCCGGTTGGATGCCGATATTCTGGATGATTTTGCGGAAGCGCGGGATGTCGCGCTTCACCAGTTCGAGCAGTTCCGCGCCCGTGCCGCCCGTGGGCTCGAGGCCCGCCGTGTTGAGCCGCTCGACCAGCTCGGGCGACATCACCGCCCTGCGCATCGCGACGCTCAGGGTCTGGACGATCGCGGGCGGCGTCCTGGCCGGGAGCGCAAAGGCGAAATAGGTCGGGACGAGCGTGTCGTCGTCGCCCCCTGCTTCGGTGAGCGTCGGGACATCGGGAAGCAGAGGCGAGCGCCGCTTCGCGCCGATGGCGAGCGCGCGCAGCCGACCCTCGCGGATGAAACCGAGCACCCCGGGAGGCGAGGTTATGGTTGCCGCGGCCTCGCCGGCAACCACCGCCTGCACCGCGGGCCCCGCGCCCTTGTAGGGCACGTGAGTCAGGTCGATGCCCATTTTCGCCTTCAGCGCCTCGATGTTGAGCTGCGCCATGCTGGCGACGCCGTAGCTGCCGTAGTTGAGCGAGCCCGGCTTCGCATTCGAGAGCGCCTTGAGTTCGGCGAGCGTCTTCGCCGGCAGCCGCGGATCGATCACCAGCACGTAAGGCGCGGAGGTGACGATGCCGAGGTACTCGAAATCGTGCAAGGGATCGTAAGGCAGCTTCTTGTAGAGGCTCGGGTTCGCGCCGAGCGCGGCGCGGTCGGTCTCGAGCATCGTGTAGCCGTCGGGCGCGGACTTCGCCACCGCGTCGCAGCCCACGAGGCCGTTCGCCCCGGGCCGGTTCTCCACCACCACCGGCTGGCCGAGCAGATCGCCCATCTTCTGGCCGACCGTGCGCGCGGTGAGATCGGCGCCGCCGCCCGGAGGGAAAGAGACGATCAGCCGGATCGGCCGCGAAGGAAACCGCTCCTGCGCGACGGCCACCCACGCGAGCATTGTCATCCCGAGCGCAGCGAGGGATCTCTTCAGGCACCACGCGTAAGGAGATCCCTCGGCCTTCAGCCTCGGGATGACCCGCAGTCTCACTTCATCATGCATTTCGAGCCTCCAGATTCCACCAGCCCACGCCCATCCCCATGATGCTGCGGTAGAGCGCCTCGTATACCAGGAATTCGGGTTTCGCCGCTCCGATCGCGCCGAGCATCACGATCCACTGGCGCAGCTCGCCTTCGCCGTTCTCGATCAGCTCGCGCGAGCTGAACTGCGCGAGCTTGTGTCCTTCGCCCGCGCGCATCCATTCCACGATTTTCCGGTCGAACTCGACCGCGATGTCGCCGACGTAGCGCGGGCCGACGTGGTGCGCCCAGGGATGGGCCGGGGAGAAGTGCGACAGTCCCCCGGAGGCGCACAGCACGATCCTCCGCCCGGCGAGGTCGCGCGCGATCACGCGGGCGAGCGCCTGCCCGAAGGCGTAGCAGCGCGAAGCCGTTGGCGCCGGCGGGTGCGCGGCGTTCACGAACACCGGCACCACCGGGATGCCGCTTTCGCGCACCAGGTACAGCGCCGGCTCGACGTGGGCATGCGAGAGCAGCTTGCCTTCCCGGAAGACGTCCGAGTGGGCGACGTCGAACCCTTCGGTGTTGAGGCCCGCGACGAGCGCCTGCGCGATTTCCGGGGAGCCGGCGAGGGTCGCGCTGTTTTTCCGGTCCCAGTCCTCGGCGATGAACTCGCGACCGGTGTAGATGAGAAGCTGCGGCCGGTTGTCGGAGTGGAAGTTCTCGTCCTGGTCGTCCCCGATCATGAGGACGGCGTCGGCTCGCGTGCGCGGCAGGTGCTCGCAGATCCGCTCGTGCCCCTCGCGGATGTGCGCGTAGCGCGCGAGATTGTCGGCCGGCGTCTCGGCCTGCGCCTCCGCGGTGTCCGCGGCGAGGCGCCCCGCGTTCTTCTTCGCGACGTTCGCCTTCGAGCGCTCGCGGCGCCGGTCCCAGTTCGCGGGATCCTCGAAGGTATAAGCGTGCGAAGTGGCGAAGGCGGCGACGAGGGGCATGTGCGGGCTGGCGTTTTTCGCGATGATAACCGTCCGCCGGGACAAATAGTTCTGGCTTATCCCGCTGCTTTCGCGTACATTTCCGCGTCCGCTTCTGCAACACGTCTCTCGGCTCCCCGCACGGCCCGTTTTTCGCGGAACCCTGTCCGCCTTGCGTGCGGCGCTGCATTCATCTTGAGGAAATGCCCATGTCCACCATCACCACCCCGAGCGGCCTGATGCTCGAAGACACCGTCGTCGGCGAAGGCGCCGCCGCCGCCGCCGGCCGCGACATCGTCGTCCACTACGCCGGCTGGCTCGCCAACGGCACGCAATTCGATTCGAGCCGGGAAAAGCAGGATCCCTTCGAATTCACCCTCGGCAAGAAGGAAGTCATGGACGGCTGGGAAGAAGGCCTGAGCGGCATGCGGGTCGGCGGCAAGCGCAGGCTCGTCATCCCGCCCGCGCTCGCCTACGGATCGGCCGGCGCCGGCGACACCATCCCGCCCAACGAGACGCTCACGTTCGAAGTCGAGCTGCTCAGCGTTTCATGAAAGAACCGCGCCGTCTCGAATTGCTCCTCGGCTGGCCCGGTCCGCTCCAGCCTCAACCCGGCCAAAGCGACTCGATGCTGGCCACGGTCACCGAAAGCGGCCTCACCATCGAGGACACCGCGATCGGCAAAGGCGCCGTCGCCGCCTCGGGCCACACCGTCAACGTCCACTACACCGGCTGGCTGGCGGGCGGCAGGAAATTCGACTCCAGCCGCGAACGCGAAGCAGCCTTTGAATTCGAGGTCAACGCGGGCCAGGTCATCGCCGGCTGGGACGAGGGCATGCAAGGCATGAAAGTCGGCGGCAAGCGCAGGCTCGTCATTCCGCCGCACCTCGGCTACGGCGCGGACGGTGCGGGCCACGCCGTTCCGCCGAACGCGACGCTCGTGTTCGACGTCGAGCTGCTCACCGTTTCCTGAAGGAAGCAGGCCGTCGGAAGCAGGCCGTCCCCCGGCCTGTCATCCCGAGGCTGAAAACCGAGGGATCTCGCTACGCGCGGTGCTGGAGGAGATTCCTCGCTGCGCTCGGGATGACACCTCGGGACGACGGCTCGGGATGACAAATAGTCCTAGAGTCCTGCCGCAAGTCCTTCCGGGGACACGATGCCGAACCGCACGGCGCGCCGCGCGAGTTCCAGCAGCGCACGGTCCTTGGTGACGAGAAATCCCGCGCGCGCGGCGAGCGCCGCCTCCAGGAACTTCTGATCGTCCTGGTCGCGGCAGCGCGGCAGTTCCGCGCGTTCCGCCTCGGGGCATGCGGACTCGATCCTCTGCGCCACGCGCCGGCACTCGGCGAGGCAGGCGCCTTGCGCCTTCGCATCGAGTGTGAATTTCCTGCCCAGGTCGTAGCCGAGCGCACGCTCGAGCTCCGCCTCGCAGGCGGCGTCGATGAACACCTCGGCGCGGTTCGCCGCGACCGCGGCCCGGATCGGCGCGATCGCAGGATCGTCGAAGACCAGCCAGTCGAGCCACACGTTGGTGTCGAGGACGAGGCGCATGGGTCACCCCAAGGTATCATCCCGAGCCGTCATCCCGAGGCGAATGTCATCCCGAGGAGCGAAGCGACGAGGGATCTCTGCCGGCACGGCTTCGTCACTTGCGCTTGAGCTCCCCGCTCGTGATCAGCTTCGCCAGATCGTCCGCGCCGCCGATGAGCACGCCTTTCACGAACACCATGGGAAAAGTGGACCACCCGGTCCAGAGCTTGAGCGGCAGGCGGCGGCGGTATTGGCTCAGGTAACTGCCGTATTCGAGGTACTGGTACGCGAGCCCGGCCGCGTCGAGGAGCTTGCGCGCCTTTCTCGGAAACGGATTCATGCGCATCCCGACCACCACGATGTCGTTCGCCGCCACTGCCGCCTGGACCTCCTTTACGACGTCGGAGCGGGTGTTCGCGATTTTCTCGCGCACGGCGGGATGGACCTGTGCTTCGGGGAGGATGGGGCGGGGCATGGGCCTATCCTTGTGTTACCTGCCTATGAATCGCACCTGCGCACGCACTGAAACAGCATATTGCACTATTTTAGTTTATGTGTAAAATCTAAAATAGCGATCGTGCTTGTTTTAGCTTCCAACCAAGACCGCTTCGATGAACACCTTCCAGTCCGGCCACTACGTTCAGCAAGGGAACTACAAGAGCTTTCAGCCCCGCCCTATCAACCGCACCTGGGTGCTGGACAGCATGGAATTGATCCAGCTGCTCGGTCAGGCCGACCGGGAACTGGGCAGGCTGGACATGTATTCGGACTATATCCCGGACATCGACTTGTTCATCCGCATGCATGTGCTCAAGGAAGCCACGCAATCGAGCAGGATCGAAGGCACGCAGACGAACATGGAAGACGCCCTCTTGAAAAGAGAAGACGTGGCCCCGGAGAAAAGGGACGACTGGGAAGAGGTGCAAAACTATGTGGCCGCCATGAACCAGGCGATCGCGGGGCTGAAGACCTTGCCATTTTCCGCCCGGCTCATGCGCGAGACCCACAAGACGCTGATGCAGGGCGTGCGCGGCAAGCACAAGCAGCCCGGTGAATTCAGGCGCAGCCAAAACTGGATCGGCGGGGCTACTATCGCCGACGCGGTTTTCGTGCCTCCGGTGCATACCTCCATTGCCGAGCTGATCGCTGACATCGAGAGGTTCGTTCACAACGACACCCGGTACTTCCCCGCGCTTCTCAAAATCGCCCTGGTCCACTATCAGTTCGAGACCATCCACCCGTTCCTGGACGGCAACGGCCGTGTGGGTCGTTTGCTGATCACCTTGTACCTGGTCGACAGGGGAATATTGAAACGCCCCGTGTTGTACCTGTCGGATTTCTTTGAGCGCAACCGGCAGCACTACTACGACAACCTGATGCTGGTAAGGGATAGGAACGACCTGCTCCAGTGGTTCAAGTTTTTTCTGGTCGGAATAATCGAAACCGCGAAAAGCAGCATTGCGACCTTCGACAACATTCTCAAGCTGAAAAAGCGCGTGGATGACCAGATGCAGACGCTGGGCAGCAGGACCGCGAACGCCCAGAAAGTCGTTCACTACCTGTACCGGCACCCGATGATCGATGCCGCCAAGGCGGGTGGGGTGGCGAAGATTTCTCCGGCATCCGCGTACAAACTGATTGCCGAACTGGAACGCTTGGGGATACTGAAGGAGATCACCGGCGGCAAGCGCGGGAAGACCTATCTGTTTCCCGCATATTTGAAGTTGTTCAGGTGACGACAGCCCGCACCGTCTAGAGCTGTCATGGCCTAGGAAGAATCCGTTCCAACGCCACGATCAGGCTCGGCATGTCTTCCCTCGCGGTCTGGTACAGAACCCTGGGATTGATCCGGCCGTACTCGCGGGCGAGGATGTTGCGCTGTCCGATGAGCCTGCGCCACTGGATCTCGGGATGCGCCGTCCGGCGTTCAGGCGCGATCCGCCGGGCGTCCTCGCCGATGAGCTCGAGCATGCGCTCCAGTGCGCGCACGCGCACGCGGTCGAGCAGGAACGCTTTCACCTGGACGTCGGCAACCAGCTCGCGGGCTTCCAGGGCGACCTCCAGCATGTCGTGGAGATTCGCGGTGTCCGTGTCACCGGGCTTCATACAGGGTCTTCAGATCGGGAAGTATCGTTTTCCGGCGGAAAGGATTGCGGAGAATCTCCGGGCTGGCGAACTCGACCTTGCGGTGATCGAACAAGGCGGAGAAGTCGTCCTGCATCGCCGGATAGTCCCAGAGGGAAGTCTTGCTCGCCGGATCGAACTCAATCATCAGGTCGACGTCGCTCTGCGGATTCATCTCGCCGCGTGCGGCCGAGCCGAAGAGGGAGAGCTTCTTCACGCCGTACTTGCGGCACAAAGCGGCGATTTCCTTTTTCGGGATGCGCAGCTTCGCGGCCTTGGCGCCGACCGCGTATTCCGCCCGCGGCTGCTGCAGCACCGGCGCTGCCGTGCCCGCAGTCTGACCGGCAGTCAGGACCTTCGCAACAATGCTGCGCAGCTCATCGAAAATGGGCGAGCCGCGATTGGCCTGGTAATGCTTCTGGTTGCCGACCCGGCTGACCGTCACCAGCCCGGCCGCAGCAAGGCCCTCGAGCTCGCGCTGCACCGCGCCCACGCCCGCGCGCGCCGCGCGCACGATCTCGTTCGCGTAGAAACTGCGCTCGGAATGGCCGAACAGGAGGCCCAGCACGCGGCGCTGCGATTTCGAGAACAGGGCGTCGGACAGCGCTGAGGGGTTCATTCCCATATTGGGAATGATAGCTCCCAATACGGGTTCTTGCAACCTACGCTTGCGGAGAGCGGTGCTTCAGTATCGCCTGGAGATTGAGGCAGATCAGATGCACCAGCCGCGCCTTGTCCGGGCGCGTGCGTTTGCTTCGAAGCTGGTGGCAGAGTGCGTGGGCCGCTTCCAGCTCGGGCGCGGGCCTGTGCCTGATCGCCGGATTACCCTGAAAGACGGGTTTCTCGGCAAACAGATTGCCGGATTGAGTGCCTGCGGAATTCACCATCGGGCACCTCGCACGCGCTGGTCGGACCGTTGCCGGGATGCACACGGCCCGTACCCGCCATCTTCCGCCCCGGCATTCGCGCTGTCTGTACGCCAGCGTACCCATGGCCTTACCGAAGCCTGGAACGATGCCGCCAGGAGGGCGTGAGACGCGGTCTCCGCTTTGAAGCTTTTGCTTGTGGTTCTTTGCGAGCTCTGAAAGAATTCCCGCGTTTCCCTTCAAAGCCATTGGCAGCTTTGAAAGCCGTGCCCCCGAGCGGTCTTCGCTGATATACTATTGATATCAGTCGAACGAAGCTTCGAGCCATGACCGCAAAACGCACCTCGACCCAACGCAAGCCCGCCGGCATCCTGCTGCGTTACCGCGACCAGGACACCGCCTACGGCGTCACGCGCAAGACCACCACCCGGCTCGCCAAGACCCTGGGGCTGTCCGAGACGCAGGTCGTCCACGTCGCGCTCGCCAATCTTGCGCGGCAGACGCTGCCTCGCTACGAGCCCGACGACGGCCCGCTCACTGACGAGCAAATGGCCGCGATTCGCAAGCTCGTGCCGCAGCGCGGCTTCGTCAGCGACAAGAAACGCCTGTTCTGATCGGTGGCGCGAGTTTTTCCGGCGCCGCAGGCGGGCGACATCGTCTGGTGCCGCTTTCCGCATCGGGGAATGCTCGTACCGGGACCGAAACCGCGCCCCGCCCTCGTCATCGATGTCGGCCGCCTGGGCGGCGATCCGGCAGCGGAAGTCATCTACGGCACGAGCCGGAAACTCGAGCGCCTGGTCCCGGGGGAATTTTCCATCGTCCAGGAAGACGGTGACGCGTTCGCCGCTTCCGGCTTGAGCTATCCGACCCAATTCGACACTGCCCGTGCCGTTTTCCTGCCGTACAACGACGAGTGGTTCTCGGTTCCAGCCGGAGCCCCTTACGGGCAAATACCTATTCTCGGCGTGCTGCATCCGAGCCTCGTGCGCCGCGCGAAGGCGGCATTCGACGCCGCGTCCAGAGCCGGCCGAAGGTAGGCCGCGGCGGGCTAGCGGATGCCGAGCACGGCCTTGATGCTTTTCATCAGGACATCGAATTTGAACGGCTTGGTGATGTAGCCGTTCGCGTCGGCGGCGAGAGCGCGCATGACGTCCTCCCGCGCCGACATCGCCGTGACCATGATCACGGGAATTGGCTTCAGCACCGGGTGGCCGCGCAGGCGCTGGAGGATGTCGAAGCCGTTCGCGCCGGCGAGCATCACGTCGAGCAGGATCAGGTCCGGAAGCGGGGGCTTGCGCAATTCCGCCGCGGCCTCGTCGCGGTTGGCCGCCACGCGGGGGACGAAACGCTCCAGCTCGAGAAACTTCCGCATCGCCGATGACAGCGTCGGTTCGTCCTCGATGATGAGCACGGAGTAGGCGCCTCCGGAGGAGGGCTTCGCGGTCGAGCGCGCCTGGCGTGCAATGCGCACGGCGTAGCCCTGCTCCTTCATCAGCTCCATGGTGCGCTGGGCTTCCTGCATCCTCGCTGCGAAGTCCTCCTCCCGCTGTTCCCTGGCGGCCGCCGGATCGGGCGGGATATAGGAGGAGAAATCGAGCGAGCTCAGATCGGGGCCCCCGGCGGGCCCGGCCGACTTCAACGGCTGGATGAAACCCTTCTGCTGGAGATCGGCAACCATCCGGCCGAGAATCGCCTCGGGCACGTTCGCGAGGTTCTTCGTGATCTGCCCGAGGCTGAGCCTCCCGTCGGCGAGCACCAGGAACCGCAGCGCGTCGGCGAACAGCGCCGTCGTCCCGCCCTTCAACTGCTGCCGGCCGGCCTCGCTGACCTCGTAGACGGTGTCGGGGCTGGGAGAGAAAGGCGCGTTCATGGGAGCAATGACCGGGACCCGCGGCGAATCGCGAGACGTGGAAGCGACATTCTACTCGCCGCAGGGCGGGCGGCTACCTCGCCCCACGCGGGCGCGTGACTTTTGAGCGGCCGCTCGCGGGAAGTTTCAGAATGTCATCCCGAGGAGCGAAGCGACGAGGGATCTCTACCGGCACCGCGCGTAGCGAGATCCCTCGCTGCTCTCGGGATGACGGCTTGGACGACGGCTCGGGATGACGCCTTGGGCCGCTACTCGGGATGACGGCTTGGACGACCGCTCGGGATGACACTTGCCCTCGGGATGACAAGGGATCAGCCCCACACCTCGCGCGCGACTTCGACCACGCGCTCGAGCTTCCGCCACTGCTCGTCGATCGACAGCGCGTTGCCGTGGTGGGTGCTGGCGAAGCCGCACTGC
>JBGQKQ010000039.1:0-18430 GCA_041499655.1 Gammaproteobacteria bacterium
GCTATTGCGTATAATCGTTTGTTAGCATTCGGTAATATTCCGCCGCTCGAACTTTAGGCAAAGGATTCCGTGGACAGCGTCGATCTCGAGGTGGTGCGCAGCGCTCTGAAGTGGACCGAGAGCGGGCACCGCGCAACCCTAGGCACGGTGGTGCATACCTGGGGCTCGGCGCCGCGGCCGGTGGGCGCGATGCTGGTGATCCGCGACGACGGCCAGGTGATGGGCTCGGTTTCCGGCGGCTGTGTCGAGGACGACCTGATCGACAAGGTCAAGAGCAAGGCGATCGCCGCGGCTAGGCCCGAAATCACCACCTACGGCGTGACCCAGGAGCAGGCGACGCGCTTCGGCCTGCCCTGCGGCGGCACGCTGCAGATCGTGCTCGAGCCCGTGACCGCGGAATCCAAGCTGAAAGAGCTGCTCGGGATCATCGAGCGGCACGAGCTTTCGGCGCGCTTCCTCGACATGGAGACGGGCAAGGTGCGCATCGAACCGGGAAAATGGTCGGACCTGCTCGAGTTCGACGGCAAGGTCCTGAAGACCGTGCACGGCCCGCGCTGGCGCCTGCTCCTGATCGGGGCGGGGCAGGTGTCCCGCTATCTGGCGCAGATGGCGCAGGCGCTCGACTATCACGTCACTGTGTGCGATCCGCGCGAGGAATACGCCGACGGCTGGGATTTCGAGGCGGTCCCGATCCATCGCGGCTATCCCGACGACGTGGTGGTGCAGATGAACTTCGACGCGCACAGCGCCGTGGTTGCGCTGACGCACGACCCCAAGCTCGACGACGCGGCGCTGCTGGAAGCGCTGAAGTCGCCGGCGTTCTACGTCGGAGCGCTCGGCTCGCAGAAGAACAACGACGCGCGCCGCCAGCGCCTCGCCGGTTTCGACCTCGCCGCGTCGGAGATCGCGCGCTTGCGCGGGCCGGTGGGCCTCAAGATCGGTTCGAAGACGCCGCCCGAGATCGCTATCGCGATCCTCGCGGAGCTGACCGCCGTCAGGCGCGGGGTGCAGATCCCCGAAACGGTCGAGCCGCCGAAGGCAAACGTTTCGGCCGGCTGCGCCGTTCCCCAGAACTAGCTATCCTTCCTCCCCTTCTCGGGGGAGTTCATGGCAGCAAACATCCGCGGCGTTCTGCTGGCGGCGGGCTACTCGAAGCGTTTCGGCTCGAACAAGCTGCTGCAGGCGCTGCCCCCGGGCTCGCCGCAGGCCGGCGTGCCGATCGCGCTGGCCGCCGCCCGCCACCTGATCGATGCGCTGCCCGATTCCATCGCCGTGGTCCGGCCCAGGGCGCAAAGGCTCGGCAAGATGCTGCGCGACGCCGGCTACAAGACGTTCGTGTGCAAGAACGCGGCCGAGGGCATGGGCGTGAGCCTCGCGGCGGGAGTGCGGGCCGCCCACGATGCCGGCGGCTGGGTGATCGCTCTCGCCGACATGCCTTTCATCCGGCCGGACTCGATCCGTGTGGTCGCCAGGGCGCTGTCCGAGGGCGCGGCGATCGCGGCGCCCGCTTACCGCGGCGAGCGCGGCCATCCCGTGGGCTTCGCGCGGCGTTTCCTCGACGACCTTTCCGCGCTGCGCGGCGACGCCGGGGCACGCGACATTCTCGGGCAACACCCGGACTGGATCACGCTGTACGAAGTCGACGACCCCGGGGTGCTGCGCGACATCGACGAGCCTTCCGATCTGGAAGGCTAGCCGGTCCCGGCTAGAGCGCTCCGAGCCCGATGCCGCGATGCGGGCGATCGATGGAGTCGGGCCCGAACGTCCTCGCGAACCACTTGCCCGCCGCACGCGCGATCCGCGTCCGAAGGCGCGGCCGCGACGCCGGCTCGAACAGGACGATATCGCTCCGCTGTTGTGCATGGATAAGAGCGAGCCCGCCGCGGTCGAGCGTGAGCGCGTCGTTGGCCGAGAGGAAGTGATCCTCGAAATCCCTGTCCTGGGTGATCCACAGCTCTCCGCGGATGCACTCCACCCGGGCACCCGTCGGGTCATAGACGCGGATAACTTCGCGGGGTGCGAGGTGGAGCTCGACGCGGTCGAAACCGATGTTCATGGCTGTTTCCTTCCTAGGTGACGTACTGGGCGATACCGTTGCCGAAAGACCAGTTCTCCTTCTTCACTTCGACGAGGTTGATGAACACGTCCTCGATGCGCACGCCCAGCTCGGAGTTGAGGCGCTCGGCGACGCCGTTGTACAGAGCTTTCTTCTGCTCGACCGTGCGCCCCTCTGAGATCGTCATCTGGATGACGATGATCCCGTCGCTGCGCGCAATGCCGAGGTAGGAAGGGTCGTAGAGGAGACCGCCTGGTTCGTGCTCGGTGACGATCTGGAAGCGGTCGTTCTGCGGCACATTGATGGCGTCGACCATGGTTTCGTAGACGATCCGCCCGACTTTCGCGCCGAAGCCGGCGGGCCTTCCCTTCATCATCGAGATGCGTACGAGGGGCATGACGTCAACTTCCGGACCGAGCCAGCTTGATGTTCATTTTCATTCCTTTCATAATGCGGCCTTCGCATGCTTTCACGTGTGTGGCGGTACGCATTGTCATTCTGAGCAGCACAGCGATCAAACGATCTTTGTTCATCCTTTGCATGAGAAAAAGGAATGCTTAAGGGTTCCCGGGACCTGCCCTCGCTCGACCTGCTGAAAGGCTTCGAGGCCGCGGCCCGCAATCTGAGCTTCACCAAGGCGGCGAGCGAGCTGTTCGTCACCCAGTCGGCGGTCAGCCGCCAGATCCAGACCCTCGAGGAGCAGCTCGGCGTGGCGCTATTTCGCCGCCACCATCGCGAACTGCGTCTCACCGAGGAGGGCCAGACGCTGTATAAAACTACGGGCGAAGTGCTGCGCCTCGTGCGCGACGTCGCGGGCAGACTGGGCGCGCGTCCGTCAAGCATGCTCACCGTTACGACTACCGTTTCCTTCGCAGCGCTGTGGCTGGTTCCGCGCCTGAACGAGTTCCACCGGCTGAATCCGGGCATCGACATGCGCATTGCTGCGACCAACGAAATCCAGGACCTCGAGCGCGAGGGCATCGATCTCGCGATCCGCTACTGCACGCGGAAGGCGGCGGGCAGCGCCGCCGTGCGCCTCTTCGGCGAGCTGGTGTTTCCCGTGTGTGCCAGGTCGCTGCTCGGGGGCAGGAAGCTTGCCTCGCCCAAGGACCTGTCCGGCCAGGTGCTGCTGCACTACGATGATCCCGAGCGCCGCTATCCCTGGCTCAGCTGGGAGGTGTGGTTCGAATTGACCCAGACCCAGGGCGTGAAGCCCTCGGGGATGCTGCGCTTCTCCCACTACGATCAGCTGATTCAGGCGGCGCTCGAGGGCCAGGGCATCGCGCTCGGGCGCACGCGTTTCGTCAGCAAGTGGGTGAAGCAGGGCAAGTTGGTCCTGCCTTTCGGCAAGCGCTACATGTGCTCGCCCGTGGATTCGCGCGCGTATTTCCTCGTCCCCTCGCCGCGCTCGGCCGCACGAACAGAGGTCGCGAAATTCGCCGAGTGGCTCCAGCAGGAGGCGCTCGCCGAAGAGACGGAAGCCGGGCCCGGGGAACCGGCCCACGAGGCGCGCGCCCGAGCGGGAGGAAACTAGACTGATGACCGAGCCGATCCGTTACCGCATTTTCCCCGACCGGCCCGAAGCGCACCTCTACCGCGTCAGCTGCACGGTCGCCGAGCCAGACCCTTCGGGGCAGGAGTTCGCGCTCCCCGCATGGATCCCGGGCAGCTACATGATCCGCGAGTTCGCGCGCCACGTCGTGTCGGTCCGCGCCGAGAGCCGCGGCAAGCCCGCAGCGATCGAGAAGCTCGACAAGCACACCTGGCGGGTGCAGCAGGCCGACGCTCCGGTCACCGTGGTCTGCGAGGTCTACGCCAGGGACTTGTCGGTGCGCGGCGCGTACCTCGACACGCGGCAGGCCTTCTTCAACGGCGCGTGCGTGTTCCTGCGGCCGCGAGGACACGAGGGCGCTCCGTGCGAGCTCGAGATCCTGCGGCCCCGGGGCGCGCGTTACCGCGATTGGAGCGTCGCTACCGCGATGACCCGAAGCGGGGCGAAGCTCCACGGCTTCGGTACCTATCTCGCATCGGACTACGATGAGCTGATCGACCATCCGGTCGCGATGGGGGAGCTGACGCACGCGACCTATCGCGCCTGCGGGGTGCCGCACGACATCGCGATTGCCGGCCGCCATCGCGCGGACGTCGCCCGCCTTGCGCGCGACCTGAAGCGACTGTGCGAGGAACACGTCCGTTTCTTCGGCGAGCCCGCACCGATGAAGCGCTACGTGTTCCTGATCTCCGCTCTCGGCGAAGGCTACGGCGGACTGGAGCATCGCGCCTCCACCGCGCTGCTGTGCTCGCGCGAGGATCTTCCGCGCCGGGGCGAAGCGCAGGTGAGCGAGCGTTACCGGACCTTCCTGGGCCTCGCCAGCCACGAGTACTTCCACACCTGGAACGTAAAGCGCATCAAGCCGGCCGCGTTCACCCCCTACGGTCTCGAGCGCGAAAGCTACACGACGCTGCTGTGGGCGTTCGAAGGCATCACCTCGTACTACGACGACCTCGCGCTGGTGCGCAGCGGCCTGATCGGGAGGAAGGACTACCTCGAGCTGCTCGGCCGGGCGATCACCGCCCATCTGCGCGCGCCGGGTCGCCGCCGGCAGACCCTTGCCGAATCGAGCTTCGACGCCTGGATCAAGTACTACCGGCCGGACGAGAACTCGCCGAACGCGACGGTGAGCTACTACGGCAAGGGGAGCCTGGTCGCGCTGTGCCTGGACCTGCTGATTCGCGACAGGACGCGCGGAAGGAAATCGCTCGACGATGTGATGCGCGCGCTCTGGACCCGCTACGGCCTGACCGGGACCGGCGTCGAAGAGGACGGAATCGAACGCCTCGCCGAAGAGGTCACGGGTCTCAAGTTGCGGAAGGCTTTCGGCGAGTGGCTGCGATCGACGCGGGAGTTGCCGTTGAAGGCTCTCCTGAAGGCGCACGGCGTGGACATGGTCCTGCGGCCGGCCGAGTCGTCTTCCGACAAGGGCGGCCGGCCCGCGGTCTCGAAAAATGCGGCGGGGCTGGCGATGCTGGGCGCGGCGGCGCGCGCGAGCGGGGAGGACGCCGTCCTCACGCACGTGCTCGAAGGCGGTGCCGCGCAGGACGCGGGATTGGCCGCGGGGGACGCGATCGTGGCGGTGGACGGCTTGCGCCCGGGGCGTGGCGGGCTGGACGCGGCCCTAGCCAGGCGGCGCGCCAGCGAGCGTATCGCGATCCACGCTTTCCGCCGCGACGAGCTGCTCCAGTTCGAGGTAACCCTCGCGCGCCCCCCCGACGACACCTGCGTGCTTTCGGCTATGCCCGGTGCGCGCGCCCGCGCGCTGTCGCGCTGGCTCCAGGACTGACCCGAGGTCCCGCTTGACAAGGGTCGTCGTGCGGGTAGACACTAAACCTTATGGTTAAGTATTCAGACGAGCCGCTCGACGCGGTCTTCGGCGCGCTCGCCGACCCGACGCGCAGGCAGGTGGTGAAGGTGCTTTCCGCCGGAAGCCGTCCGGTCACCGAGCTCGCGCGTCCCTTTCCCATGTCGCTGCCGGGCTTCATGAAGCATCTGAGCATCCTCGAGGACGCCGGGTTGATCAAGCGTGAGAAGGCGGGCAGGGTGGTGAGCTGCACTCTATCCGCGGATCCCATGAGGAAGGCATCGGACTGGCTCGACGACACGCGCGAATTCTGGGAGAAGCGCCTCGACGCGCTGGCCAGGTTTCTCTACCAACAAGAGGAGACTCAAGCATGGCGAACACCAAAACGCAGGAGCGGCCGTCGCTCTCCATCGTCCGCAAGCTCGATGCGGCGCCGGCGAAGGTCTGGCGCGCGCTGACTGAGCCCGAGATGCTGAAGAAGTGGATGGCACCGGACGATGCTTTCAAGGTCCCGACGGCCGAAATCGACCTGCGGGTCGGCGGACGTTACCGCATCGTTATGAATTCGCCCGACGGCGAGGAGCACGACGTGAGAGGCGCCTACCGCGAGATCATACCGAACAGGAAGCTCGTCTACACCTGGGCATGGAAAACGACTCCCGAGCGCGAGTCGATCGTGACGATCGAGTTGCGCGCAACGGGTAGCGGGACGGAGTTGACGCTCAAGCACGAGCAGTTCGCCGACCCGGAAGCGCGCGATCGCCACCAGCACGGGTGGATGGGCTGTCTTGGCCGGCTCGAGCGCGCACTGCCGTAACCGGATAAGGAGGACGCCATGCCCAAGGTCGTCAAGCAATCGGTGGTTCTCGCCGCACCCGCGAAAGCGCTGTACGCGATGTATCTCAGCCCCAAAGCGCACGGCTCCATCACCGGAGGAAAGGTCGTCATCAGCCCCCGGCCCGGGTCGAACTTCAGCGCCTTCGGCGGTGCGCTGCGAGGGCGGACGCTGCAGACCATCGCCGGCCGCCTGATCGTGCAGTCGTGGCGCTCGAGCGCATTCAGGAAGAGCGATGCCGACTCGACGCTGATCATTCGCTTCACGCCCAAGGGCAAGGCCGGACGCATCGACCTCGTCCATGTCAACGTTCCGGACCACGATTACAACGGCGTAAACAAGGGCTGGAAGAACTACTACTGGAAGCCGTGGCGCAAGTACCTCGCCCGCCGCTATCCGCGTTGAACAAGGAGGACAACGATGAAGCCCAACACCGTAGTCTCGCGCGAAGAGTGGGTCACCGCGCGCAAGCGGCATCTCGCCAGGGAAAAGGAGCTCACGCGCCTCCGCGACGACCTTTCTCGCGAGCGCCGCGAGCTGCCCTGGGAAAAGGTCGACAAGCAATACATTTTCGATACGCCCGCCGGGAAGCGGACCCTTTCCGAGCTCTTCGAGGGCCGAAGCCAGCTCGTCGTCTATCACTTCATGTTCGGGCCGACCTGGGAGCAGGCGTGCAAGAGCTGCTCGTTCTGGGCCGACAACTTCGACGGCATCGTGGTGCACCTGAATCAGCGCGACGTCACGATGATCGCCGTGTCGAGGGCGCCCCTGGAAAAGATCGAGGCGTACCGGAAGCGCATGGGCTGGGGATTCAGGTGGGTGTCCTCGTTCGCGAACGAATTCAACAAGGATTTCCAAGTCTCGTTCACGCCCGAAGAAATGAAGGGTCCGGTGGACTATAACTATACGCGGCAGAAATTTCCGAGCGAAGAGGCCCCAGGTATCAGCGTGTTCTGCCGGGATGCAGGCGGGCAGGTGTTCCACACGTATTCCTGCTATTCCCGCGGCCTGGACATGATGAACGGGGCATATCACTTTCTGGACCTCGTCCCCAAGGGCCGCGACGAAGACAGCCTGCCGCACACGATGGCGTGGCTCAAGCGCCACGACGAGTACGCCTAGGCAGTAGAATTCGGGGGCATGAACGCCCCTGACAATACCGCGTTGGCGGTTTGCTACGCCGACATCGCCGCTGCGGCCGAGCGGCTCGCCGGTCACGCGCACCGCACGCCGGTGCTCACCTCGCGCACGGTAAACGAGCGCACCGGCGCGCGGGTCTTCTTCAAGTGCGAGAACCTGCAGCGCATCGGCGCGTTCAAGTTCCGCGGCGCGTTCAACGCGCTCTCGCAGCTATCCGCAGCCGAGCGCCAGCGCGGCGTGCTCGCCTATTCCTCGGGCAACCACGCGCAGGCCGTCGCGCTCGCGGGAAAACTGCTCGGCGTCCGCGTCACCATCGTGATGCCGGAGGATGCTCCCCCGGTCAAGATCGAGGCGACGCGCGGCTACGGCGCCGAAATCGTGCTCTACGACAAGCACAAGGACGTGCGCGAGGAAGTCGCCGAACGGACCGCGCGAGAGCGCGGGCTCACGATGGTTCCGCCGTTCGACCACCCGCACGTGATCGCGGGGCAGGGCACCGCGGCCAAGGAGCTGATCGAGGACAGCGGGCCCCTGGACTATCTTTTCGTTCCGGTGAGCGGCGGCGGGCTGATCTCGGGATGCGCGGTCGCCGCGTCTTACCTCTCGCCCGGCTGCAAGGTGATCGGCGTGGAGCCCGAGGCGGGCGACGACGCCACGCGCTCGTTCAGGACGAGGACGCTGCAGACCTGCTACAACCCCGACACGATAGCCGACGGCGCACGCACGCATTCGCTGGGGAAACTCACTTTCCCGCTGGTGCTGCGCTACGTGAGCGACATGGTGACGGTGAGCGACGCGGAGCTCGTTCGCGCGATGCTCACTCTGTGGGAGCGCATGAAGATCATCGTCGAGCCGACAGGCGCGCTCGGCGCCGCCGGATTGTTCGAGCGCGGGTTGCCCGTGGCAGGGAAAAAGGTCGGCGTGATCCTCTCGGGCGGTAACGTCGATTTCAAGTCGGTCGCGAAGTACTTCTGATCTTCCAGACGTTCCAGCGCTCTTTTCCCACGAAGATCGGGATGGAGTCGTCGACGGACTTGTCCTCGATCTGATCGAAGCGACCGGAGAGAAGCGTATCCAGCTCTCCCGACTTGAGCCCGAACGGCGGCCCGCGCTCGCCGTCCTCGAAGAAGAAAAATCCTGCGATCCTGCCCTGCGGCGACAGCAGCTCGGACGCGCGCCGCACGTAGCGCGGCCGCAGCGGACGCGGCAGCGAGCACAGGAACGCCCTCTCGTAGACGAGGTCGAAGGGCGCGCCGAAATCGGATTCGAAGAAATCCGCCAGGCGCACCCGATCCGACAGCGGTCCGAGAATCTTTTGCGCCCGTTCCACCGCGGCAGGCGCGAAATCTACGGCGAGGACGTCGTGTCCCGCCTCGGCGAAAGCGCGCACTTCGTAGCCCGAGCCGCAGCCCGGGATCAGGACGCGCCAGCCGGACGCCTCTGCTTTCAGGAACTGCCCGAGGGCCGAGGGAACCCCGCCCGCGTCCCAGGGGGTGAAATCTTCGCGAAAACGCTTTTCCCAGAACTCGGGTTTCGCCGCGTCCTGCCTGGCCACGCGCGTCAGCCCTTGACGCAAACGACTTGCTTGAGCGTGTGCACGACCTCGACGAGATCGGCCTGGTCCGCCATCACGCGGTCGATATCCTTGTACGCCCCCGGGATCTCGTCGAGCACGCCCTTGTCCTTGCGGCACTCGACACCCCGGGTCTGCTCCTCCAGGTCGGCACGCGAGAAACGGCGCTTGGCTTCGGCCCGGCTCATGCGGCGCCCGGCGCCGTGCGCACAGGAGCAGAAGGAATCCGGGTTGCCCTTGCCGCGCACGATGTAGGAGCGCCCGCCCATGCTTCCCGGGATGATGCCCAGCTCGCCTTCGCGTGCGCTGATCGCGCCCTTGCGTGTCACGTAGACGCGCTCCCCGAAGTGCTTCTCCCGTTCGACGTAGTTGTGATGGCAGTTGATGGCTTCGCCGGTCGTCTCGAATTCGGGAAGCTCGCGGCGCAGCGCACCCAGGATCAGGTCCATCATCTCGCCCCGGTTCGCCAGCGCGTAGTCCTGGGCCCAGCCGACCGCCTGGACGTAGTCGTCGAAGACCTGGGTGCCTTCGTCGAACCAGGCGAGATCGTGATCGGGGAGATGCGCGTCGCGCTTCTGCATCGCCTCGCGCGCCCGGGCGATGAAGTACTGGCCGATGCAATTGCCGACACCGCGGCTGCCGGAATGCAGCATCACCCACAGGTGTGCGCCTTCGTCGAGGCATACCTCGATGAAGTGGTTGCCGCCCCCGAGCGAGCCCATCTGCCTGACCCATTTACTTTCGTGCTGGCGCTGCATCTTGGCGATCTTGGGATGCTTGTGCACGATGGATTCGAGGCGCCGCGCGAGGGGCGCGCAGGCGTCGCGCCGGGAGCCGGAGTCGCCGTGCTCGTCGAAGCCCACCGGCACGGCGCGCTCGATCGCCGCGCGCACGCGCGCGAGGCTGTCGGGGAGTTGCCGGGCCGTGAGCGACAGGCGCACGGCGTTCATGCCGCAGCCGATGTCGACGCCGACCGCCGCGG
The DNA here is from genome assembly GCA_041499655.1 of Gammaproteobacteria bacterium. Taxonomy (GTDB): domain Bacteria; phylum Pseudomonadota; class Gammaproteobacteria; order Burkholderiales; family SG8-39; genus VBDM01. The sequence goes on from JBGQKQ010000039.1 coordinate 9,946, forward strand.
GGATGATGGCTCGCCTCGTCGGGATCACCGAGCCGACGGTCGCGCCGATCCCGACGTGCACGTCGGGCATCGCCGCGACATGGCCGAACACGATCGGCAGCTGAGCCACGTTGGCGAGTTGCTGGCGCGCACGCGGCTCGATGTCGTCGGTGAAAATCTTGACCGGAACGCGGCCGCCTTCGATGAGCTGTCTGACCGGCATTCGAAAGGAAGGACTCGCGTATTCTACGGTTCCTGCGGCCGCGGTAACATCTTGTTGCAATATAGAGCCGCGGGACATGGGGCGGTTACATTTCTCTGGTGTAATCGCTGCGGGCGCGCCAGGCGTGGAGGGGCGTTTTCTTGCTTTTTACGAACAGAAAGAAAATGGAGCTCGGGCCTCTGCTGATCGAAAAACCGGAAACCCGGCGGCGCTCGCTGCGGGGCGCCTGGGTGGTGATTCTCGTTCTGATCCTCGCGGGGGCCGGGGCGGCGGTGTACTTCCTTCAGCCGGGCGAAGCCCAGCAGCGACAGGCGAGCCGGCGCTTCGATCCTTCGCGTCCCACGCCCGTCGTCGTGGCCCCCGCGAAGACCGGTGACATCAACATCTACCTGAACGGGCTCGGGACCGTGACGCCGCTCAAGACGGTGACTGTCAGGAGCCGCGTCGACGGAGAACTGGTCAAGGTCGCCTTCACTGAAGGCCAGGTCGTCAAGGTGGGGGACGTGCTCGCCGAGATCGACCCGCGGGCCTATCAGGCGCAATTGGTCCAGGCCGAGGGCCAGATGGCGCGCGACCAGGCGCTGCTCGCGAACGCGCGCATCGACGTGGAGCGCTACCGCGGCCTGTACGCGCAGGATTCGATCGCCAAGCAGCAGGTCGACACCCAGGAAGCGCTGGTGCGCCAGTACGAGGGCACGGTGAAATTCGACCAGGGCCAGATCGACAACGCGAAGCTGCAGGTTCTCTATTCCACCATCACCGCACCCATCGGCGGGCGGCTGGGGCTGCGCCTGGTCGATCCCGGGAACATCGTCCGGGCGAGCGACGCCAGCGGCCTGGTCGTCATCACCCAGCTCCAGCCGATCGCCGCGGTGTTCACCATCCCGCAGGACAGCCTGCCCGAGGTGCTCAAGCGCCTGCGCGCCGGTGTACCCCTGCCTGTCGAGGCTTACGACCGCGAGCAGAAGACCCGGCTCGCCACCGGCAAGCTGCTCACCGTCGACAACCAGATCGATCCGACCACGGGGACGATCAAGCTGAAGGCCCTGTTCCCGAACGAGGACGGCAATCTCTTCCCCAACCAGTTCGTCAACGCGCGCCTGCAGCTCGACACGCTGCGCGGCGAGACTCTCGTTTCCACCGCGGCGGTGCAGCGCGGCGCGCAGGGGACCTTCGTGTATGTGCTCAAGGGCGACGGCACCGTCGCCTTGCGCCCGGTCAAGACCGGAGCGAGCGAGAGCGAAAGCGTGGCGATCGTGTCGGGCGTTGCGCCGGGCGAGACCGTGGTCGTCGACGGCAGCGACCGCCTGCGCGACGGCGCCAAGGCGGAGGTTCCCGATGCGGCGAGCCGGGCGTCGGCCGCGGAGGGCGGGCAGAAGGGCGGCAAGGGCGGGCGGCGCCGCAAGAGCGGCGAGTGACGGCGGCGGCGCGATGAATCCCTCGCGGCCGTTCATCCTCAGGCCGGTGGCGACGTCGCTGCTCATGGCGGCGCTGCTCATGGCGGGGGCGATCGCCTATCGCCTGCTTCCGCTGTCGGCGCTCCCGGAGGTCGATTACCCGACGATCCAGGTCGTCACCTTCTATCCGGGCGCGAGTCCCGACGTGATGACCTCGTCGGTGACCGCGCCGCTCGAGCGCCAGTTCGGCCAGATGCCGGGGCTGAAGCAGATGTCCTCGACTAGCTCGGGCGGAGCCTCGGTGATCACGCTGCAATTCGGGCTGGAGCTTTCTCTGGACGTGGCCGAGCAGGAGGTGCAGGCGGCGATCAACGCCGGTTCGAATTTTCTTCCGACCGACCTGCCTGCGCCGCCCGTGTACAGCAAAGTCAACCCCGCGGACGCGCCCATCCTCACGCTCGGCATCGGCTCGAGAACCATGCCGCTTCCGGAGGTGCAGAACCTCGTCGACACCCGCCTCGCGCAGAAGATCTCGCAATTGCCCGGCGTGGGGCTGGTGTCGCTCTCCGGCGGCCAGCGGCCCGCCGTGCGAGTGCAGGTGAATCCACGTGCGCTTGCATCCAACGGTCTCGGCCTGGAGGATGTGCGCACCGCGATTGCTTCCGCCAACGTGAACCAGGCGAAGGGCGGCTTCGACGGGCCGAGCCGCGCCTACACCATCGACGCCAACGACCAGCTGCGCTCCGCCGCGGAGTACCGGCGCGTGATCGTCGCCTACAAGAACGGCGCCCCGCTCCTGCTTTCGGACGTCGCCGACGTGATCGAGGACGCGGAGAACGTGCGCCTCGCCGCGTGGATGAACGAAGCGCCCGCGGTGATCCTCAACATCCAGCGCCAGCCCGGTGCGAACGTCATCGAAGTGGTCGACCGCGTGAAGCGCCTGCTGCCGCAGCTGACCGCTTCGCTTCCCGCGGGGGTCGAGGTGGTGATGCTCACCGACCGCACCATCACCATCCGCGCGTCGGTCAAGGACGTGCAGTTCGAGCTGATCCTGGCCGTCGCGCTGGTCGTGATGGTCATTTTTCTCTTCCTGCGGACCGCGGCAGGCACGATCATCCCGAGCGTCGCGGTGCCGCTGTCGCTGGTCGGCACCTTCGGGGTCATGTATCTCGCCGGATTCAGCATCAACAACCTCACCCTGATGGCGCTGACCATCGCCACGGGATTCGTGGTCGACGATGCCATCGTGATGATCGAGAACATCGCGCGCTATATCGAGGAAGGGGAGCCCCCGCTCCAGGCCGCGCTCAAGGGAGCCGAGCAGATAGGGTTCACCATCATCTCGCTGACGTTCTCGCTCATCGCGGTGCTGATCCCGCTGCTCTTCATGGGCGAGGTCGTAGGACGCCTGTTCCGCGAGTTCGCGATCACCCTGGCGGTCTCGATCCTGATTTCGGCGGTGGTGTCGCTCACCCTCACGCCGATGATGTGCGCCAGGCTGCTGCGGCGGACGCCGCCCTCCGAGCAGGGCGCGTTCTATCGCGCGACCGGCCGCTGGTTCGACGACGTGATCGCGCGCTACGGCGAGATGCTCAACTGGGTGCTCGACCGGCAGGCCGCGACGCTGTGGGTGTTCGCGGGCACGCTCGCGCTCACGGTGATCCTGTACGTCTTCATTCCGAAGGGCTTCTTTCCGCTCCAGGACACCGGAGTCATACAAGGCATCTCGGAGGCGCCGCAATCGATCTCCTTTTCCGCCATGGCCGAGCGCCAGCAGGCGCTGGCGAAGGCGATCCTCGAGGACCCCGCGGTGGAGAGCCTGTCGTCCTTCATCGGCGTGGATGGGACCAATACCACGCTCAACAGCGGCCGGGTGCTGATCAACCTCAAGCCGAAGGCGCAGCGCGGCGACATCGCAACGGTGATCCGGCGGCTGCAGGCGAGGCTCGCGCGGGTCGAGGGCATCGCGCTCTACATGCAGCCCATCCAGGACCTCACCATCGAGGATCGCGTGAGCCGAACGCAGTACCAGTTCACGCTCGAGTCGGCCAACCCGGACGAGCTGGCCGAATGGGCGCACCGCCTCACGTCGCGGCTGTCCGAGCTGCCCCAGCTCGCCGACGTGGCGAGCGACCTGCAGGACCAGGGACTGCAGGCTTTTCTCTCGATCGACCGCGACACGGCGGGGCGGCTGGGCATCACGCCCGCGGCGATCGACGTGGCGCTGTACAACGCCTTCGGCCAGCGCCTGGTGTCGACGATCTTCACCCAGACGAACCAGTACCGCGTCGTGCTCGAGGTGAAGCCCGAGTTCCGCAGGGGGCCGGACGCGCTCAAGGACATCTACGTCGCCTCGTCCGCAGGAGCGCAGATTCCCCTGAGCGCGATCACCACGGTCACCGAGAAGCCGGCCCTGCTGGCGGTCAACCACCTCGGACAGTTTCCCGCCGCCACCATTTCCTTCAACCTGGCCCCGGGCGCCGCGCTCGGCGACGCCGTGCGCGCGATCGAACTCGAGTCGCAGGCGCTGGGGTTGCCGCCTTCGATCCGCGCGAGCTTCCAGGGCGCGGCGCTCGCCTTCAGAGCGTCGCTCGCCAATGAGCTCCTGCTGATCCTGGCCGCGATCGTGACCATGTACATCGTGCTCGGCGTGCTTTACGAGAGCTACATCCATCCGCTCACGATCCTCTCGACCCTGCCTTCGGCCGGCGTGGGCGCGCTGCTCGCGCTGCTGGTTTCGCGCACCGATTTGGGCGTGATCGCGGTGATCGGCATCGTGCTCCTCATCGGCATCGTCAAGAAGAACGCGATCATGATGATCGACTTCGCGCTGGACGCCGAGCGCAAGGAAGGCAAGAGCCCGCGCGAGGCGATCCACCAAGCCTGCCTGCTGCGCTTCCGGCCGATCCTGATGACGACGATGTCGGCGCTGCTCTCGGCGCTGCCGCTCATGCTCGGCACCGGAGTCGGTTCGGAGCTGAGGCATCCGCTGGGCATCACCATGGTGGGCGGCCTCATCGTGAGCCAGGCGCTGACGCTGTTCACCACGCCCGTGATCTACCTGTGGTTCGACCGGCTCGCCCATCGTGGCGCCGCTGAGCCGCGCGCGGCCGGCACCGGCTCGCTCGAAGGCGAGCGCCCGTGAATCTCGCCGAACCGTTCATCCGGCGCCCGGTCGCCACGACGCTCCTCACCGCGGGTATCACGCTCGCCGGCGCAGCGGCCTTCGGCCTGCTGCCGGTCGCGCCCCTCCCGCAGGTGGACTTCCCGACCGTCTCGGTGTCGGCGATCCTCCCCGGGGCGAGCCCGGAAGTGATGGCGGCCACGGTGGTGACACCGCTCGAGCGCACGCTGGGGCGGATCGCCGGGGTCACCGAGATGACCTCGAGCGCGCAGCTCGGGGGCGCGTCGATCACGCTGCAGTTCGACCTGAACCGCGATATCGACGGCGCGGCGCGCGACGTGCAGGCCGCGATCAACGCCGCGAGAAGCCAGCTTCCCACGAGCCTGCCGCGCAATCCCACGTACCGGAAGGTCAACCCGGCCGATGCGCCGATCATGATCCTCGCGCTCACCTCCGACACCATGGACCGCGGGCAGATGTACGACGCCGCGTCCACCATCCTCGCGCAGCGGATTTCCCAGGTGAGCGGAGTCGGACAGGTGACGGTAGGCGGGGCGTCGCTGCCGGCGGTGAGAGTCGAGCTCAATCCCACGGCGCTCAACAGCTACGGCATCGCGCTCGACGACGTGCGCGTGGCGCTCCTCGCGGCGAACGCCAACCGCCCCAAGGGCTCGGTCGAGGACGGCGACCGCCACTGGCAGATCCAGGCCAACGACCAGGCGAAGAAGGCGAGCGAGTACCTTCCGCTGATCGTCTCCTACCGCAACGGCGCGGCGGTGCGTCTCGCCGACGTCGCCGAGGTCGTCGATTCCGTGGAGGATGTGCGCAATGCCGGGTCTTCGAACGGCAAACCCTCGGTGCTCGTCATCATCAACCGCCAGCCCAACGCCAACATCATCGAAACCGTCGACCGCGTGGGCGATCTCATGCCGCTGCTGCGCGCGTCCATCCCCAGGGCCATCAACCTCGATGTGGTGCTCGAGCGCACCAGCACGATACGCGCGTCGTTGCGCGAAGTGGAACGCACGCTGCTGATCGCGATGGCGCTCGTGATCCTGGTCGTGTTCCTGTTTCTGCGCAACGCCCGCGCGACGCTGATCCCGGCGGTGGCCGTGCCGGTGTCGCTGGTGGCTACCTTCGGCGTGATGTACCTCGCCGGGTTCAGCCTGAACAACCTGTCTCTGATGGCGCTCACTATCGCGACAGGATTCGTGGTCGACGACGCGATCGTGGTGCTGGAGAACGTCTCGCGCCACATCGAGCGCGGAATCGCCCCTTTCCAGGCGGCGCTGCTCGGGGCAAAAGAGGTGAGCTTCACGGTGCTGTCGATGAGCCTGTCGCTCATCGCGGTGTTCATCCCGATCCTGATGATGGGCGGCATCGTCGGGCGCCTGTTCCGCGAGTTCGCGGTGACGCTCTCGGTCGCGATCCTGATATCGCTCGTGGTGTCGCTCACCATGACGCCGATGATGTGCGCGCGGCTGCTGAAGGCGCCGGGCGAGCGCCGGCCGGGGAAGCTGTTCGTCGCGAGCGAGCGCGTTTTCAAGTGGATGCTCGCCGAGTACGAAGCGAGCCTCGCCTGGGCGCTTCGCCACTCGCTATTCATGATGGGGCTCCTGGCCGCAGCCATCGCCCTTAACGTCTGTCTCTATGTCGGGGTCCCGTACACGTCCTTTACCGGCATATCAAAAGGTTTCTTTCCGCAGCAGGACACCGGCCGGATGATCGGCTCGATTCAGGCCGACCAGGGCATTTCCTTCCAGGCGATGCGCCAGAAGCTCACCGACTTCATGGAGATCGTGCGCAGCGACCCGGCCGTGGAGAACGTCGTCGGCTTCACCGGCGGGAGCAGGCGCAATTCGGGCTTCATGTTCCTTTCGCTCAAGCCGCTGAAGGAACGCAAGATCAGCGCCGACCAGGTGATTGCACGCCTGCGGCCGCGTCTTGCGCAGGAAGCTGGCGCCAGCCTGTTTCTCGTGCCGGTGCAGGACATCCGCATCGGTGGCAGGCAGGCCAACGCCCAGTACCAGTTCACGCTGCAGGCGGACGATCTCGCCGATCTGCGCGTGTGGGAGCCGCGCGTGCGCCAGGCGCTTTCGCAGCTGCCCGAGCTGGTCGACGTCAACACCGATCAGCAGGAGAAAGGGCTGCAGACCACCGTGGTGATCGACCGGCCGACTGCGGCCCGCATGGGGCTCACTGCGAAGGCCATCGACCAGACGCTGTACAACGCGTTCGGGCAGGCGCAGGTGTCGACCATCTATTCGGCGCTCAACCAGTATCACGTGGTCATGGAGGTCGCGCCGCAGTACTGGCAGACTCCGGACGCGTTGAACGGCGTCTACGTGCTCTCGCCCACCAAGGGCCAGGTACCGCTCAACGCAGTCGCGCGCTACGAGCCGAGCACGGCACCGCTCGCGGTCAACCACCAGGGACAGTTCGTGGCCTCCACGATTTCCTTCAACCTTCCTCCCGGAGGCTCTCTGGGGGATGCGGCAACCGCAATCAACGAGGCCATGGCGCGCGTCGGCGTGCCCACCACGGTGCAGGGCAGCTTCCAGGGCACGGCGCGCGCATTCCAGGCTTCGCTCGACAGCCAGCCCTGGCTGATCCTCGCGGCTCTCATCACCGTCTACATCGTGCTCGGAGTGCTCTACGAGAGCACCATCCACCCGATCACCATCCTCTCGACCCTGCCTTCGGCGGGCGTGGGCGCGCTGCTCGCGCTGATGGCGTTTCGCACCGAATTCAGCATCATCGCCCTGATCGGCGTGATCCTGCTGATCGGCATCGTCAAGAAGAACGCCATCATGATGATCGACTTCGCGATCGAGGCCGAGCGCAGGGACGGTATGCGGCCCGAGGAAGCGATCTTCCAGGCCTGCCTGCTGCGCTTTCGTCCCATCATGATGACCACCATGGCGGCGCTGCTCGGAGCGGTTCCGCTCGCCATCGGATTCGGGGACGGATCCGAGTTTCGCCGGCCCCTCGGGATCTCGATCGTCGGCGGCCTGATTGTGAGCCAGTTATTGACGCTTTACACGACCCCGGTCGTCTATCTGTACTTCGACCGCTTCCGGCTGTGGAGCGCTCGCGTGTTCGGGCGGCGCCGCGGCGGCGCCGCCGCGGGGGCGTCGTGAAGCGCTGCGCGCTGCTGCTGCTTCTCGTTTTCTCCGGTTGCGCGGTCGGACCGGACTACCAGCGGCCGTCCGTCGAGGTGCCCGCGGGGTACAAGGAGGCGGGGGAGTGGAAGGTGGCGCAGCCGCAGGACGGCGCGGGCAGCGGCCAGTGGTGGGAGATGTTCGGCGATCCCACCCTCAACGCGCTCATGGAGCAGGTCGAGATATCGAACCAGAACGTGCTCGCGGCCGAAGCGCAGTTCCGCCGCGCGCAGGCGATCGTCGCCGCGTCGCGCGCCGCCTACTTTCCGACGGTCACCGCCAACGCTTCGGTCACCCGCAGCCGCTCGCCGATCGGGGTGGTCGGCGGTACTACCGCCGGCCGGATCATCACCAATCGCTCGGCCAGCCTCGACGCCGGATGGGAGCTGGACTTGTGGGGGCGCGTGCGTCGAACGGCGGAATCGAGCGAAGCGAGCGCGCAGGCGAGCGCGGCCGACCTCGCCGGTGCGCGGCTCTCGTCTCAGGCCGCGCTAGCGTCGAGCTACCTGCTGCTGCGCACGATCGATGCCCAGAAGCGGATCCTCGACGAGTCCGTCGCGGCGTTCCAGAGATCCCTCGACCTGACGAAGAACCGCTACGA
>JBGQKQ010000040.1:0-18348 GCA_041499655.1 Gammaproteobacteria bacterium
CATCTCGCACCCGACCTGCGGCAGGGCGCCGGAGGCGGCGCAACTGACGCTGCCGGGCTTTGCGCGCGCGAGCGCGATCACCTCCGATACGCTGCCGGCGGGAAACGCGGGGCTCGTCAGCAGCACCATCGAGGCGCTGTCGAGGTGGATCACGGGGGCGAGTTCCTTGAACGGATCGATGCTCGCCTTGAGGAAAAAGGGGTTGGTGATGATCGCCGGCACCACAAACAGCACGGTGGTGCCGTCGGCCGGAGATTTGGCCGCCGCCTCGTGCCCGACGTTGCCGCCGGCGCCTGCGCGGTTCTCGACGACCCCGGGCTGACCGGTTCGCTCGGCGAGCTTGGACGACACCAGGCGCGTCACCACGTCGGCGGGCCCTCCCGGTGGAAACGGCACGATCCAGCGGATCGGCTTCGACGGCCACGCGGATTGCGCCTGCGCGAGCGATACCGCGAGCAGCATCGCCGCGCCGGCGCAAAGTGTCAGAATCCTTGCCTGCATCGCCCTCCTCCGTGCGGAGAGTCTACCGCGAAGAAGGCGGCGGAGGCGGCGGCGCGACAGGAGAAGGGGGAGGCGGGGGAGGCGGGGGTGCGTAAGCCGGAGGCGTCGAGGTCAGGTGACCCGAGACCGGCACCCTGTGGCCCTTCGAGTACATGCACTGTACGTACGCGTTGTCGTAGCGCCGCTGAAGCGCGTAGGCCGAAGCCTCTCCGGTGCTCGCGCCCACCGCCACACCGGTGAGCAGGCCGAAGCCCGCGCCCACGGCGGCGCCGCCTGCCCCCCCGAAGGCCGCGCCCACACCCGCGCCCACGACAGTCCCGGCTATCGCGCCCTTCGCCGTGCCTGCGTTGGCCGCATCCGAAGGCGTGGTGCCGCCTATTTGAGCATCGGCAAAACCGCGGCAATCGGCATCGTCGTAGCGGAACTGGTCGGAACTCTTTCCTGTGCCCGGCAGCGCCATGAGGCTGGGCCCCTTGGGGAAGGTCGCGCACGCGCCGAGGAGCAGCGCCGTGCCCAGGACGAGCGAGACTCTGGAAAGCTTCACGCGAATCAGCCGCCCGGCGCTGCTTGCGGCATCGCCTGCGGCGTCGCCTGCGGAGTCACCTGCGGGACTACGCGCATCCAGCCCGCCGGGCACTCCTTGACGTAGGGATAGTAGGTCTTGGACGCCTCGCAGTAGTACCAGTACGACGACCCCTGCGCGGGCTGTGCGCTGCCCTGCTCGATGTAGGTCGTCGGAGCGGCTGGCGCCGACGGATACGGTGCATAGGTGTAGGGCGGATAGGTGTAGTAAGGCGGGTAGTACCAGGGATAGAAGGGGGCGCCGATCACCACGCCGAAGCGCACACCCCCGTGGTGCCAGGCGAATGCCGGCGCGCTCGCCGCCGCGCCCAGCAGAACCGCGCTCAACGTGAGGACCGCCTTTACCCGGTTCATGATCGTCCTTCCGCTAGTTCGACAACCATCCTAGCAAAGGCGTTTCCGCGGCAAAGTAAGCAATTGTCACAAAGTGTGACGCAGGAAGCGCAGAAAGGACTACGGAACTCTCAGTCGATCCTCGCGCCGGAGCGCTTCACGACCTCGGCCCACTTCGCCGAGTCCCTGCGTATCGTCTCGGCGAACTCCTCGGGCGTCCCGCCGGCGGGCTCGTCGCCGATCTGCGCGAAGCGCGCGAGAAACATCGGGCTCGCGATCGCCTGGTTGATCGCGGCGTTGAGCTTGAGCACGATCGGCCTGGGCATGCCCGCCGGGCCGATGACGCCCGTCCAGGTCGCGGCGTCGTAGCCCGGCACGCCCGCCTCGGCGATGGTCGGCAGGTCGGGAAAGCCCACCGAGCGCTTGCTGCCGCTCACCGCGAGCGCTCTCACCTTGCCGGAACGGGCGTAGGTCGAAATGGAGTTGAGGCTCTCGAACATCACCTGCACGTGGCCGGCAATGAGATCGTTGATCGCCATCGCTCCACCCTTGTAGGGAATGTGCACGATGTCAGTCCCGGTCATGTACTTGAACAGCTCGCCGCCCACGTGCCCCGGGGAGCCGTTGCTCGAGGACGCGTTCATCAGCTTGCCGGGATTCTTCTTCGCGTACTCGATCAGCTCCTTGACCGAATTCACGGGCAGCGAAGGCGATACCGCGAGCAGCAGGTGGCCCTTGACCACCAGCGCGATCGGCTGCAGGTCGCGCTCGATGTCATAGGGGAGCTTCGCCACCATGTGGCGCGTGATCGCCATCGCACCGATCGGGCCCATGCCCGTGGTGTACCCGTCGGGCGCGGACTTGGCGACGAGGTCGATACCGATCGTGAGCGCGCCTCCCGGGCGGTCCTCGACCACCACGGACTGGCCGAGCGGCCCGGCCATCTCGGCGGCGAGCAGGCGTGCGACGGTGTCGGTCGCGCTGCCGGCCGCCTGCGGCACGATCAGCCGGACCGGGCGCTCGGGATACTGCGCGAACGCGGCGCCTGCCGTCGCCGCGAGGAGCACGCATAGGACGCGGCGCACGCTCACTCCGGCTTGATGCCTGCTGCGCTCGCGACCTTGGCCCATTTTTCACTCTCCGATCTGATGAACGCTGCGAATTCCTCGGGACTGCTGCCGACGGGCTCAGCGCCGTCCGCGGCGAGGCGCTTGCCGACCTCGGCGTCGCGCAGGGCGTGCACGATCCCGTCGTGCAGGCGCGCCACGACGTCGCGCGGCGTTCCCGCCGGCGCGAGCACCCCGTACCACTGCGTCGAGTCGTAACCCGGGAGCCCCGCCTCGGCGACCGTGGGCACGTCGGGCAGGGCTACGCTCCTTTTCGCGCTGGTCACGGCGAGCGCCCGCAGCCTGCCCGACTTGATATGCGGCAGCGCGGTCAGCACGTTCGGCGCCATCACCAGGACCTGTCCTGCGAGCAGATCCACCACGCCCGGCGCCGTGCCCTTGTACGGGATGTGGACCATGTCGATCCCCGCCATGCTCTTCAGGAGCTCGATCGACATCTGCGGGGAAGTGCCGACACCCGCGGAGGCGAAGTTGAGCTGGCCGGGACGCTCCTTTGCGTAGGCGATCAGCTCGGACATCGATTTCACCGGCAGCGACGGATGCACCACCAGCACGTTCGGCAAGGTCGCCGCCTGCGTGATCGGTGCGAAATCCCGGACCGGGTCGTAGGGAACCTTCTTGTACATGATGGGATTGATCGCGAGCGTGCTCGCGGCCATCAGGATGGTATAGCCGTCTGCGGGCGACCTGGCGGCGAGCTCGATGCCGATCATCTGGCCGGCTCCGGGACGGTTCTCGACGACGAACTGCTGCCCGAGCTCTCCGGAGAGCTTGAGCGAAATCGCCCGCGCGATGATGTCGGTCCCACCGCCGGCCGCGGAGGGCACGATGAAGCGCACCGGCTTCGCCGGATAGGCCGGCTGCGCGACCGCCGCCGGGCAAGCCAGCGCAGATACAAGAAACAGGACGGCTCTCACGGCAGCTCGATCCTTCTCTCCGCGACGACTTTCTTCCATTTCCCGATTTCCGAGGCCACGCGGCTCTGCATCTCCTCCGGGCTGCTCGGGCTGGGCGCGCCTCCCCACTCGGCGAACCTCTGCCCGACATCGGGGAGCGCAAGCGCGCGGCGCACCTCGCGATTCAGGCGCTCGACCACCGCTCCCGGCAGCCCCGCCGGACCCGCGAGCCCGAGGAACGAGCTCGCCTCGTATCCGGGGACGCTGTCGGCGACCGTAGGCACGTTCGGAAGCGCGGGCGAGCGCGCGGCAGAGCTCACCGCGAGCGGCCTGAACTTTCCCGCCTGGATCTGGGGATAGGAATTGGTGAGCGCGTCGATGAGGAGCTCCATGCGCCCGGACAGGACCTCGGTCAGCGGCTCGGAGCCGCCGCGAAACGGCACGTGCTGCATGTCGATCCCCGCCATGGACACGAACATCTCACCTGCCAGGTGATAGAGCGTTCCCATTCCGGGCGAAGGATAGTTGACCTTTCCCGGGTTGCTCTTTACGAAACCGATGAACTCGTCGAGGGTGCGAAAATGCGAATCGGCGCGCACCGAGAACACCAGCGGATAGCTGACGATGGTCGAGACCCAGGAGAAATCGCGCAGCGGGTCGTACGGCAGCTTCCTGTTGGTCGCCGCCTGCGTGACGAACGCGCCGCTCACCACGAGCAGCGTGTAGCCGTCCGCGGCGGACTTGGCGACGTAGTCGTTGGCGATGATACTGCCAGCGCCGGTCCTGTTTTCAGGAAGAACCTGCTGGCCGAGTCCCTCGCTCATCTTCTGCGCGACGATCCGGCCGACGATGTCGACATTCCCGCCCGTGGGAAAGCCGATCATCAGCCGGATCGGTTTGACGGGAAACTCCTGCGCCGGGAGCAGCGACGGCAGGAGCAGCAGCGCGGCAAACGCGAGGCGGCCGGCGCGTCTCATCGGTTCCCCTCAATCCGCGCGAATGTTGTTGTCGCGCACCACCTTGCCCCAGCGCTGCATCTGGGTATCGAGCCACTTCGCCAGTTCCTCGGGGGTACCGACGACGAGGTCTATGCCGAGCGTCTCGGTAAGCAGCTTGCGCACGTCGGGCAGGTTGAACGCCTTGACGAGCTCGGCGTGAAACTTGTCCATGATCGGCTTGGGCACGCCGGCGGGAGCAAAAACCGCCCACCAGGCAAGCGCGGAGAAGCCCGGCAGTCCCTGCTCGGCGAGCGCGGGCACATCGGGGAGCGCGCGCGAACGCGTGTCTCCGGTGACCGCGATGGCGCGGAGCTTGCCGCCGTTCACGTGCGGCGCTATCACCGCGACCGAGCCGATGGCGAGATCGATCTGGCCGCCGACGGCGTCCGCCGTCATCGGTCCGCCCCCTTTATACGGTATGTGAATGAGCTTGATGCCGGCGGCCTGTTGCACCAGGACCATGGTCAGGTGCCCGAGGCTGCCGCTGCCGACCGAGCCGATGCTCACGCTGCCGGGTTTCGCCCTGGCCTCGGCAACCACGTCGGCGAAGCTCTTATAGGGCTTGGCGGCGGCCGTCGCGATCGCCATCGGCGCGGTGCCAATCAGCATCACAGGTGCAAAGTCCTTCACGGTGTCGAACGGCAAATTCGGGATCAGGAAAGGGTTGACTCCGTGATAATCGAAAACAAAGATGAAGGTGTAGCCGTCCGCGGGCGACTTGGCGACGAAAGCGGTACCGATCGTTCCGGACGCGCCGGCCCTGTTCTCGACGACGAACGGCTGGCCCAGCGAGTCGGTGAGCTTCGCGGCGATCAGGCGCGCCATGGGATCGGTCGAGCCTCCGGGCGGATACGGCACGACGAATTTCACCGGCTTGGTCGGCCACGCGACTTGCGCGACGGCCGCGAACGGCGCGATCGCCGCCCATGCCACCGCGCACGCGAGTGCGGTACTGAGAAGACTTGGCCTCATCACTGTTCTCCTCCTTCCGTCCACCGCTATGACTTCGCTCCGATTCAATCGGCCCGGATGTTGTTGGCCTTCACCACCTTGCCCCAGCGGTCGATTTCGCCCGCGACGAATTTCTGCAGCGCCTCGGGGCTGCTGACCGCGAGGTCCATGCCGAGGGTCTCGGTCAGCTGCTTGCGCAGGTCGGGCTGGCCGAGCGCCTTGGCGAGCTCGGCGTGGATCCTGTCGATGATCGGTTTCGGCGTGCTCGCGGGCGCGAGAATCCCCCACCACGCGTAGGCCGAGAATCCAGGGAGGCCCTGCTCGGCGAGAGTCGGCACGTCGGGCATCACCTGCGAGCGCTTGTCGCCCGTGACGGCGAGGGCACGCAGCTTTCCGCCCTTGACGTTCGCCGAGAGCGCGGCGACCGAGGCGATGCCGAGGTCGATCTGGTTGCCCATCACGTCGGTCATCATCGGACCGCCGCCCTTGTAGGGCACGTGGGTGACCTTGAATTCGCCCATCTGCTGCACCACGATCATGGCGAGGTGGCCCATGCTGCCGTTCCCGACGGAGCCGATGCTGAGCGCTTCGGGTTTCGCCTTTGCCGCAGCGACGACATCGGCGAAAGTCTTGTACGGCCTGGCGGGACTGGTGACGATGGCCATCGGCGCGGTGCCCACCAGCATCACCGGCGCGAGATCCTTCAGCGTGTCGTACGGCAGGTTAGGGATCAGCGACTGATTGACCGCGTGTGTGTCGAACACCACCACGTAGGTGTAGCCGTCGGGCGCGCTCTTGGCGACGAAGGCCGTGCCGATCGAGCCCGAGGCGCCGGGCTTGTTCTCCACGATGAACTGCTGCCCGAGCGAGTCCTGGAGCCGCGCGCCGAGTACCCGTGCGAGCGGATCGACCGACCCGCCCGGCGGAAACGGAACGATGAAGTGCACCGGCTTGGCCGGCCACGCTTGCGACAACGCGGCCATCGGCGCGAGGGCGCAAAGCGCGAGGACCGTGCGAAGAACAAAGCGGATCATGGTTTCCCCTCCTGCTCAGGACGGAGCAGGTTACCATTCGGGCCATGAAGGTCGCAATGCTGGGATCGGGGGGCGTGGGTGGATTCATCGGTGGCAGGCTCGCCCGCGCGGGCTACGATGTCGCCTTCATCGCGCGCGGCGCACACCTCGCCGCGATGCGCGAGCGCGGCCTCGTGATCGAGAGCCAGGCACACGGCGACATCCGCATCCTGAAGGTGCGTGCCACCGACGATCCGGCCTCGATCGGTCCGGTCGACCTGGTCATTCTGTCGGTGAAGCTGTGGGACACCGAATCCGCGATCCGGCAGATGAAGCCCATGCTCAAGCCCGGCACCGGGGTGCTGTCGCTGCAGAACGGCGTGATCAAGGACGAGCTCCTGCGCCGCGAGCTGGGCGAAGCACCCGTCATGGGTGGGGTGTGCTACGTCGCGACCACCATCGCCCGCCCCGGCGTGATCCTCCAGACGGGAGCGATGCAGCGAGTGGTGATCGGCGAATACGACGGACGCCCTTCCGAGCGCGCACGCCTCCTCCACGACGCGCTGGGCAAGGCGGGTATCACCGCCGAACTGAGTGGCGACGTGCGCCGCGCGATCTGGGAGAAGTACGCGTTCCTGGTCGGGATTTCGGCGACCACGACGGCGATGCGCTCGACCATCGGGCCGATCCGAACGAATCCGCGCACGCGCGCCTTCCTCCTCGAGATCTTTCGCGAAACCGTCGCGGTGGGGCGCGCGCAGGGCATCGCCCTTCCCGCCGACTATGCCGACGCCTGCCTCGCCCGCGCCGACGGGCTTCCCGAGGACATGGCCGCTTCCATGGCGCACGACCTTCAGCGCGGCAACCGGCTGGAAGTCGAGTGGCTCTCCGGCGGCGTGGTGCAGCTCGGCGCCGCGGCCGGCGTTCCGACCCCGGCCAACCGCGCGGTGTGGGACATCCTCGCGCTATACGCCGAAGGCGGAAAGCCCGCGTGAGCGCACCGCGGCTCACGCTGCGCGCGCTGCGCGCGCGAGGCGTCGAAGTGCCGATGAAGCGGCCCCTCGGCACGAGCGCGGCGACCCTGCGCAGCGCGCCCCTGCTCCTCGTCGATCTCGAGACCGAAGAAGGCGTCACCGGTCATTCGTATTTGTTCTGCTATCTGCCCGCGGCGGCGCCGGCGATCGCGGCCCTGCTGGGGGAGATCGAGCGCACGCTGAAGGGCGAGCGTGTCTCGCCCGCCGAGCTCTGGGGAAAACTCGCGCGCCGCTTCAAGCTGATCGGCGTGCAAGGCATCGTGCGCATGGCGATGAGCGCGTTCGATGTCGCGAGCTGGGACGCGCTGGCGCTCGCGGCAGGCAAGCCTCTGGCTGCGTTCCTCGGCGGCGCGCCACGCCGCATCCGCGCCTACAACAGCAACGGCCTCGGGCTCATGGAACCCGGGGCCGCCGCCGACGAGGCGGAACAGCTGCTCGAAGGCGGGTTTCGCGCGGTGAAGCTGCGCCTGGGTCATCCGACGCTGCGAGCCGATCTCGCCGCCGTGCGCGCCGTGCGCAAGCGCCTTCCCGACGCGGTCGAGCTCATGGTCGACTTCAACCAGGCGCTGTCCCTCGCCGAGGCACTCGAGCGCGGCCGCGCGATCGATTCCGAGGGCGTCGCCTGGATCGAGGAACCGATCCGCCACGACGACTTCCGCGGATGCGCCGAGCTCGCGCGCGAGCTCGCGACGCCGGTGCAGATCGGTGAGAACTTCTCGCTGCCCGAGCAGATGGCCGAGGCGCTCGCTGCGAAGGCCTGCGATTTCGTGATGCCGGACCTGGAGAGAATCGGCGGAGTCACGGGCTGGCAGCGCGCCGCGAAGATCGCCGCGGAGCAGAAGCGGCCGATGTCCTCGCATCTCTTTCCCGAGACGAGCGCGCACCTGCTCGCGGTGACGCCGACCCGCCACTATCTCGAGTACGTGGACTGGGCCGGCGCGATCCTCGCCGAGCCGCTGCAAATCGTGGACGGCCAGGCGGCCATTCCGGAGCGTCCCGGAACCGGAGTGAGCTGGAACGAGGAGGCGGTGAAGCGCTACCGCATCGCCTGAGGCAGGCCCGGGTCAGGCGGTGGAGACCTCGGTTCCGGGCTCGACGCGCGCGGCGCGGCGGCGCTCGTGTTCCTGGAGATGGCGCTTGCGCACACGGATCGAGCGCGGCGTGATCTCGATCAGCTCGTCGTCCTCGATGAACTCCACCGCCAGCTCGAGCGTCAGCCTGATCGGCGGTGTCAGCAGGATCGCCTCGTCCTTCCCCGCCGCGCGGATGTTGGTGAGGTGCTTCTCGCGGATCGGGTTCACGACCAGATCGTTGTCGCGGCTGTGCAGCCCCACCACCATGCCCTCGTACAAGCGCTCGCCCGGGCTCACCAGCATGCGCCCGCGCTCCTGCAGCTTCCACAGCGCGTAGGCGACGGCCTCGCCCTTTTCCGCCGAGATCAGCACGCCGTTGCGCCGCGAGGGGATCTCGGCCTTCATCGGGCCGTATTCGTCGAACACATGGCTCATGAGTCCGTTGCCGCGCGTGAGGTTGAGGAACTCCGACTGGAAGCCGATCAGTCCGCGCGCGGGGATGCGGTAGTCGAGCCGCACCCGGCCGCGGCCGTCGGGCATCATGTCGAGCAAGTCGGCGCGCCGGCCTCCGAGGGCCTCCATCACCGGGCCCTGGTACTGCTCCTCGACGTCCACGGTCAGGACCTCGAACGGCTCGTGCTTCACGCCGCCGACCTCCTTGATCACCACCCGCGGACGCGATACCGCCAGCTCGTAGCCTTCGCGGCGCATGTTCTCGAGCAGGATGGTGAGGTGCAGCTCGCCGCGCCCCGAGACGCGGAACACGTCGGCGTCGGCCGTCTCCTCGACGCGCAGGGCGACGTTGCCCTGTAGCTCGCGGAACAGGCGCTCGCGGATCTGCCGGCTGGTGACGAAGCGCCCTTCCTGGCCCGCGAGAGGCGAGGTGTTGACCTGGAAATTCATGGTGAGCGTGGGCTCGTCCACCCTGAGCATGGGCAACGCTTCGGGGTTGATCGGATCGGCGAACGTGACGCCGATGGCGGTCTCCTCCACGCCGGTTACGAGCACGATATCGCCCGCGGCCGCCTCGTCCATCGGAATGCGCTCCAGCCCTTGAAAACCCATGACCTGGCCGACCTTGGCCTTCGTGGGCGCGCGACCTTCGTGCAGCACCAGGATCTCCTGGGCAGTCTTCAGCTTTCCCCGGGCAATGCGCCCGATGCCGATGCGCCCGACATAGCTCGAATAGTCGATGTTGCTGATCTGCAATTGCAGAGGGCCCTCGGGATCGCCCTTGGGCGCTGGAACGCGCCCGATGATCGTCTGGAACAGCGGCCGCATGTCGGTTCCGGGCTTCGACAGGTCGAGGGTGGCGGTGCCGAGCAGCGCCGATGCGTAGACCACCGGGAAATCGAGCTGATGCTCGGAGGCACCGAGCTTGTCCATCATGTCGAAGGTGGCGTTCACCACCCAGTCGGGCCGCGCCCCCGGGCGGTCGATCTTGTTCACCACCAGCACCGGGTTCAGCCCCAGCGCGAGCGCCTTGCGCGTGACGAAGCGCGTCTGCGGCATCGGGCCCTCGACGGCGTCGACGAGCAGCAGCACGCCGTCGACCATCGAGAGCGAGCGCTCGACTTCGCCGCCGAAGTCCGCGTGTCCCGGCGTGTCGACGATGTTGATGTGCACGCCCTCGTAGTCGACCGCGGTGTTCTTGGCGAGGATGGTGATGCCGCGCTCCCTCTCCAGGTCGTTGGAGTCCATGACCCGCTCGACGAGGTGCTGGTGCGCGGCGAAGGTGCCCGACTGCCGTAGGAGCTTGTCGACCAGCGTCGTCTTTCCGTGATCGACGTGGGCGATGATCGCAAGGTTGCGGATGGAGCGGGGCATTTCAGAAGGCCATTGCGCGAAAAGTCGCGCATTGTACCAGCCCCTATGCCAAAAGGGCCTTTTCGAGCGCAGCGACCAGCGGACCGAGCTTCGGCGGGCTCGCTTCAAGCGCGACATTCACACCGTGGCCCCTCAGTGCGGTGCTGCACACCGGGCCGATGGAGGCGACGAGGGTGCGGCTCAGGTTTGCGGCGAGCGAGCCGTCTTTGCCGAGTTTCTCGGCGACCGCGAACAGGTTGTGCGCCTGGGACGCGCTGGTAAACACCGCCGCGTCGACCTCGCCACGGTCGAGCGCGGCTATCAGGGCCGCGAGCGGGCCAGTATCGGCCGGCAGCGCCCAGCGGTAGGTGGGAATCTCGACGACTTCCGCGCCTTTCGCCTGCAGCGCACGCTCGAGCTCGACGTTCCTCTCGCCGTAACGCTGGACAACGACGCGCTCGCCCCGAAAAGACAGGTCCCGGAGCGATTCCAGCACCTGTGCCGTGGTGTAGGGCTCCAGGGCGCTGCGATCGATGCGCACCTCGCGCGAGCGCAGCACTCCGGTGGGCTTGGGACCGCGCGCGACCACCACGCACTTCGAGAGCAGGTTGAGGAGCCTGGAGGTGAGTCCCAATGAATCGGCCGCTTCGAACAGGGCCCGGGTTCCCACTCCGGTCTGGAAGATCGCCGCCCGGGGAAGGCGCGATTCCAGCTCTTGCACGAGCCGCGCGATCTCTTCGTGGTCGATGTCGGGAACTTCCGCGAGCGCCGGCGCGGGCATTGGCCGCCCGCCATGCTTCTCGACGAGGCCGGCCAGCTGTGCGCCCAGCCGGCTCTCGAGAATCGCGACCGTCTTGCCTTTCAGTAGTAGCGCACCAGCATGAAGACCGCGCAGAAGACCGCCGCCGCCGAGGTGCAGGCGAGCAGCCAGCCGGCGGGAGTGGGATGGGCCTCGACCAGCAGGTCGAGCGTCAGGTGCATGTCATCCCAGCTTCGAACGACTTGCCGCGACGACACCCATCGATTGGTGAATGCCTCGAGCTTGCTCTCCGCATCGGGATAGAACAGGAGCATCGCGCCGACCACGACCCCGGCAACGCTGCCGATGATCAGAAACCATCTCGTGCAGTCGAGAACGACCGCCACGAAGGCCGCTGCGCGCCTTTCGGCGACGATGTTGCTGAGCGCGACGACGTCCACCGCCGCCACCAGGCCGAAGATCGCGATCAGGCCGCCCAGGACAAAGCCGCCGGCAAGCCAGCGCTGGTACCGGTGCGCGACGCGGTCGGTCTCGTGAGGCACCTCGACCACCTTGAGCGCGTGGCGGGTCGAAAACCACCGGTTCAGGGTGTGAAAGAGCTGCGCGGTTCTCTGGCTGGAAAGAATCAGCCCGACCCCGACGCCCAGGCCCGAAATCGCCACGACCAGGAACAGCACGATCATGGCCTGGACCACCATATGCCACATCAAGTTGCCGAACGCACCCATGGTTCCTCCGATTCCGTGCGCGGCGGCCGCGATTCCCTTCAATCCCGACCCGGCCTGCCCGCACTACTCGTCAAAGTAGCCGAGCTTGCCGGACGCCGTCAACTAGGAGTGCTGCCAGGACGCGCGGCGGAAGCGCTTGCGGCGCGCCGGGGTCGCGTCCTGTTTCTCGACAAATTCATGAACGCGCGCAACCATGGCGAGCCGGATATCCTCGGGAAGAGAGCGCGCCGCGGTATCGAAGCGCTCGACCACGGGATCGACCTTCGGGGAGCGCGGCGTCTTCGCCGCCGCACCCTTCCCCTTGCCTGGCTTCCCGGGCTCGACCCCGTCGAGGAAGAACCCGCCGCTCTTGTGCCACACCAGGGCCCGCTCGCTCGAATCGATTCCGTAGCAAAGCTGAAACTGAACGAGCTCTCCGCCCTCGACCTGCCATACGAACAGATCGAAGTAATCGTCGTGGAACCACCGCCGGTGAGCGCCGGGCTCGTCGGTGACGCCTAGGATTTCGTGCATCATGGCTCTCGCATCGATATCAGATAGGACCTTGCTTGGACCCGCCAAGCCGGAGAGGGTTTCGCGGGGGCGCAGGGCCGGGTTGCCTGCGTCTAGGCATACAATACGCGAAAGCCCGATGATTTTACGCCCGCTCCTCCTTTCCGTGCTCGCCTCCCTGCTCCTCGCGGGCGCGGCGATCGCTCCCAAACCCGCCGCGGCGCAGGTCTTTCCCTCGCGCGCGGTGAAGATCGTGGTGCCGACTTCGCCGGGCGGCGCCACGGACGCCTTCGCTCGCGCCCTTGCCACGCGGCTCTCGGGCGCGTGGGGACAAACGGTCCTGATCGAGAATCGCGCCGGAGCGAACCAGATCCTCGGCGCGGATTACGTCTCCAAGTCCGC
Source organism: Gammaproteobacteria bacterium (assembly GCA_041499655.1). GTDB lineage: Bacteria > Pseudomonadota > Gammaproteobacteria > Burkholderiales > SG8-39 > VBDM01. Next base: position 12,697 of record JBGQKQ010000040.1, read on the forward strand.
ACCCGACGGATACACCCTGCTCGTCTCGGACGCGTCCTCGTTCGTGATCAACCCTCACCTGTACCGGAAGCTCCCGTATGACGGCGTGAACGGCTTCACGCCGATCACGGTGCTGGTTCGCTTTCCGTGGGTGATCGTGGTACACGCCTCGGTTGCGGCGAATACCTTTCAGGAGCTGGTGGCGCTGGCGAAGGCCGATCCGGGAAAGCTTTCCTACGGCTCGTTCGGCCTCGGCTCCTCGGCGCACATCAGCGTCGACTACCTGAAGAATCTGCTGGGAATCGACATCGTGCACGGTCCCTACAAGGGGGCCGGGCCGGCCGTGACCGACCTGCTCTCCGGCAGGATCCAGATGATGATGGTGACCCCGCTCCTCGTCGAACCCCACGCGCGGGCGGGGAAGCTCAAGCTCCTGGCCGCGGCCACTGCCCAGCGCATACCGGGGCTGCCGGACCTTCCCACGGTCGCCGAATCGGGCGTGCCCGGCTACGAGGCCGGGACCTGGTTCGCCCTCGTGGGGCCGGCAGGCATGCCCCGCGACGTCGTCGCGAGGATCCACGCCGACACGGTGAAGATCCTCGGCGATGCGGCCTTCCGCGAGCAGTACGTGACGCGGCAGTGGTTCGAGGCGGTCGGCAACACGCCCGAGCAGTTCGCCGACTACCTCAAGTCCGAATACGCGCGCTGGGGCCGGCTCGTCGAGCTGTCGCGCGTGAGCGTCGAATAACCGCGCCTATTCCGCCCACACCTCGCCCGCCACCTGCACGACAAGCTCGAGTTTCCTCCACTGCTCGTCTTCGGTCAGCAGGTTGCCGTGATGGGTGCTGGCGAAGCCGCACTGCGGGCTGAGGCACAGATTCTCGAGCGGCACGCAGCGGGCCGCCTGGTCGATCTTCCTTTTCAGGTCGTCCTTCCTCTCGAGCGCCGGCGTCTTCGTCGACACCAGTCCCAGCACGACCTTCTTTCCCTTCGGCACGGCGCGCAGCGGCTCGAAGCTGCCCGCGCGCTCGCTGTCGTATTCCAGAAAATAGCCGTCGACGCCGGTCTCCTGGAACACGGCGCGTGCCACCGGATCATAGCCGCCTTCCGCGAGCCAGGCGCTCTTCCAGTTGCCGCGGCAGGTATGCATCACGATCGTCATCCCCACCGGGCGGTCGGCGATCGCCGCGTTGACCGCCCGCGCATACATGTGCGGTAGCGCCTCCGGGTCGTCGCCGCGGGCGCGGCAGCTTTCGCGGAACTTGTCGTCGCACAGAAACGAGAAGCTGGTGTCGTCGATCTGCAGATAGGTGCAGCCGGCCGCGGCGAGGTCGCGGATTTCCTCCCGGTAGACCCGCCCGACGTCGCCCCAGAGCTCTTCGAGGTCAGGGTAGGCTTCGCGGCTGATCGCCGCGCGCCCGCCGCGGTGGTAGAGGATGGAGGGCGAGGGCATCGTGAACTTCGGCGTCCTGCGCGTGACCGACTTCAGATACTTGAAGTGGTCGAGCATCATCGGCCGCGCGCGGCGGACCTTGCGGCGCACTTGCGGCGTATAGCGCGGATCGTCCGATCCCGCGAACTTGTACGATTTCTGGTCGAGCTCGATCTCGACGCCGTCGATTTTCCCCAGGAAATCGTGGTTCCACCAGCCGCGCCGGTACTCCCCGTCGGTGATGCTCCGGAGGCCGAGCGACTCCTGGCGCGCGACTGCGGCGCGGATGCAGCGGTCCTCGATTTCGCGCAGGCCGTCCGCGTTCATCTCGCCGCGCTCGACCCGGGCGCGCCCTTCCTTGATCTCGGCGGGCCGCAGCAGGCTGCCGACCTGATCCGCTCTGAACGGCGGCTTCGCCCCCATCGCTTCAGCCCGGATTGACCGCGAGCGTTCCCCAGTTGACCATGAAGCCCTCGGAGCGCTGCAGGAAACTCGTCAGGACCGCGAGCATGCGCTCGGGCTGGTCGACCTCGATCGAGTGCGCCGCGTCCCAGATATAGACCAGATAGGCGTGCGGCAGGCGGCTCTTCAGGAGCTGCACGCTTTCCTTCGGGATCATGCGGTCGGCGGTTCCGTGCAGGATCAGCGTGAGCTTGTCGATGGAAGGGATGCGCGCGAGCAGGTCCTCGTCGGTCTCCGGCGAATAGCCGTAGTGCGGCAGCATCTTGCGGTTGCCCGCTTCCTTCTCCGCCGGTTTGGATTCGGGCGGCAGCTTCTCCGGGTGCAGGAACAGAAGCTTGCGCAGCTCCTCGGCATCGACGGGCCGTCCCCCCTGTCCTTTCGGCCGGAAACCCGCCGGGCATTCGAGCACGAGATGATCGACGAGCCCGGGGCGCTCGGCCGTGAGCCAGGCGGCGAGGTAGCCGCCGAAGGAGCAGCCAATCACGTCGCTGGGGCCGCCGACGGTCCGCTCGATGAACTCGCCGGCGAGTCCTGCGAGCCCCTTCATCGATTTCACGGAGGCGTGCGCCGGCGTCCCGTCGAATCCCGGCATGATCGGAACGAGGAGCTTGAAGGATTTCGAGAGTTCCTCGAGGACCCGCGTCCAGCGCACGCCGCCCGCCGGGTGCAGGTACACGACGGGACGCCCCTCGCCTGCCGCGTGGTAACTGAGCTCACCGGTAGAGAGCGTGACCTTGCGCGCTTGCGGCTGCATGGTGATAGCCCTCAGAGATCGCGAACGTGCGGGAGCACGCGGTCGCGGAACAGCTCCACCCCGCGGCGGATCACGTCGTCGGGCAGCGTGCCGACCTTGACCGTGAAGTTGAACACGCCGTGGCCGAGCTCGCCGTGGATGCGCCTGATCTGCGCGACCACCGTCTCGGGGCTGCCGCACAGCACCGTGCCGCGCTCGATCTGCTCGTCGAGCGTGAGCGTCTTGCGCTTGTCCAGGCGGCTCTTCCAGCGGTCGCGGCTGTCCTCGGTCTCGAAGTAGCGCGTCTTCTGCAGCACGATGCGCTGCGAGGCCTGCAGCCCGCCCATCAGGACCTCGTCGAAGTACTTCAGGCCGTGTGCCAGCTGGCGCCGCGCCTCCTCGTCGGTTTCGGCGATGCAGGTGTGCATGCCGACGAGGATGTTGTCGGCGCTCGGCTCCCAGCCCTGCGCCCTCGCCGCTTCCTTGTACACGCGGATGCACTCCTTCCCGCTCGGCAGATCGGCGAGCAGCACCATGCCCATAGTGGCGCGCATCTCGGCAGCGAACTTCGCGGAATCCGCGTTGCTCGCCGAGATGACCAGCGGCGGGTGAGGCTTCTGCAGCGGCTTGGGCCAGATCGATACCTGGCGGTACTGGAAGTGTTTGCCCTCCCAGCCGAAGGGTTCGGGCTCGGTCCACGCCTTGAGGATCAACTGAACCGCCTCGCGCTGGCGCTCCCAGGATTCTCCGGGCGGGATGTTGTAGGCGAGGTACTCGTGAGGAATGCCGCGCATCAGGCCCGCGACCAGCCGTCCGCCGGTCATGCAGTCGAGCATCGCGTATTCCTCGGCCACCCGGATCGGGTTGTTGAGCGGGACGAGATTGCCGACGATGGCGATCTTCACACGCTTCGTGAGATAGGCGAGCGCGCCGCCGATGAGATTCGGATTGGCCATCATCCCGTAGGGGCTGAAGTGGTGCTCGTTGCAGCCGACCCAGTCGAAGCCGCAGGACTCCGCGTGGATCATGCTCTCGACGTAGGTGCGGTAGAGCGCGCTCGCCTTAGCCGCGTCGAAGTAGCGGTTCGGGAACGGCCACTCGTGCGATTCCATGTCCAGATGCGTGTAAGGCATCAGGTGGAAAAAAGAAAACTTCAACCCCCCTCCTCTGCGCTCGGCGCCGGAGCGGGAAGTGTATATCGCATTGCTCCACTTTCGCCACGGGCCTTTCGCGGCCACCAGGGACGAGCACGCTGGTCGCGGCGAGGTGGTCGAGTCCGGTAAGATGGTTCATCGCGCCGGTGCCCGCGCGGCGGAGCGGTGGGGCGCCGGGGTGGAAACGAGGAGGAATCGAAAATGACGAAGACTGCTAAGTGCCTCGCCGTTCTTACGGCGGCGTGGTTTGCAACAGCGGCGCACGCCCAGTCATTCCCGACCGGGGTAGTGAAGGTGACGGCACCCTACTCGAGCGGAGCCGGTCCCGCCGTATTCATGCGCGTGCTCGCCGACCGCCTCTCCAAAAACTGGGGCCAGCAGATGATAGTCGAGTCGAAGCCGGGAGCGAGCGGCTTCATCGCCATCGGCGAGGTGAAAAACGCAGCGCCCGACGGCTACAACCTCGTCGCAATGGCCAACTCGCACGTGGCCATCAATCCGGCCCTGTACGGCGCGAAGCTCCCCTACGACCCGGTAAAGGACTTCGTCCCCGTGGCGATGGTGTTCCGCACCCCGTTCTTCATTACCGTATCCACTTCCGGCCGCTACCAGACCGTGCCCGCGCTCATCGCCGCCGCCAAGGCGAATCCCGGCAAGATCTCCTTCGGCTCATCCTACGTGGGCAGCCCCTCGCATCTCGGTGCCGAGGAGTTTCAGTATCTCACGGGTACCCGGATGATCCACGTCCCGTTCAAGGACCAGTCCCAGATGTACGTGCAGATCGCGAACGGAGACCTTGTGTGGGCGTTCTCTACGCTCGGATCGGCGCTGCCGCTTATTCGGGCCGGGCGCATCAAGCTCATCGCAATCGGCGCCAAGGAACGCCTGAAGACGCAGGGGGACGTGCCGACGGTCGCCGAAGCCGGCGGACCTGACCTGGTGGTCGATTCCTGGATCGGGCTGCTCGCGCCGCGAGGCACGCCTCCGGAAATCGTTCGCGCGATCAACGCCGGCGTGAACCGCGCGCTCGGCGATCCCGAGGTGCTTGATCGCCTGAAGACATTCGGATTCGAGGCTGCGGTGGTCACGCCCGAGCAGTTCGCGGAAGTGATACGCACAGACCAGATGAAGTACGCGGATATCGTGCGCCGCACCGGCGCAACTGCCGACTAGCTCTACTACTGCCCCTTGCCTTCGCGGGACGCGAGCAGCGCCTGGTAGCGCCGCTCGAGTTCGCGCGCCTGCTCTTCCATCTTCAGGCGCTGGGTGACGTCGTTGATCACGCCCAGGCGCGCCGGCTTGCCGTCGAACTCGAGATTGAAGGCAACGACTTCGACGTCGATCGCCTCGCCGTTCTTCCTGCGGTGCCGCGCCCCGCGCTGCATGTAGGAGTGGCTCTGGTCCTGGAAATCCTTCAGCAGCTGGGCGATATCCTCGGGATAGCGGAGCTGCTCGGCGGTCATCGAAAGGAACTCCTCTCTCGAGTAGCCGTAGTGATTCACGGCCGCCTGGTTGACGGCCAGAAATCGCAGCGTCTTGTTCTCGACCACCCACATCGGGTTCGGATGGATGTCGAACAGCATGCGGTAGCGCTGCTCGCTGTCTTCGAGAGCCTTCTGCGCCCGCGCCGTGTCCGTGATGTCCTTGCCGATGCCGTGGTATCCCGTGAATCGCCCCTGCACGTCGAAAATCGGGTCGCCAGTCACGCTTAGGTAGCGCGGCTCGCCCTTGCCGTCGGCGCTCACGTAGACGAAGTCACGGAAGGGCTCGTGGCGCTCGAGCTTCTCGCGATGCTGCTGCCACACCTTCTCCGGAAGCGGCGCCAGTCCCGGAAGCTCCCAGCGGGTCTTGCCGCTGAAGAACTCCTGGACCATTCCGCGCTTTTCCACGCC
>JBGQKQ010000041.1:0-18148 GCA_041499655.1 Gammaproteobacteria bacterium
CGGGATGGCGGATTGCATCGTGCGGGGATCGACCTTGGGCATGTCCCAGCGGTCGAACTCCATGCCGATATCGCGCTCGATCCAGGGGAAGGCGTTCTCCTGCCCCACCGCGATCAGGACATCGTCGCATTCGAAGCGCTGGTCGGGCTCGCCGGTGGGAACGAGGCTGCGCTTGCCTTTCTCGTCGCGCACCGCCTTCACCTTCTCGAAGGTCATGCCGGTGAGCTTGCCGTTCGCGTGCTCGAAAGTCTTCGGCACGAGGTAGTTCAGGATGGGAATGCCCTCGTGCCGCGCGTCTTCCTTCTCCCAGGGCGAGGCCTTCATCTCCTCGAAACCCGAGCGCACGATGACTTTCACGTCGTCTCCGCCGAGGCGCTTGGAGGAACGGCAGCAGTCCATGGCGGTGTTGCCGCCGCCCAGCACGATCACGCGCCTGCCGATCTTGTCGGTGTGGCCGAAGGACACCGACGACAGCCAGTCGATGCCGATATGGATGTTCTTCGCCGCCTCTTTCCGTCCGGGAATGTCGAGGTCGCGGCCGCGCGGCGCGCCCGAGCCGACGAAGATCGCGTCATAGCTCTGCTCGATCAGCTTTTTCATGCTGTCGATTTTCACACCGCCCTGGAACTCGACGCCGAGATCGAGGATGTAGCCGACCTCCTCGTCGATCACTTCCATCGGCAGGCGGAAGCGCGGGATCTGCGACCAGATCATGCCGCCGGCGCGCGGATCCTGGTCGAACACGGTGACGTGATAGCCGAGCGGCGCAAGATCGCGCGCGACCGTGAGCGAAGCGGGCCCGGCGCCGATGCAGGCGACGCGCTTGCCGTTTTTCTTTGAGGCGGCCTTCGGCATCCTCGCCTTGACGTCGCCCTTGTTGTCGGCGGCGACGCGCTTCAGGCGGCAGATCGCAACGGGTTCGGGTTTTTCACCATTGTTTTCCTCGACGCGTCCGCGCCGGCAGGCGGGCTCGCAGGGACGGTCGCAGGTGCGGCCGAGAATGCCGGGGAAAACGTTCGAGTGCCAGTTGACCATGTAGGCGTCGTCGTAACGCCCCGCTGCGATCAACCGGATGTATTCGGGAACGGGAGTGTGGGCCGGGCAGGCCCACTGGCAATCTACGACTTTGTGAAAGTACCCGGGTGCACCGATATCAGTCGGCTTCAAAACTGTTTCCCTCCACGCGGACTCCAGTCTACCGCCTCGCTACCGCAGTTAAAAGACTTTGTTTTCAATTACTAGGACTGCTTCGCCCTCATCCTAGCGGTTCCGGCTTACCGTGACCTTACAGGATGGACCTAGAAATGACATGAATATAATATGTTATCTGATTGATAATACTATTAATAATACACATATCCCAGCGACGCCCCGCTTCAGGGATTGCTGAACTGCCCGATCGGAAAGAACCGAGGAGAACCTACGGAAGGCGCGGATCCTTCATCTCGCGGGCGACACGCCGGCGTTCACGCTTCGCGCGGGAAGGGGCAACGAAAATCCACCAAGTCAGGGCGATCGACGCAAGCAACGCCAACACGCCCTCCACCAGCTGCCAACCTAAGCTCATGCGAACTTGCCCGGATCGGAGGGAAGGGGATGCTACCCCCTCGCCTCCGGCCGGGCAAGCGCCCGCCTCTTCAGGAGGGCAGGAAGTCTATCGGATAGGTCACGACCATGATGTCCACGGCTTTCGCGCCGAAATCGAACTGCTTGATGCGCACCAGCAGCTTCCGCTCGAGATCCGGCGCACGCAGCTCGCTCGATACCAGCTGGCAATCCGCGACCTGTCCCGAAGGCGTGATGGTGAGCTTGAGCACGAGCTTGCCCTGGAGCGTGGGGTCTTCGCGCAGCGCGCGGTTGTAGATCGCGTAGATCGAGCCTTTGTTGCGGTCGAAGACGAGCTTGATGTCCTCGATCGAGCGCGACGCCTTACCGCTGCCGCCGCGGCGCAGCGTGCCTCCGCCGCCCGGGCCGCCGCCTCCGTCACCGCCCATCACTCCCTGGACTACCGTGGTGGAGCGGCCCGCGAGTCCGCCGCCTCCGGTATCGCGGCTCAAGGAACCGGTATTGATGCCCCCGCTTCCGCGGGTAGCATTCGAGGTAATCAAACTTCGCGACGGTAACCCCGCGCTCTTGCCGGCGCCCACGCCGGGCCCGGAACCGGTGCCGACGCCGGGCCCCGGTTTGATGTCCTTCTGGAGCTGCGCCGCGATCGGCGCGCCGCGCAGATCGGCGAGCTCGTTCTTCATCGCCAGCAAGCCCACGCCCGAGGCTCTGCGGCGCGCGGCCTCGATCTTTTCACCCGGCGCCTTGGCCGGCTCGGGCTTGCGCGCTTCGGTCACCGGCGGCTTCTTGGGTTCCGGCTTCGTCACCTCGGGCTGGGGCTTGGCCGCCGCCTCGGGTTCCGGTTTCCTCGCGGGCGTCGCGGGCGCCGGGGGAAGCGGCTGGCGCTCGAGCAGCAGCTTCGCGAGGCGCGGCGGCAGCTCCTCGTCCTTGGCGCGATCCACCTTCGGCAGCGGCAGCCACGGCATGATCACGCTGAAGAGCAGACAAGCGAGCAGCACGCGCTTGAGGATGCGGCGGAAGCGCGCTTCCTCCTCTTCGGAAAACGTCCACGGCAACAACCCGGGACGGTAATAGGCGACCGCCGCGCTCATTACGCCTTGCCCTTCTGGATCACGGCGAAGGAGATGTCGCTGTAGTTGGCGCGCGCGCAGGTCACCATGATCTTGCGCAGCAGCCGATAGGGAATTTCCTTGTCTCCCATGATGGTGATGGCCTTGTTCTTCGCCTCCTTTTCCTTGCGGATCAGCTGGCGTCCCGCCTGATAGTCGAGCTCGGCCTTGAGCGGCGCGATGAGATCGCCTTCGGCTTTCATCGCCTCGGACACGGAAGAAACCTTGCGTCCCTGGACCACGATGTCCTGATTGCTCACCAGGACCACCACGGTTTCCTTCGGGGTTTTTTCGGCGGTGGACTCGGGCAGCCTCACCGCCTTGGTGCTCGGCAGCACCTCCACCTCCGACGCATTGGCGAGAAGGAAGAAGATGAGTATCGTGAAAATGTCGATCAGCGAAACCAGGTTCAGGTCCACCGACAGCTTGTTGCGCGCGTGCCGCTCGGCGCGCTTCTGCAGGGGGGAAAGTTTCACGACGCCCTCCCCGGTTTCGCCGGCGCCCCGCCCGCGACCGGCGCGTCGCCGATGGAAATCTCCGGGAACAGGTCGACGTGCGACCGCGCGGTTCTGGCCGCGCGCACGGCGTCCATGGTCTGCACCAGGACGTCGTAGGACGTATCGGGTTCGGCGAGAATCGTCGCGTCGACCTTGTCCGGAAAGCGCGCCTTGAGCTCCTGCATCAGCGCGGACAGGGCATGGAAGTCGTAGCCCTTGCCGGTGCTTGCCACGCGCCGGATCGCGCCGCCCATGCGATCCCGGACCTCGAGCGCGTCGCCCCGGATCACGATCTCGAGCTGCAGGTCGCCCTTGAGATTCTCGAACCCGGACGACTGCGCCGGCAGGCTCAGCTCCAGCACCGCCAGCCGCGAGAACACCGTCGTCGTCAGCAGGAACGGCACCAGCACCACGATCATGTTCATGAACGCGGTGATGTCCAGCCCGGGCGTATGCTTGCGCAGGCGTCGGACGCGGGAGCTCATTTCGCCGCCGCCGGTTCGGCCTTCATGCGCTCGACCAGGTTCAGGAAGCTGATCTTGGCCACCTCCAGGCTGTCCACGATCTCGCTGGTGCGCGCCTGAAGGTACGCGTGGATGAGCAGGAACGGGATCGCCACCATCAGCGCGAAGGCCGTGTTGTTCATGGCGATCGAGATGCTGGCCGACAGCAGCTCGGCCTTCTCCGCCGGATTCACCTGCGCCACCGCGGTGAACGCCTTGATCAGGCCGATGATGGTGCCGAGCAGGCCCACCAGCGTGATCACGTTGGCGAAGGTGGCGATGTAGTGCGTGCGCTTCTCCAGCCGCGGCACGATCTCCATCATCCCCTCTTCCATGGCGGCATCGAGATCCTCGCGCCGGCGCGCGCTCTTGGCGCGCCGCAGCCCGCTGTTCACGATCTTGCCGATGGCGGTGCCGGACTTGGAGGTCACGGAATAGGCCTGCTGGAACTCGCCGCCCTGGAGCAGCGGCAGCAGCTCCTCCCAGGTCCTGCGGTTGCTCCGGCGCGCGTGACCGAGATAGAAGAAGCGCTCCAGCGCGATCGCGAGACCGATCGCCATGATGAGAATGCTCGGGTAGATGAAGACCCCGCTGTCCTGGAAAAACTTGACTACCGTGCTGTAAGTGTTCATCGCTTGTCCTCCTGAAAAATGGGGTTGTGCCTACCTGGCCTTGCCGCCGTCGTCCGGCGGGCGCGGCTTCAGCAGGGAGTGATAGCGGACCTGGCGCTCGAACACGTCGCGGTCCACCGGGGAAAGCGCCTCGTCCAGCAGGCTGCTCGCCGGACGGCCGACCAGCTCGGTCGGCAGCGGCTGCTTCCACGGGACGATGTAGAGCACCTTCGGCAACTCGCGGCTGCCGAGAATCTGCGTGCCGTCGAGATCGGCGCGGTCGGCCGCGCGCGCCGGCACGGCAAGGCACGCCAGTACCACGATGCCAATGTTCGTCGCTTTCATCCGTTCTTTCCTCCTTTGGCCTGTTCGGCGGCGCGACCGCGCTGCTGCAGATCGGCGATCCATTTGGTCACGGTGCCGGCCTCCGCGGGCGTGAGCTCCCGGTAGCGCTGGTAGTGCTGCATCGCTTGCGCGGGGTCCTGCAGATAGAGGTCGTACAAAATTCCCATGTTGAGATGCGCATGGGCGCAGTTCGGATCGAGCTCGAGCGCCTTCGCGTAGTAGCGGCGCGCGTCGTCGAACCTGCCCTCGCGCCGCGACACCATGCCGAGCTCGTTGTAGTAGACGGCGCGGTTGGGATTGAGGCGGACCGCCTCCTTCAGCGATTCGAACGCCTGCTCCGGGCGCCCGATGCGCGCATAGAGAATGCCGAGGTTCGCGTGCGGGCCGGCGAGGTCCGGCTCGCGCCGTATCACGGCGAGCAGCGCGCGCTCGGCCTCGGGGTAGCGGCCGGCGCCGAGCGCGGCGAGCGCCTGCTGGTACAGCTGCAGCGATTCCGCATTCACCGGCGGCTCCGCGTTCGCCGGTTTCACTGCCGGGGGCTCCGCCTTCACCGGCTTCACCGCCGCCGTCGGTGACTGGTCCGGCGCAGGCGCAAGCCAGGCCGCGCAACCCGCGAGGGAGACGGAGATCGTCAAGAGGGCGAGGAGCCGCGGCAGCCTAGTGCAGCGCATTGAACACTCCCTCGCCCTTCTCGGCCTTGGCGTAGCGCACCGGGCGCAGCTTGGCGAGCGCGATGAAGCTCTTCTTGACCCATTCGTCGTAGACGCCCGCGCGCACGCGCCGGGCGTTGATCTCGTGCAGCTCGATCGCCTTTTCCTCGAACGGATACGCCTGCTCCTCGAGCATCACGTTGTACTGCTCCACCTCGTCCTTGGACAGGCCCCTGGGACGCTGCGAGGCGAGCAGGGCCTTGCCGAAATCGCCGTACAGCTCGGCCGTGCGGTAGGTGGCCGTCGTCGCCACTTCGGCCACGCCGTAGTCCGCGGCCACGGCGTAGGCCTGGAGCACCTGCTGCATCTTGGCCTTCTTGAGCTTGAGGTTCTTCTTCAGCGGCTCGGCCAGGCGCACGCTCCGGTACGACTCCTCGAGCGGCTCGGCGACCACGAGCGCGGCGAGCGATCCGAGAGTGCGCGTGCGGTCCGTGCGCCCGCTCCCGCCCTTTTGGTCGGCCTCGAGCAGCTCGCGCGACCAGGCCTGGCGCTGCGCGGAACGGCCTTGCTTGCGGGACATCTCGGCGAGGCGATAGCGGGCTTCGACGGCGGGCTCGAGCGGCCTCGGGTATTGGCGCACGTAGCGCTCGTAGGCCGCCGCAGCGCTGCGCTCCTGGCCGCCCTTCTCGTACAGCTCCGCCGCCTGCCACAGCGCGTCGCGCGTGAACGCCGGGTCCCTCTGGGCCCCCGAAAGCGCCTCGAACTCGGCGGCCGCCTTGAGCGTCTGGCCGCTTTCGATATAGCAGACGGCGAGCTTCCCGGGCACTTCGGCCTGCAAGGGGTGCGCCGGGTAGGCGCGGCGAAAGCCCTCGAGCACGCTCGCGGCGGCGGTCCAATCCTTGAGCCCGATCAACGCCGCCGAAGCGTCGTACTCCGCATTCGCCCGCAGCGCCGAGTTCGGGGCCACGCTTCCGACGCGCAGGAAATGATCCGCGGCGGCGCGCAACTGGCCCGCGGAGCGCGCCTGCTCGCCCTGCTTGTAGACCGAGGCCGCCAGACGGTCGACGAGGCCGGGGCGGGTCGAGGATTTTTCAGGCGTGAGCGCCAGCGCCTCCCGGTATGAGCGTTCCGAGCGGTCGAAAGCCCCCTGCTGGAACTGGATGTGCCCGAGCACCGTCCAGGCGGTGCGGCGCAGGCCCGGCGCCGGTGGCGGCTGCAAGGCGAGCACCTGCCCCGCCAGGGCCGCGGCGGAATCGGGATCGCCGTTGGCGTAGCTTTTCTCGGCGGCGTCGACCAGCACCGCGGGCGCGCGCGCGTCGGCCGGGTTGGCCTGCGCGAACCTCTGCGCGCTCTCCACCGAGCGCCGCCGGGCCGAACGCAACTCTTCGCCCCTGGCGATCTTCTCCTGCTGCGTGTACGCGAGCAGCGCGGCATAACCTGCGTCCGCGCTCTTCTCATGGCGCGGGTACTGGTAGGCCGCGCGTTCGTATTCGGACGCCGCCGCCGCGAAACCCTTGTCCTCGAACAGCGCCTCCGCCAGCAGGAAATGCATGCCCGGCGTGCGCGGATCGCCGGGGAAGGAATCGACATACACGCGGTACCAGCGCGCCGCCTCGCGGTAGTCCTCGCTCTTCTTCGACTTCTGCGCCGCGGCGTGATAGTGGCGCGCCAGCTCCTCGACATGCGTCTTCACGTGCGGCAGCACGCGCGCGTACGCGAGCTCGCCGTTTGCCCGCTGAAATCCGCTGCCGACTCCATAGCGCAGGACGAACTCCTTCTTCGCGTCGAGCGCGAGCGCGGCAAAGCCCGCCTGCTGGTAGACCTGGATCACGCGCGACTGCATGAGCGGCGACTGCGGGTGCGTGGGATAGCGGCGCGCGAACGCATTGAATGCCTTGGCCCCGTCCTCGACGCGCTCCTGCTTGAAATACAGCTCGCCGAGCTGCTGATAGACGCGAAATTCGTACTCGCGCCGCGCGGGCGTCGGGAAATACTGCGGTATCGTGTCCGGACCCTGGAGGTTCGCCAGGCTCAGGCTCACCACGCGGAAAGTGTCCTCGGTCAGCTCGCGGTCGGCGCGCGTGAGCCCGGGCATCTCCTCGAGCGGTGCGGCGTTGTCGCGACCGGCGAGCTTGCGGTCGAGCACGGCGAAGAACGACTGGAGCCCTTCCTCGAGACGCGCCTGCTTGAACAGCGACCAGCCGTGCATATAGAGCGCGCGCTCGTAAAACGCCGACGACTCGCCCTTCTGCAATACGGCCGCGTAGGCCCGCCCGGCCTCGGGGAAGCGGCCCAGCGCAAACAGCACCTCGCCGCGGCGGAACTCGGCTTCGTCGCGATAGGCGCTTTGAGGATATTGCGTCACCAGGCGATTCAGGGTCGCGAGCGAGTGCCCGAGGTCGCCGGTCTGATCGTAGGCCTGCGACAGCTGGTAGAGGACGCGATCGTTGCCCGCATGCGACGGGTAGGTCTCCAGCAGATTCTCGTACACATTGACCGCCTCGCGATATTCACGCGCCGCCGCGCTCTCGGCCGATCCTGCCCGTGCCTGTTCGATTTCGAGATCGCCGAGACGGCGCATCGCCTCCGGGCGCATGCGGTCGCGCGGCGCGGCGTCGAGAAATTTTCGATACGCATGGATCGCGGCGGCGCGGCTGGCGTCGATCGCGGCGTCGCGCTCCACGACCATCTGTCGCCGCTCGAGGCTCGCGAGCGTCTCGGGCCCGGGGGTCCTCGCCTCGCGGGAGGCGGCGCAGGCACCGAGCAGGCAAATACAAGCCACGATAGCGTGGCGGCAAGCCGCGGCGGCGAGGCGCTTCACGGCGACTTCTCCGACGTGCGCACGGCCCGATCGTAGATCTGCGCCACCGCGAAGCGCGCCTGGGTTACGTAGGTCGCGATCTGCTCGCGCCGCCGCGCCAGCTCGGCTGCCCCCAGGTCGGCCAGGACCTCTTCCTGCGCCCGGGCGGCCGCGTCGACGTCCGCCCGCACGCGCCCGATCTGGACGCGCAACACTTCGATGCGTGTTTCGAATTCGTCGAACCGGGCCGGGACCCTCGCCTGCTCCTGAAGGAGCGCCTCGCGCCGCGTTTCGGCCTCGGCGATCGACCGGCCCGCCTCCTGCAGCGCCTTCTTCTGCTCCCGCAGGCGCGCGCTGTACTGCGCCGACTGATCCCATGTGAGCAGGCCGCGCAGCAGCCGGACTTTCTCGCGCGCCGCCTCGCGCTGCGCGGGCTCGCCGAGATGCTCGAGGCCCGAGCTCACGCGTTCCAGGCGCGCGGCGAGCGCGCGTTCCTTGTCCCCCGCGAGCGCCCCGACGTCCTCTTCGCGCTCGATGCGCTCCAGCTCCCGGACCTCGCGCGCCTGGGCGGCGCGCAATTGCCCGACCTGGAGCGCGCGCTCGCCCGCGATCGCGCGCGGCAGCCGCTCCGCAAACCCCCTCCGGCGGGTGGCGAGCATGTCGCGGTAGACCCCGATGCTCTGCGCCCAGGCCTTGAGATTGCGCGACAGGAAGCCCAGGTCGCGGTAATTCTTCAACCCTTCCTGAAAATCGTGGCTCGCCAGCAACTCCGCCAGGTAGCGGCCCTCGGGCGTATCCGGCAGCTGGCGCACGCGCCAGAACCACCCCGACTCGTCCCCCGGGTTGTCGCGCAGGATGTTCTCGACCAGCGCCCCGCGGCGGATCGCCGCGATCGCCTCGTCGAGCCGCGTGATCTCGCGCGTGTACGCATCGAGGGCGCGTTCGTAACTCGCAAGCGACTGGCGGTACGCGCCGAGCTTCCCCAGCGCGAACGGCACGGCGAGCAGCGATTCCTGCACCGCCGTGTCCTCTATCGAACGGCCTTCCAGCTCCGTCCAGGGGATCAGCGCGCGCTCATACTCATCGAGCGCGGCGTGCGCCCACCCCAGGCCCAGCAGGGCCTTGTTGGACAGCAGCCCGTTGAGGCGCACCCGCTCGAGATAGGGCTCGGCGCGCGCCGGCGCATCGTTTTGCAGGAACGCGTAGGCGAGCGCGACGTTCGCCTTGTCCCGGAGGGCCGAGAGCTCTTCGCCCCGCGCTCCCTGGCGGCCGATCTCGTCGAGCAACCCCACCCCGGCGTCTCGCTCGCCCGCCTGGATCAGCGCCACGCCCAGGTTGTAGCGCCCGTAGGCGGCCCACGCCGAGCGGCTCGAAGTCCGCCGCAGCATGGCGATGGCCTCGGGATACTGCTGGCGGCGCAAGAGCAGCACGGCGTGCAATACGAGCCGTTCGTCGTCGAGGTCTCCGGGCAAGGGACCGCGCACCCGCGCGATCGCGTCCTCGGCCTGGGCGAAGTAGCCGCGCTGATACCGGATCTTGGCCAGATAGAACCAGGCGCGGTCCCGGACCGGCGGAGGCGCGCCCGCGTCGATGAGCGCCTGGAAGATGCGGCCGGCTTCCTGGTGCAGCCCGTACGACAGCAGCATGCCGCCCCGCAGCAGCTCGGCTTCGTCGCCGTGATGCGGCACGCGCCCGAAGTGCTGCGCCGCCATGAGCCGCGTCAGCGCCGAAAAATAGTCCTCCTGGAAGAAGAAGAACAGGACTTCGCCGAAATGCGGATCCTTGACGACGTGGCGCTCGTCCGCGCGTGCCGCACCCGCGACGAATGCCGCACCGGCGAGCACCGCGAACAGGAACCGGCCCATCGCGGTCACGTCCTTACCACTCCTTCACGCGGAACTCCGGGCGCTGGCCGCGCGTCTCGTCCCGGATCTGGAGCTCGATGTACTTGGGATCGGTCCCCTTGTCGAACGTCAGCGTCGTGCCGCGCCGATAGTCGCGCCAGCGGGGCCCCTTTCCCGTGAATACCGCAACCAGCTCGTGCTTGCCGCTCTTCAGGTTTCCCATGTAGAGGCGCTGCACGCCGCCGCGATGCAGGGCCCCCAGTTCGCGTTCGGTGTAGAGGTAGTTCGTCACGACCGAGTTGTCGAGCTTGAGCTGCACCGAGTCGAGATCGAAAAGCGTCCCCACGTCCACGGAGACGAACACGGCCACCTGCGTGCTCGCCGGGAACAGGAGCTCCTCCTCGAGCACGAGCAGATCGCGATTGACTTCCATCGCCTCCTGCTTGAGCGACTGGACTCTCGTATCCAGACCCTGCGCCTCCCGCGGGGGCGTCTTCGGCGTGTCGGCCGCCATCGCCAGGCCGGCGGTCAGCGCCAGGACGCCAAGGACACGACGCGCCGCGCGAAAAGACCTGCTTGAAGGAATCTTCATGGTTGTTTCCTCCGTCTAGAACCATCCCGACAGGAACACTTGAAAGACATTGGCCTTGTATTCGTACAATTGGCCCGTGCGTACGTCGGTGAAGTTGTTGTAGCTGTAACGAATGAATTCGTAATCGAAGTTCAGGCTTGCGCGGCTGAGGTTGTAGCGATTGTTGAACAACAGATAGCTGGCCTTGACGCCGAGCGCGTTGTCGGAGAAATCGCTCAACTCGCGGTCGCGCGCCATGAAGGTCATCTGCGTGGTGAAGTTGTCGGCGTAGAACGATGCCGCCGACTGCTTGTAGTGCCGGAAACGCGGCTCGACCAGCCAGCGCTCGTCGAGGCGGCTCGCGTATCCCAGCTCGAGCGTCCGGGCGCGGATGCTCCAGGTGTCCCAGAAATAACGGTAGCGCAGGTACGCCGACGACCTGAGCTGGCCGTCGTCCGAGCCCAGGCCCTTGGTCACGCCGAATGCGACCGCGTTGCTGTCGCGCGTGCGGGGATAGACCTCCGGGACCGACAATCCCAGGAGCCGTGCGGAGCGATAGGGGCTCTGCAGATAGCCGTCCTCCAGGATGGCCTCGTAGTTGAGGTTCACCAGCACGCTCTTGGTGACGACCTGGGACACTCCGAGCTTGTATTGGTAGCGATCGGCGTGTTCGGAGAAATCCGTGTGCGCCTTGCCGACCTCGGCACGGCTCTGGCTGTACCCGAGACTGATGGTCGTCAGGCCTTCGAATACCTCGTGCGCCACCGTGGCGCCGACCGTGCCGGTCACGTAGTCGGGTTCGTTGCTGCGCAGGACCGACAGCCCCAGGGTCGTGTTGCGGTACAGGTAGTCGATGCCGCCGCCGTACTCCTGCCGCTTTTCCTTGAACGGACTGGCCGTGGTCACGACGTCGATCGACGCGCAACTCACGTTGTCGACGAAATACGAGGCATAGGCCGACGTGCGCTCGCCGATCCCCTTTCGCACCAGCAGCGCCGGCCCTTCCACCCGGGTCCCGCCGCCGTTGTAGTAGTGATACAGGAGGTCCATGCGGTCTTCGGGAAGCAGCGCTCCCCGCGCCGGCGCCGCAAAAAGGCCGGCGAGCGCCAGCCAGAGGGCGCGGACCAGCGTCCTCAGTTGCATCCGCATCCGCCCCCCTCGGCGACGGTGGCGCCGCGCGCGCCCTCGCGCACATCGTGGACGTGCTGCAAATATTTGTCCGACAGAGGATCGCGCGAAACGCTCATCAGCGGATCGGCCAGCCAGCCGCGCTCGTACGGCTTGACCCACGGCCCGGTGGTGCAACCCCCGAGCCAGATCGCCGCGACAACCGCCACTATTCCGCGCCGTTTCATTCCTTCAGCAGCTCCCGCACCTGCTGTTCGTACTTCCGCTCGTAGCCCTCGTAATAACCGCGGTGCACGTAGCGTACCCGCCCGTCGCGGTCGATCACCAGCGTGGCCGGCATCATATCCACGCCGTACAGTTTCGCGACGTTCTTGCTGCCGTCGAACAGCGTCGGAAATCGCAGCTCGAGCCGCTTGAGCATCGCCTCGGCGTCCCTGCGGTTGTCGTCGACGTTGACCGCGAGCAGCGTGAAGCCGGCGGCCCGGTATTGCGTGTAGATCTTGTTGAGCAGCGGCAACTCCTGGCGACAGGGGCTGCACCAGCTCGCCCAGAAATTGATCACGACGACCTGCCCGCGCAGCTCGCTCAGGCGCACGTTGCGGCCGCTGTCGCTCTTCGATACGAAGTCCGGTGCGACTGCTCCGGCGACCGGCAGCGCCGCGGCGCTACCGGCGCCGACAACGGTCAGGACCGCCGCGCCCAGGAGCCCGGCCAAAAGACGTACGCGTGCACTCATCTCGCTGCTCCCGTCAAAAGTACGCCCCCGCCCCCAGCGTCATCTCGAAGTTGTGCTTGAGCTCGTTCTTGCCGAGAAGATCGGAGGTGAACATCTGGTCTCTCATCTCGAAGCGAATCGAGAACCAGTCCACGGGAAGGACGCGGATTCCGATCCCGAAGTTGAACGCTGTGTGGTTTTCCTTGTTGAAATTCACGTTGCCCACTCCGCCCACGAGATAGACCGCGGAGGTCAGCGCCCGGTCCTTGCCGAGGAACACCTCCCCCGGAAACAGGTTGTAGCCCACCGAGAGGTAGTAGTAGGACAGGGGAATGTCTTCCTTGTCGAAGACGGGGATTCCCAGCTGGCGGTAGGACTGGTCCGATACCGTCGAGCGTCCATACGTCCCTTCGAGGAAGAAATCCTCCGTAACGTGATAGCCGAGGCGCAAGCCGGCGGAGGGTTTCGCGCCGAAATTCTGCACGCTGAGGATCCCGACGAAGACCCCGATCTCCACGTCGTTCGCGCTGATCTTCGGAATGTGGACGTCGCGCCGGTCCACCTGCGCGGGAATGACCGGCTCGGGAACGGATTCCGCCGCCTGCGCCATGGGCGCGATGCTCGCCGTCACCATCAAAAGGGAAAGAAGCGTTGAATTCTTCATGGGCTGTCGGTTCGGCTAGAAAAAGAACGCGGCGCCCGCCGAGAACTCGGTGAAATCATCGGTCCTGTTGTAGTCGATCAGCGCCACGTGCTTCCTCGCTTCGACGCGAACGAAGAACTGGCGCGTGACGTAGTAACGCAGGCCGATCCCTGCATTGGCAAGACCTCCCCTGGTCTCGGTCGCGCTGACGAGCGTGGACTTAGGCGTGTTCGTGAAACGGCCCGCCCCGAGCGAAAAAAAAGGCGACCAGCGCGAGTCCGGAAACGGCTGCGACACGAGTGAAATGTAGTACAGCGACGTGGTGGAGAAATCCCCTGCCGACTGCGCGATCGTCAGCTCGACATCGATATTCTCGTGCAGGCGGTAGCCGGTGAACGCCGACAACAGGGGATCGTGATTGAGCGAGCCGAAGGCAAACCCGAACTCCACCCGCCTCGAGAGATAGTCGTCGAACAATACGTCGCGAAACGTCTTCTTCTCCCCGGCCTCGGTGAGCGTCGCCTCCATTTGCGCGCGCGACACCCACCCTTCCTTGTCGCGCGCCGTCCTCACCTTGAACCAGTCGGTGTGCCGCTTCAGGATTTCCACGCGCTCTCCCCGCTCTGCGATGTCGAAGATCGGGTAAGCGCGGCCCGGGCCGGTATGCAGCTCCAGGTAGGGATCGGCCACCAATACGCGCTCGTGCGGCTCGTCGGCGAAGGCCGGCGGGGCAAGCGCGACGAGCACGCTGAAGCACCATCCTGCAAGGCGGTCCAGGTTGCCCTCGTATGCGTGATGGCCTGCTCCCCCCGGTGGTCCCATTCACGGAAATCCGCAGCTCGTGGACGTATTCGCGACCGGCGTGCACCGGCCGCACGAAGGGCTCGCGTCACCCAGGGCGGGATCGACCTGGTTGCTGAGCCAGTTGAAGATGGCGAGGTAACAGCTGTCGCCCCGGCCCGAAAAAACCCAGCCCCCGCCGTGGGTGACTTCCTCCGCCGGCTTCACCAGGATGGGACTGCCGTGCGGATTCGCCAGATCAGACAGTGTCATCACCACCTGCATATCGGCGTTCACGTCCGTCGCGCTCAGCGTGAAACGCCCGCCGTTGCCGCCGGCGAGATGGCAGGTGCTGTTCATGCAGCTGACGGTGGCTCCGTCCTGGCGGCGAATCTGGCCGGAGAGTACCGGCATCACGCAGGCCTGAAAATCGTTCGAGCAAAGCACGCCCTGCTGCGCCACCGCCTGCGAAGGCACCTGCGGCCCGCAGCCGGCTAGCGCGAGGGCAACCGCCGCGACGCCGAGACCACTCCGCGCGAAACTCCGCCACCCCCCCCTCATTGGCACGTCAACGTGCCCGCGATCCACGACCGGATCGTGCTGTAATCGGCGGAGGCGGACGGCAACACGGGCGTCGCGCCCGGATGCGGAGGCGTATCGGTGATGGCGCGCGAAGGCCGCAGCAGCAGCAGGCTGCTGTCCGGCGCGGCGAGGTTCGTCACCATCGTGGCCGTGACGCCGAAGTCTGCCGGGGTATTTCCGGTCAGGACGAAGCGATTCGCCACGAACGTCGGGTTCGCCGGCGCGCTGCTGGTTCCATTGCCGCCGAAGGCCTGGTGGCAGCTCGCGCAGCTCGTCTGCAGGATCGGCTGCACCTTGCAGGCGAACACGGTCTCGGACAGCTGAGCCGCCGCGGAGCGCAGCGTGGTCCCGCTGTAGGGATCGTTGAAGTAGGTTCCGCCGATGTCGATCCATTCGGTGATGATCCGCTTCTCCGAAGCGTTCAGCGGGCTCGGGATCGCCGTGTGGTCCTGATAGGTGGCGGCGTTGAAGCAGGACGTGCCGCCGGCACGGCAGAAGGCGCGCTGGGTCGTGCTGCTCGCGCCGGCCAGCAGCGGCTGCTCGAACAGGCGCTCGATCAGGCGGCTGCCGCGCGCGCTGGCCGGCGTCACCGGCGCAACCTCGCGCGCGATCATGAACTCCCCGTCTTCGTTGACCGTGATGATCGGCTCGCCGTTGGCATCGAGCAGCGGGGGACCGACCATGAGGCTCTGATATCCCATGGTGCGCGCGAATTCTCCGGACATCGTGCTGCTCAGGTCGAGCCCTGCCGCGGGGGTGAGCCCGCTGTGGCAGCTCGCGCACTTGGCGGTGAAAATCGGCTGGATGTGGTCCGGGAAATTGATGACGATGGCGCAGTCCTTGGCCGACCAAGTGGTGGCGCAGGAAGCCGGGCCCCTGACCGGCGACGCGCTCAGGCCCGAGTAGGTGATCGAAATGGGCGCCTGCGGGGTGATGCTCGTGCCGTTCTGTGTGTTGGCAAGCGGCGTCCAGTAGTCGGTGTAGATCGGGCTGCCCCCCAGGTTCGAGTAGCTCGCGTCGCCCGAAGCCCGCGTCTCGGCCAGGGTGGCCGCGGCACCGGGAATCGGATTGGTGGTGGTGAGCCGCGACGAGTGACAGCCCTTGCAGAAGCGCCGCTCGCCTTCGCGCGCCTGGATCCAGTGCGTGTGCTCGGTGAACTGGCGCCCGTTGGCGTCGAGCACGGTGATGTTGATCGCGGTGTCCGCCGGAACGTGCGCCCGGATCGAGCCGTCGGGCTCGACCAGGCCGTAGCCGACGATCTGCTGCATCTCGAACTCCGTCTCGCCCAGGGCTTCGCGGTTCATGCCGGAGGGCGTCGGCACCGCCCTGGTGATGCGGAAGAAGCGCGCCACGCGGCTCGCATACTGCGCCGTGCCCGGTGTCATGAGATTGGCGATGTCGGGCTGGCCGGCGACGCGCGGAATGGATTCGCCCGGGGCGAGCACGGCGTTGCCCATGCGCTGCTTGTCGTCGGTGTCGTAGACCGTATGAACGTCGAACAGGCCAAATCCCGCGGGAATGGTCGTGTCGGGCGTGTACTGCCCGATCACCGCAGGCTTCGGCCGTGCCTGCAGGGCGACCGGATTGGCGAAGTAAAAGCCGTCCTGCGGCGGGGCGACCGGCCGCAAGGTCTTGGAAGAGAGGTCGAGCATGTAGATGCCGTAGCGCGGCGTTCCCTCGACCGTCGTCGGGTTGCCCAGGGGATCGACGCCGGGCTGCGGTTGCGAAGGCGTAAACACCACCAGCGCCCGGTTGCTGCCGTCCCAGAGCGGGTACGGGTTGCGGTAACGCCCGAGCGGCGACACGCCCCTGTCGCGCATCGCATCGTATTGCGACGTCGCGGCGCCGGGGAACAGCAGTTCCGACACCGGGAACTGTCCCGCCTGCTGGCCCAGCTGATTGGCCGGCGCATTGCTGCCGGGCTGGTCGATGTCGGCGTAGTTCGTGTGGTCGATGATTTCCAGCGATCCGCCCTCGCGCGTGCGGGACAGCGGCATGAGCGTGGCGATGAGGCGCCCGTCGGGCAGCTCGCGCGGCTGCATATAGCTGTTGCCGGGGCTGTGCGCCCCGTACACGACGAACAGGTTGGTGCCGTCGGGATTCACGCTGAAGATGGTGAACTGGTTGCGGTCGCCGACGTGGTCCCAGCGCGAGTACAGGATCTGGCCGTTGCTCAGGACGGTCGGATTGCGATCGTGACTCTGATCGAATGAAATCTGATGGCAATTGCTGCCGTCCGAATTCATCACGTGCAGGACGGTCGTCTGCTCGCGGTCGTATTCATCGACGTAGGTATAACTGGCGGGCTGCAGCCCCCCCTGCGCGACACTCTGCGCCTGCATTTGCTTCTTGGTGGTCTCCTGGCGATTCGATACGAACACGATGCGCCCGTCCGGCAGATAGGCCGGCTCAGTGTCGTCGCCCTGCGCGGCCGCGTCGCAAGCGATGCGGCGCATCGGGTTGCCCGCGGTGTCGTATTCCCAGATCGCCCAATTCGCGTCGTTCGGACCGCGCATCGCGAACACGATCTTCGTCCCGTCGAAGGAAACGTTCGGGTGAGTGACGTCGCCCTGCCCCTTCGTGTAGGAGCCGGTCAGGTTGGTTTCGGTCCCGCTCGGCGAGGATTTGTCGCGGAGGTAAAGATCACCGCCCTGACCGGTCACGACGGCGTCGGTCGGGTTGCCCAGCGCCGAGACCGGGCGCTTGACGTAGGCAATAGCGACGTCGCCATCCACGGTAATGGAATCGGAGCTGCCTCCGGTGCAGGCGGCCAATCCGGAGACGGCGCTTGCGACGACCCAGGCGATCTTGCGCTTAATTTGGCTGCACATATCCGCCTCCTCGCACTCCGCTGCCGGCCGCCGCGGATTGCGGCGACTCCCGACGCAGCCCTGCCGTGGTGTACATGTCTCCGTCGGCGTCGATGACCACCGCATCGATCCCGGGCAGGGACTCGGCGAACCGAATCCCGCGTTCGGGGCCCATGACGAAGACGCTCTTGGAAATTCCCTCGGTGGTGGTCGCATCGGGCCCGATGATGGTGGCGCTGCGCACTGCGGTCGCCGACACCCCGGTTCTCGGGTCGAGGATATGGTGATGGCGCACGCCGTCCGCCTCGAAGTAGCGCTCGTAGTCTCCGGAGGTCGAGATCGCGGCGTCCACCAGCGGCATCATCGCTACCATGGCGCCCTTGCGCCTGGGGTCGCGGACGCCGATCATCCACGGCCGCCCTCGCCGATCGCCGAGAACCCGGCTGTCGCCGCCGGCGACCACCAGCGCTTGCTTCACGCCGCGCGCCTTGAGCAAGGCGATGCAGTTGTCCACGGCGTAACCCTTGGCGATCCCGCCGAGGTCGATCCGCACGCCGCCCCGGGCGAATTGAATCGTGCGCGGGCGACGCTCGAGCCGGAGGTGCCGATAGCTGACGCTGGGCAGCGCGGCCGCAATTTCCTCCTGCGTGGGCTTGACGCCGTTACGGTAGTCGAACATGCATCCGACGCCGGCGAACGTGATATCGAATGCGCCGTCCGACGCCTTCGAGAACTCGATCGACCGCTCGAGCAACTCGAACATCTCTTCGCTGATGGGCACCGGCGCCCGTGCCGCTTCGCGGTTGATGCGCGAGAGCTCGCTTTCCGGCTTGAACGGGCTCATCGCGCGATCGATGCGGTGCATTTCCTCCATCACCGCGTCCAGAGCTGCCTCAGCTATGGCGGAGTCCTCGTGCCACAACTCCGCGCGTATCGCGGTGCCCATGATCGCTTCCTCCCGACTCATCCATTTCGCCTGAGTCGGCTTGACTCC
>JBGQKQ010000042.1:0-17984 GCA_041499655.1 Gammaproteobacteria bacterium
CTTGACCTGCATTGAGCAGATGAATCTTTCCCGGCTCCATCGTTCGCCCCCTTTGATGTGCCCCCCGCAAGATCCATAATACTCGGGAACCTCATGCATGGAATCCACCGAGACCTACCGTAAGCCGAGCAGGAAGATCGCCGCCGCGCTGGGCTTGGTCATCCCGCCCGCGGGGATGCTGTACGTCGCTCGTCCCGGCCTCGGGGCGATCTATCTGGCGCTGACGGTCGTTATCCCGGCCGCCACCCTGTTCGTGCCTAGCGAACGGCAGTGGATCGGCTACGTCCTGTCGCTGCTCGTAGGGATCGTCTGCGCGGTGCAGGCGTACCGCCTCGCCCGGGATTTCCGGGAAGTCAAGCGCCCCTGGTACAGCCGCGGCCCCGGGTTGATCTTCGTCATCGCGCTGTTCGCGGCGTCGATGCTGGCTGCCCGGGCGTTTCTCTACGAGCCGTTCAGCTTTCCGTCCGAATCGATGCTGCCGTCGATCGAGCCTGGCAACCGTTTGATCGTGAAGAAATGGGGATACGGCAACTACGGAACCCTCGGAATCCACTTCGCGAGGAGCAGCATCTCGTCCGATCTGTGCCGGGGAGACGTCGTCGTCTTCGAGTCTCCTGAGGACCGGGCCGTGATCTTCGCGAAGCGGCTCGTCGGGCTTCCGGGCGACACGGTTGCCTACTTCAGCAAGCGGCTCTGGGTCAACGACAAGGAGGTTCCGCGAACGCGGATCGGCGACTACCTTCGGAAGGATCGCGCCGGCGGCACGCCCCAGTATCTGGAGCGCCTCGGCGAATGCCAGTACTCGGTTCTCATCGACACCGAAGGCACGGCTTTCATCCCTCCCGCAAAGCCCTTTCCCATGATCGACCGCTGCACCTTCTTCAAGGAGGGCATGTCCTGCCGCGTGCCGGCGGGCCACTATTTCGTCCTGGGCGACAACCGGGACCACAGCGAAGACAGCCGCGTCTGGGGGTTCGTCCCGGCGGCAAAAATCGTCGGCAAGGTGCAATACATACTTCCCTAGCATGCGCCTTTCCGACTGCCACAATTTCCACGACTTCCGCAGGCTCGCGAAGCGGCGGCTGCCCCGCCCGATCTTCGACTACATCGACGGCGCGGCGGACGACGAGGTGACGTACCGCCGCAACACCGAGGCCTTCGAGCGCTGCGACCTGCTGCCGAACGTTTTGCGCGGGGTGAAGGACATCGACCTCTCGGTGACGGTGATGGGGCAGAAGCTCGCGCTGCCGTTCTACTGCTCGCCGACCGCGCTGCAGCGCCTCTTCCACCACGCGGGCGAGCGCGCGGTCGGAGCCGCCGCGTCGAAGTTCGGGACGATGTTCGGCGTGTCGTCGCTGGGCACCGTGGGCGTCGAAGAGCTTCGCAAGGCCTACTCCACGCCGCAGGTGTATCAGTTCTACGTCCACAAGGACCGCGGCCTGAACCGTGCCATGCTCCAGCGCGCGAAGCAAGCAGGCATCGACGTCATGATGCTCACCGTGGACAGCATCACCGGCGGCAATCGCGAGCGCGACCTGCGTACCGGCTTCTCCATCCCGTTCCGGCTCACGCTCGCCGGCATGCTCCAGTTCGCGATCAAGCCGATGTGGGGCCTCAACTACGTCACCCACGAGCGCTACCTCATGCCCCAGCTCGACGAGCACGTCGAGATGAAGGGCGACACCCTGTCGATCGGCCGCTACTTCACCGAGATGCTCGACCCGTCCATGGACTGGAAGTACGTCGCCGAGATGGTGAAGGAGTGGGACGGGCAGTTCTGCCTCAAGGGCCTCATGTCGGTCGAGGACGCCGGGCGCGCCATCGACATCGGCTGCACCGGCATCGTGCTCTCCAATCACGGAGGGCGGCAGCTCGACGGCTCGCGCTCGGGCTTCGACCAGCTCGCCGAAGTCGTCGACGCCGTCGGCGACAAGATCGACGTCATGATGGACGGCGGCGTACAGCGCGGCACGCACATCCTCAAGGCGCTGTCCCTCGGCGCCAAGGCGGTCGGCGTCGGGCGCGCCTATCTATTTCCGCTCGCTGCGGCGGGTCAGGCGGGCGTCGAGCGGGCGCTGACGCTGATGCGCGCGGAGCTGGAGCGCGACATGAGGTTGATGGGCTGCAATTCGGTGAAGCAGCTCTCTCGCGCCAACCTGCGCTTCAGGTGATCAGGCCTTCTTGAGCAGGCCCACCACGTACAAGAGAACGATAGCGCCCACGGTTGCCATAACGATCGAGCCGATCAGCCCGCCCGCCGTTAATCCCAGCAGACCGAACAGGAAGCCGCCCACCAGGGCTCCGATAATTCCGACGACGATGTTGCCGATGACGCCGAATCCTTTCCCCTTCATGACCTTTCCGGCAATCCAGCCGGCGAGGGCGCCGATGGCGAGCCATATGATGAGACCGGTGATGTCCATGATGTCCTCCGTGTTATTTCTTCATGAGAAGGTAGAGGCCGACGACCAGGCTGACGGCCCCGCCGATGTAGAGCGTCATGACCTTGTCCGTGGCCGATCCTGTAACAGCCCGAGAGACTTGCGAACCGAAACCGCCGGATTCTTTATATCCCCAGAATCCCAGGCCGAGACCCAGGACCACCAGCGCGATACCGATGATTTTCGTTTGAGCCATGTCTACCCCCTTGCCGTTGGACGAAATGAAGTAACCACCCGCGATACGGCTTATCGCGGCGATTCTACGCCCGTCCGGGATGGAGACTCATGAAGAATACGAACTAGATAAGGGTTTCTCCTGTCCGGGCGATCCTGACTGTCGCGAAATCGCGGATGGTCGCAAGGGAGTGACACTTTTCAACACGCGCAGCGCGCTTGACCCTTCGGACCGGTGCGCTATACAGTGACCCTCGACAGGAAGGAGGTGTGCGCATGGCCGTCGTTGGAAATGCGTTCTTCCAGATGTGGGCGGAAGCGACGGGCTCGTTCGTCGAGTCGATCAGCTTCAGCATGGACAATCTTCCCGGCCTCGATGCGACCGGCGTGATCTCGATGAATTCGGTGGCGCTCCAGCTCGATCCGGGCGCGTTGAGCGGCCCGCCCGAAGCGTCGGGCTTTCTCATCGACTGGTTCACCACGGACGGTGGTTTCGCCCAGGCTGATCCGGTCTTCTGGGGCGCGTTCTTCTCCCCGCACCTGAAGCGCGTCGACTTCGGCGTGACCTGCATCCAGATGGCCGGCAAATGGACCCTCATGCTGGAGTTGTTCGCATGAACACGCAACTCATCACGCACGGGCGTTTTCCCAAGTGCATCGGCACCCACACCGTCGCCCTCTTCGATCCGAAGACGGGGAAGGTGCACCATGTGCACCACGGACTGATCTTCGAGGGGCCGCGTCCGACCGACGCGGCGATGGAAGAAATCGCCCGCCGCAACGCGGCTCATCCGCGCTTCGCAGTGAAGGGCAAGTCGCTCGAGGCGCTGCACCTGCGCGACGTTCCGCTCCCCAAAGGTCCGCATCGCGTAGACCTGACCCATCGCAAGCTCGTTCCGGCAACCTAAAGTTAGCTTTCGGCCACTCGCGTCACGAGGGTTTCGGCTTCGATCAGGCCGGGATCGAGAAGGCGAAGTTTGCCTGTGCCATCATCGTCCACGACGGAGCTGATTCGAGCTCATCCAGGAAAGCTACTTCAAGGCCAAGCGAAGCATCGGTGAGATTCAGAAGAAGCTTGAGGAAAAAGGGCACATCTACGCGATGCACAGCCTCTCAACCCCTCTCCTTCGGCTGACGAGAGGCAGGACCTTGAGGCGAATTAAAGAGAAGGACGGCTGGGTCTACGTCAGCTGATATTCATCGACACGCTATTGCGGCATGCACTACAGAAACAACCGTGGTACCCGGAATGAAATCTAATCCGCAGAGTCCGCAGATTGCCAGCAGGCGTTTCTTTCGCTCCCACGATCTTTCCGAGCAACGCTTCGTTGGTCAGTCCGGTCGCGCCCGTATGGTTCAACGACGTGGCGTCACGCCGCCGGCGGCGGTTGTCTCTCCAATCGCGGCAAGTCCGCGTTAATGCAAGCCCAGCCCGGCGCGCTCGCGGTCCAGATGGTCATCGCGGGTTTGGCGAGATCCGGGTCGTCGAAGGTTCCGACGCGGGCGAAGATGAGGTGCGGCCGCGACTCCGCCTCGCTGAAGAGCGGGGTGCCGCACGCCGGACAGAAGCGCCGGTGCATGCGGTTGCCGCTGTCGGCGATGCTGAGGTAGTCGCTGGTCTTGCCGGTGACGGTGAACGTTGCCGTGCGGAAGGCGGTGTTGACGGTTCCGCTGCCCGCGCCGAGGTACTGGCATTCCCTGCACCAGCACCAGCGCGTGACGATCGGCGCCTCGGAGCTCTCCCAGCGCACTGCCCCGCAGAGACACTTGCCGGTGATCTTCATGAGTTAGTCAGGCGGCTTTCGCCGCGCTCGCTCCCGCGATCTTCCCGAACACGGCGCCGTTGGTCAGTCCGCTCCCGCCCGGGTAGTTGAACCAGAAGATTCCGCCGACGAGCTCGCCCGCGGCGTATAGGCCCGGGATCGGCTCGCCGTCGCTGTTGATGACTTGCGCGGAGGGGTTGATGCGCAGGCCGCCGAAGCTGAAGGTGATGCCGCAGGTGACGGCGTAGGCCTCGAAGGGCGGCGCGTCGAGGGTGTTGGCCCAGTTCGACTTGTTGACCGCGAGGCCCTCGGTGCGCCGGCCGTCTTTGACGTTCGGATTGAACGGGATGTCCTGCCTTACCGCGGCGTTGTACGCCTTGATTTCCTTCAGCGCTTGGTCGGCGTTGACGTCGTCGAGCTTCTTCACCAGCTCTTCCAGCGTGTTCGCGGTGACCTTGGTCACCTGCTTGATGCGGTACTCGTCCCGAAGCTGTCCTTTCACCTTAGCATCGAAGATCTGCCACGCGAACTGCTGGGGCTGGTTGAGGATGACGCGCCCGTACTTCGCGTAGGTGTAGTTGCGGAAGTCCGCGCCTTCGTCGACAAAGCGCTTGCCCTCGGCATTGATGTAGATCCCCCAGGGATACGAGTGCTTCTGGAACTGGTCGCCCACGGCGAGATCGCCGAACTCGGGTGCGTTCCGCTCCCAGGCCACCGCGTGGCATCCCGACCAGTTGCCGATCGGTTGTGCGCCGATGTCGATCGCCATGCGGATTGCGTCACCCGTGTTGAAACGCGTGCCGCGCACTTTCGCGAGCTCCCACAAGGGGCCGAGGTAGCGCGTGCGCATCTCCGCGTTCGCCTGGAAGCCGCCTGCGGCGAGGACGACAGCGTTGGCTTTGATTTCCGCCGTCTTGCCGCCGATCTTCGCCACCACGCCGTGCACGCCTTGGTCGTCGGCGATGAGTGATACGGCTCGCGCCCGGTAGCGGATATCGATCCCGTTCTTCTTCGCGATCTGTGTGAGCGAATCGACGAGCCCCGGTCCGCCGCCGATGGCTTCGAGCGTGAGACCGCCCCAGAACTTGAATTTGCCCTCGATCTTGAATGCTTGTCTCCCCCAGGCGGCAGTGAAGCGCACGCCTTTCTTGCGCATCCACAGGGCGGTCGGAAAGCTTTCTTTGACCAGGATCTCGGTGAGGTCGGGATCGCAGCGGTACTCGGTGACGCGCGCCATGTCGTCGAGGAACTGCTCGGCGGTGTAGGTGCCGAAGTCGGTGCGCTCGAGCTCTTCCTTCGACAGCTCGATCAGCTGCGCCAGGTCCTGCGCGCCGTTGTAGACGATGCGCAGGAGCCCCGCGGTGAAGCGCGAATTGCCGCCGGCTTCGTCCTCGGGGGCGCGCTCGAGGACCAGCACCCGCTTCGCCGTTTCCTTCGCCGAGAGCGCGGCGCACAGGGCGGCGTTGCCGCCGCCCACGACGACGACGTCGAAGGAATCCACGCGGGTCTTACGCCGCCGCGCGAGACGACTTTGCGCTGGTGAGGAGGTCCCTGAGCACGAATGGCAGGATGCCGCCGTGAACGTAGTAGTCCACCTCGATCGGCGTGTCGATGCGCAGCAGCACCTTGATCGACTGGGTCGTCCCGTCCTTGCGGCGGATGACCAGCGGCACTTCCTGGCGCGGCTGCACGCCATTTTCGATGCCGAGGATGTCGATGGTCTCGTCGCCCTTGATGCCGAGCGAGGCGACCGAGTCGTTCCCCATGAACTGGAAGGGCAGCACACCCATCATGACCAGGTTGGCGCGGTGGATGCGCTCGAAGCTCTTGACGATCACGGCGCGCGCGCCGAGGAGCAGCGTGCCCTTGGCGGCCCAGTCGCGCGAGCTGCCGGTGCCGTATTCCTCGCCGCCGAAAACGACCGTAGTCACGCTCTCGGCGATGTACTTCATCGCCGCCTCGTAGATCGGCATCTGCTCGCCCGAAGGCTGGTGGTAGGTGAGCCCGCCCTCCGTGCGCGAGCCATCGGCCTTGACGGGCAGCATCAGATTCTTGATGCGCACGTTGCCGAAGGTACCGCGCATCATCACCTCGTGGTTGCCGCGGCGCGCGCCGAAGCTGTTGAAGTCGGACACCGCCACGTCGTGCTCGAGCAGGTAGGTGCCCGCGGGCGAGGTCGGCTTGATCGAGCCCGCCGGGCTGATGTGGTCGGTGGTGAGCGAGTCGCCGAAGATGCCGAGCACGCGCGCGCCGCGGATCGCGCCGGTGGGACGCGGCTGCATCGAGAAGTCCTTGAAGAACGGCGGCTCGGCGATGTAGGTCGATTTCGGCCAGTTGTACACCTGGCCGGATGGCGCGGGAACGCTCTTCCACATCGGGTTGGCATTGGCGACGTCGCCGTAGAGGGTGCGGAAGGTCTTCGGGTCCATCGCGTGCTTCATGAGGGCCTGGATCTCCTGTGCCGAGGGCCAGATGTCGCCGATCCACACGTCTTCGCCGTTCTTGCCCTTGCCGATCGGCTCGCTCATCAGGTCCTTGAGCACCGTGCCGGAAAGGGCATAGGCGACGACGAGGGGCGGGGAGGCGAGGAAATTCGCGCGCAAGCTCGCGTGGATGCGCGCCTCGAAATTGCGGTTGCCCGAGAGCACCGCGGCGCCCACCAGATCGTTCTTGCTGATCGCCTCGTCGATGGTCTCGGCGAGCGGGCCGGAATTGCCGATGCAGGTGGTGCAGCCGTACGCTGCGAGGCTGAAGCCCAGTTTTTCGAGGTAGGGCAGGAGCCCGGTCTTCTTCAGATACTCGGTGACCACGCGCGAGCCGGGCGCGAGCGACGTCTTGACATGCTTCTTCACCGTCAGGCCGCGCTCGACCGCCTTCTTGGCGAGAAGGCCCGCGGCGAGCAGCACGCCGGGATTGGAGGTGTTGGTGCAGGAGGTGATCGCCGCGATCATCACGTCGCCCGAGCCGACGTCGAGGCCGTCGCGCGTCTTGAAGCGCCTGCCGAGGTCTTCCGCATTCTTGGAGAAACCGTTCTCCGCGGCGGGCTTGGCGAAAAGCTCGGTGAACTTCGCCTTCACCTTGCCGATCTCGATGCGGTCCTGGGGGCGCTTAGGCCCGGCGAGCGAGGGCGTCACCGTGCCGAGGTCGAGCTCGATCACCTCGCTGTAGTCGATCGCGCCCTTCTTCGGCGTGCCGTACATGCCCTGCGCCTTGAAGTAGGACTGGAACGCGTCGATCTCGTCCTGGGTCCGACCGGTACCCTCGAAATAGGCGATGGTGGCGTCGTCGATGGGGAAGAAACCCATGGTCGCGCCGTAGTCCGGCGCCATGTTCCCGATCGTGGCGCGGTCGGGGACGGTCAGGCTCTCGGTGCCCTCGCCGAAGAACTCGACGAACTTGTTGACCACCTTGGCTTTGCGCAGTATCTCGGTGACCGTGAGCACCAGGTCGGTAGCGGTGACACCGCCGCGCAGCCTGCCCTTCAGGTGGAATCCGACCACGTCGGGCGTGAGGATGTAAGTCGGCTGGCCCAGCATCCCGGCTTCGGCCTCGATGCCGCCCACGCCCCAGGCGACCACGCCTATGCCGTTCACCATCGTGGTGTGGCTGTCGGTGCCGACCAGCGTGTCCGGGTAGTAGAGGCCGTTTTTCTTGTGAACGCCGCGCGCCAGGTATTCGAGGTTCACCTGGTGCACGATGCCGATGCCGGGCGGCACGACGCGGAAAGTGTCGAAGGCCTGCGTCGCCCACTTCATGAAGGTGTAGCGCTCCTGGTTGCGCTTGAACTCGAGCTTCATGTTCAGGTCGAGCGCGTTTTTCACGCCGTAGTGGTCGATCTGGATCGAGTGGTCGACCACCAGGTCCACCGGAACCAGCGGCTCGACCACCTTGGGGTCCTTGCCGAGCCGGTCGGCGACGCTGCGCATCGCCGCGAGGTCGGCGAGGGCGGGAATGCCGGTAAGGTCCTGGAGCAGGATCCGCGAAAGGACGAAGGGGATCTCCTCGGTCCGGGGAGCGCCGGGCTTCCAGCTGGCGAGCTGGCGCACGTGCGCTTCGGTGATTTTCTTGCCGTCGCAGTTGCGCAGCACCGATTCGAGCACGATGCGGATCGACAGCGGCAGGCGCGATGTGTTAACCCCCAAGGCCTTTCCGAGGGCGGGCAGAGAATAGAATTTCCCGCTCTTCCCGGAGCGCATCTTGAATGCTTGCAAGGTGTTGAACAGATTGTGTGACATCGGGTGTCCTTCAGATTACGAACAGGTCGACGAACTTATCGACCGGGGCTGCTTCGAGGCGCTCCTGATCGCGGCACAGCTCGACGATCGCGCTGCGCCGCTCCTCCGGAAAACGCCGGGCGAGGTTCCTGCGGAATTTGGATTCGAGCAAGGGGATGCCTTCGTGCCGGCGCCGGCGATGACCGACCGGGTATTCTACCGCCACCTTGCGCGTCGCGGTTCCGTCCCTGAAGAAAACCTGCAGCTGGTTCGCGATCGAGCGCTTCTTCGGGTCGAGGTAGTCGCGCGAGTAACGCTTGTTCTCAACGCAGGCCATCTTCGCGCGCAGCGCGTCGACGCGCGGGTCGCGCGCGACTTTGTCCTCGTAGTCGGCGGCTGTCAGGTTGCCCTTGATCAGTCCGATCGCGGTCATGTACTGGATGCAGTGGTCGCGGTCCGCGGGGTTGTGCAGCGGTCCTTTCTTGTCGATGATGCGGATCGCGGATTCATGCGTCACGATCTCGATCTTCTTGACCTCAGCGAGCCGGTCCTTTACCTCCGGGTGGAGCTGGACCGCCGCCTCGACCGCGGTCTGGGCATGGAACTCGGCGGGAAAGGAAATCTTGAAGAGCACGTTCTCCATCACGTAGGAGCCGTAGCGCCGCTTGAATCCGAACGGCTTGCCGCGGAAGAGCACATCGTAGAAGCCCCAGCCCTTGGCGGAGAGCACCGACGGATAGCCCATCTCGCCGGTGCTCGCGATGAGCGCGAGGCGCACGCCGCGCGAGGTTGCGTCGCCCGCCGCCCATGACTTGCGCGAGCCGGTGTTGGGTGCGTGGCGGTAGGTCCTCAAGGCTTGACCGTCGACCCAGGCGTGCGACACGGCGTTGATGACCGCCTCGCGCGCGAGGCCCAGCATCTGCGCGACCACGGCGGTGGTCGCGACCTTGACGAGGACCACGTGATCGAGGCCGACGCGGTTGAAGCTGTTTTCCAGCGCGATCACGCCCTGGATCTCGTGCGCCTTGATCATCGCAGTGAGCACATCGCGCATCGCGAGCGGCTTGCCGTTGCGCGACAGCCAGTCGGCCGTGGCGAGGATTCCGCCGAGATTGTCCGATGGGTGGCCCCACTCGGCGGCGAGCCAGGTGTCGTTGAAATCGAGCCAGCGGATCGCCGCGCCGATGTTGAACGCGGCCTGAACGGGGTCGAGCTCGAAGCGTGTGCCGGGAACGCGCGCACCCCTCGACATGCTCATCCCCGGGACGACGGGGCCGAGCAGCTTGGTGCAGGCGGGATAGTCGAGGGCTTCCAGGCCGCAGCCCAGGGTGTCCATCAGGCACAGCCGCGCGGTGTTGTAGGCCTCGGCGCTTTTTATCTCGTGCTTGGCGACGTAGTCGGCGATGTCGACTAGAACTCTGTCCGGCTTGGGGCGGACATTGGAAGCGGGAGCGGACATCAATAGTCTTTTTTGACCGCCCCTTCGCTTGGCATTCCCGTTTGCGGAGCGGCCGGTTCAACCGCGGGAGCTGGGGCAGAACTCGGGCCCGCGGGAGCGGGTGGCGCGTTCTCGGTCGCCGGCGCGCCTTGCGCAGGCGCGGAGGCCGGGGCTGCCGACAAGGGCAGCCGCAAGCAACGGTAGTCGCTCTTCGCATCGGTGAAGCGCAGGCCCATGGACGGCGTGCGCTGCTTCGCGGCGCCTTCGGGCCGGATCATGAATTCCTGTCCTTGAGCGGGTTTCACCTTGAACCATCCGTCCTGGTCGGCCAAGACCTGGGAGCGCCCGTAGATCTCGCGCGCGAAGCCGTCGACCTCGATCGTCACCTGGTCGCTCCCCGTGTCGGCGACATAGAGAATGGGAGGCTTGTTGTGATACTCGACCCCCGGTTGCCGGCATTCCCAGGTCCCGGCGATGTCGCCGGCCGGGGAAGCGGCCGCAGGGCAGGCGCCGAGCAGCGCGGCGAGGAATATGAACCTCAGGTCCTTCATGGCGTTCTCCTGTCTCGCTCCGGCGGCCCGTCTTACGGTCGCGCCGCGAGCGGCACCCATTTCCGGTTCTCCGGACCGATGTAGACGGCGGCCGGGCGGATGATTTTACCGTCGATTCGCTGCTCGATGATATGCGCGGACCAGCCGGAGGTGCGCGAGACGACGAAAATCGGGGTGAACATCGCAGTGGGCACGCCCATCATGTGATAGGAGACCGCACTATACCAGTCCAGGTTGGCGAACATCTTCTTCTCGCGCCACATCACCTGCTCGAGGCGCTCGGCGATGTCGAAGAGCTTCATGTCCTTGCGCGTCTTCGAGAGCCGCTTCGCCACCTCCTTGATCACCTTGTTGCGCGGATCGCCGGTGGTGTAGACCGGGTGGCCGAAGCCGATAACGATCTCCTTGCCGGCAAGGCGTCGCAGCACGTCGGCCTCGGCCGCGTCGGAGCTCTGGTAGCGCGACTGGACCTCGAAGGCGAACTCGTTCGCGCCGCCGTGCTTGGGTCCGCGCAGGGCGCCGATGCCGCCGCAGATCGCCGAGTGGATGTCGGAGCCCGTGCCGGCGATGACGCGGCAGGTGAAAGTCGAAGCGTTGAACTCGTGCTCGGCGTAGAGGATGAGCGAGGTGTGCATGGCGCGCACCCACTCGGCCGACGGCGGCTTGCCGTGCAGCAGGTGCAGGAAGTGTCCGCCGATCGAATCGTCCTCGGTCCGGGTCTCGATGCGCTTACGCTCGCGGCTGAAGTGGTGCCAATAGAGCAACATCGAGCCGAGCGAGGCCATCAGGCGGTCGGCGACGGCGCGAGCGCCCGCCGCGCCGTGATCCTCGCCCTCGGGCTCCAGGGTCCCCAGGACCGAGACACCGGTGCGCATCACGTCCATGGGATGCGCGGAGCCCGGGACCGCTTCGAGCGCCGCCTTGACCGCCGGCAGCAGCCCGCGCAGGGTCACAAGCTTTCTCTTGTATGCCGCGAGCTCGGCGGCGTTGGGCAGCTTCTCGTGCACGAGCAGGTACGCCACCTCCTCGAACTCGGCTTCCTCCGCGAAATCGAGGATATCGTAGCCACGGTAGTGCAGATCGTTGCCGTTGCGGCCCACCGTGCACAGCGCGGTGTTGCCGGCCGGAACCCCGGACAGAGCGACCGATTTCTTGGGCTTCGGCGCCGTCGCGATTTCGCTCATTTGCCTTTCTCTCTTGCGAACAGCTCGTCGAGCTTGCGCTCGTAGGCGTGGTAGTCGAGGGTGTTGTACAGGTCGGCGCGCGTCTGCATCGCGTCGACGACGCTCTTCTGCGTGCCTTCCTTGCGGATGGCATTGTAGACCTTGAGCGCAGCGGCGTTCATGGCTCGGAACGCCGAGAGCGGGTAGAGCGCGATCGCCACCCCCGCAGAGCGCAATTCCTCCAGGGTGAACAGCGGCGTCGCGCCGAACTCGGTAAGGTTGGCGAGGACGGGCACGCCGACCGCATCCGCGAATTTGCGGTACATCGAGAGCTCGGTCACCGCTTCCGGAAAGACCGCGTCGGCGCCGGCCTCGACGCAAGCGCGGGCGCGCTCGATCGCGCGCTCCAGGCCCTCTACCGCGAGCGCGTCGGTGCGCGCCATCACCACGAAGTCCGGGTCGGTCTTGGCGTCGGCCGCCGCCTTGATGCGGTCGACCATCTCGTCCTGCGATACCAGCTCTTTCCCGGGACGGTGGCCGCAGCGCTTGGCGCCCACCTGGTCCTCGATGTGCATTGCCGCGGCGCCCGACCTGATCAGCGACTTCACCGTGCGCGCGATATTGAAGGCGCTCGCGCCAAAGCCGGTGTCCACGTCGACGAGAAGGGGGAGCGAGCAGACGTCGGTGATGCGGCGCACGTCGGTGAGCACGTCGTCGAGATTGCTGATGCCCAGGTCGGGAAGACCGAGGGAGCCGGCGGCGACCCCGCCGCCCGAAAGGTAAATGGACCGGTATCCGACCCGCTCGGCGAGCCGTGCGTGATAGGCGTTGATCGCGCCCACGCATTGCAGCGGTTTCTCTGCGGCCAGCGCCGCCCGGAATCTTGCTCCGGCTGAATCGGGGCTCACGCGATCAGGTGCCCGATGCCGTCGCGCTCCTCCTGCAGCTCCTTGAGCGTCGCATCCATGCGCGCGCGGCTGAACTCGCTGATCGGCAGCCCCTTCACGATCTTGTATTTGCCGCGGTCGCAGGTGACGGGATAGCCATAGATCACGCCTTCGGGAATGCCGTAGCTTCCGTCGGAGGGGATGCCCATGCTGACCCAGTTGCCCGCGCGGGTGCCGTCG
This sequence comes from Gammaproteobacteria bacterium, assembly GCA_041499655.1. GTDB lineage: Bacteria > Pseudomonadota > Gammaproteobacteria > Burkholderiales > SG8-39 > VBDM01. The sequence continues at coordinate 12,872 of JBGQKQ010000042.1, forward strand.
ATCCAGTCGCGCACGTGGTCCATGGCCGCGTTCGCGGCGCTCGCCGCCGAGGACAGCCCCCGCGCCTCGATGATCGCCGCGCCGCGCTTTTGCACCGTCGGGATGAATTCCTTTTCGAGCCAATTCGGGTCGTTGATCATCGGCCAGATCTTCTTGCCCTCGCATTCGGCCTGGAACACGTCGGGGTACTGTGTCGCCGAGTGGTTGCCCCAGATGGTGATCTTGCGCACCGAAGTCAGCGGCTTGCCGATCTTCTGGGCGATCTGGCTCACCGCGCGGTTGTGATCGAGCCGCATCATCGCGGTGAACTGGGTAGGCTTCAGGCGGGGCGCGTTCTTCATCGCGATGAGACAGTTGGTATTGGCCGGGTTGCCGACGACCAGCACCTTGACCTTGCGGTTCGCCACGGCGTCGAGCGCTTTGCCTTGCGGCGCAAAGATCTTGCCGTTCGCCTCGAGCAGGTCCTTGCGCTCCATGCCGGGCCCGCGCGGGCGCGCCCCGACGAGGAGGGCGACTTCCACGTCCTTGAACGCGACCATGGGGTCGGACGTGGGGATCATGCCGTGCAGGAGGGGGAAGGCGCAGTCGTCGAGCTCCATCATCACGCCCTTCAGCGCCTTCTGCGCCTTCTCGTCGGGAATTTCGAGCAGCTGCAGGATCACCGGCTGGCTCTTGCCGAGCATTTCGCCGCTCGCGATGCGGAAAAGCAGGCTGTAGCCGATCTGACCTGCGGCGCCGGTGACGGCGACGCGGATGGGTTTGCTGGGCATGGCAAGGACTCCCTGAAGAAGGGCAGAATATATCCGGCTTGGCGCTTTTGCGCAGCACAAGGCCGAAGTGAAGCCTGCTATAATCTTGACTCCCGTCAAGAGTCCGAATAAGCCCACGAGGTCCGGAAGGATTGCTTTACATGCCTGATCTGACGGCGAAAAGAAGGCGTCCCCTCTGGTTTAACCTCAGTCCTCTCAATCTCCCCCTTCCGGGTCTGGTTTCGATCTTCCACCGCGTCAGCGGTCTGCTGCTTTTCCTCGGACTTGTCTGGTTTCTGTTCCTGCTGGACATGAGTCTCTCCTCGGAATCAGGGTTCGCGCATTTCCGGAGTTACGTGGGGCACCCCATAGTGAAAGTGGCAATGCTCGCGCTGTTGTGGGCCTATCTCCATCATTTCTGCGCGGGGATCCGTTACCTGTTTCTCGATCTTGACAAGGGAGTCGATCTGCGCGCCGCGCGCGCGTCCAGCTATGCGGTTCTGGCGGTGAGTCTCGCGCTGACCGCACTTCTGGGAGTGAGGCTGTGGTGACGAAGGTCGTCGTCGGCGCCCACTACGGGCTCAAGGACTGGCTGGCGCAGCGCATCACCGCGGTCGTGATGGCGGTCTTCACGCTCATCTTCGTCGCGGTCCTCCTGATCGGCGGGCCGATCACCTACGAGTCGTGGAAGGCCTTGTTCAGCAAAGGCCTGATGGGATTGATGCCGTTCCTCACGCTCCTGTTCGTGGTGAGCGTGCTGATCCACGCGTGGATCGGTGTGCGCGACATTCTCATGGATTACATCAAGCCCACCGCGTTGCGTCTTGCGTTCGAGGTCATCACGATCCTGTGGCTGGTCGGCTGTGCCGGCTGGGCGATGCGCATACTCTGGAGGCTGTAGGCGGTGGAGCTTTCCAAGCGAAGTTTCGATGTGGTCGTGGTCGGGGCGGGGGGTGCTGGCCTGCGCGCCGCGCTCCAACTCGCGGAGTCGGGACTGAGCGTCGCGGTCCTCTCCAAGGTATTTCCCACGCGCTCGCACACGGTGGCGGCGCAGGGCGGCATCGGTGCGGCGCTCGGCAACATGGGCGAGGATTCCTGGCTGTGGCACATGTACGACACGGTCAAGGGCTCGGACTGGCTCGGCGACCAGGACACGATCGAGTTCATGTGCCGCGAAGCGCCGAAGGCGGTATACGAGCTCGAGCACTACGGCATGCCCTTCGACCGCAACGAGAACGGCACGGTGTACCAGCGGCCTTTCGGCGGCCATTCGCAGAATTTTGGCGAGCGCCCGGTGCAGCGCTCCTGCTGCGCGGCCGACCGCACCGGCCACGCGATGCTGCATACGCTGTACCAGCGGAACGTCAGGGCGCGTACCCAGTTCTTCGTCGAATGGCTGGCGCTCGATCTGATTCGCGACCCGGGCGGCCAGGTGCTGGGCGTGACCGCCCTCGAGATGGAGACGGGCGAGGTGATGATCCTGCACGCCCGGGCGACGCTCTTCGCCACCGGCGGCGCGGGGCGGATCTTCGCTTCCACCACCAACGCCTTTATCTGCACCGGCGACGGCCTGGGTATGGCGGCGCGCGCGGGGATTCCGCTGGAAGACATGGAGTTCTGGCAATTCCATCCGACCGGCGTCGCCGGTGCGGGCGTGCTGATCACCGAGGGCGTGCGCGGCGAGGGCGGGTATCTGCTCAACAAGAACGGCGAGCGCTTCATGGAACGCTACGCGCCCAACCTCAAGGATCTCGCTTCGCGCGACGTCGTATCGCGCGCCATGGCGACCGAAATCAAGGAAGGCCGTGGCGCCGGCCAGTACGGCGACTACCTGCTGCTCAAGCTCGACCATCTCGGCCCCGAGGTCATCGACAAGCGGCTTCCCGGGATCCGCGAGATCTCCAAGAAATTCGCCAACGTTGATCCGGTCAAGGATCCCATCCCGGTTGTCCCTACGGTGCACTACATGATGGGCGGCATTCCCACCAACTACTCGGGCGAAGTGGTCGTGCCCCAGGGGAGCAATCGGGAAACGGCCGTGCCGGGCTTCTACGCCGCCGGGGAATGCGCCTGCGCCTCGGTGCACGGCGCCAATCGCCTGGGCACGAACTCGCTGACCGATCTGCTGGTCTTCGGGAAGGCTGCCGCCGAGTCTATCGTCGAATTCCTCGCGGAGAATCCGGGTCGCAAGGACCTGCCCAAGGATGCGGCGGAGCAGACGCTCGCGCGGCTGTCGCGGCTCGACAACCAGAAGAACGGCGAATCGGTGGCCGAGGTGGCGACGGAAATCCGCCGGACGATGCAGGCGCACTGCGGCGTGTTCCGTTTCCCGGACCTGCTCGTCGGCGGCGTGAAGAAGATCCGCGAGATTGCCGACCGCGCGACGCGGACCCAGATCGGCGACAAGAGCAAGGTGTTCAACACCGCGCGCGTCGAGGCGCTCGAGCTCGACAATCTCATCGAGGTGGCGCGTGCCTCGATGGTGTCGGCGGAGGGCCGTAAAGAATCGCGCGGCGCACACGACCGCGCCGACCATCACGAGCGCGATGACGCGAATTGGCTCAAGCACACGCTGTGGTACAAGGACGGCGACCGGCTCGAGTACAAGCCGGTCCACATGAAACCGCTGACCGCGCGTACCATCGAACCCAAGGTGCGCACGTACTAGGACACGAGCGAGGAGCGACGCAGTGAAGTTCAGAATCTACCGCTACGACCCGGACAAGGACGAGAAGCCCCGCATGCAGGACTACGACGTCCGGCTCGATCCGCACGACCGGATGCTGCTCGACGCGCTGGTGCGCATCAAGGAGCAGGACGACAGCCTGTCGCTGCGCCGCTCCTGCCGCGAAGGCGTGTGCGGGTCGGATGCGATGAACATCAACGGCAAGAACGGGCTGGCGTGCATCACCAAGCTCGCCGAGCTGAAGGAGCCGGTGGTGCTGCGTCCGCTTCCCGGGCTGCCGGTAATCCGCGACCTGATCGTCGACATGACGCAGTTCTTCAAGCAGTACCACTCGATCAAGCCGTATCTGATCAACGACGACCCGGTCCCCGAAAAGGAGCGCTTGCAGTCTCCCAAGGAGAGGGAGGAGCTCGACGGCCTGTACGAATGCATCCTGTGCGCATGCTGCTCGACGTCCTGCCCTTCGTTCTGGTGGAATCCGGACAAGTTCGTCGGCCCCGCCGGGCTGCTGCAGGCCTACCGCTTCATTGCCGACAGCCGCGACCAGGCGACGGCGGAGCGGCTGGACAACCTCGAGGACCCTTACCGCCTGTTCCGCTGTCATAGCATCATGAATTGCGTCGACGTCTGCCCGAAAAACCTCAACCCCACCAGGGCCATCGGCAAGATCAAGGAGCTGATGGTGAAGCGCTCGGTGTGACGGACATGACGCGCGTCGAGATGGACCGCTTGCGCTGGCGCTGCCGGCGCGGGCTGCTCGAAAACGACCTGGTGCTGGAGCGCTTCCTCGCGCTGCACGGAGCGGGGCTCGAGGGCGAGCGCCTGAGCGCGTTCGAGGCTCTGCTCGACTACGGCGACGACCGGCTCTGGGGCCTGGTCAGCGGCCGGGACGAGTGCCGCGACCCGGCGCTGGGCGAGGTGGTAAGACTGTTGCGCAGTTGTTGAACTGGTTGAGGTTGAAGAAGCGAATTCACTGAGGAAATGTCATGGCTTCCACGAAAAAGGCCACGCTGTCCTACGGGGACGGCAAGTCGATCGAGTTTCCCGTACTGTCGGGCAGCATCGGCCCAGACGTCGTCGACATCCGCACGCTCTACGGAAAAACCGGGATGTTCACCTATGACCCGGGGTTCCTCTCCACGGCGAGCTGCAGCTCGGGAATCACCTATATCGACGGCGACCAGGGGGTGCTGCTCTATCGCGGTTATCCGATCGAACAGCTTGCGACTCACTGCGATTTTCTCGAAGTCTGCTATCTGCTGCTGAACGGCGAACTGCCCGACCGCAATCAGAAGGAAGAGTTCGTCAACATCGTCATGCACCACACCATGGTGCACGAGCAGCTCATACGGCTGTACAGCGGCTTCCGGCGCGATTCGCACCCGATGGCGGTCATGGTCGGGGTGGTGGGGGCGCTCTCGGCCTTCTATCACGACTCGCTCGACATCAGCAATCCGGCGCACCGCGAGATCTCGGCGTTCCGGCTGGTTGCCAAGCTGCCGACCATCGTCGCCATGGCCTACAAATACTCGGTCGGCCAGCCGTTCATCTATCCGAAGAACGACCTCTCCTACACCGCCAACTTCATGCGCATGATGTTCGCGGTGCCCGCAGAGGAATACACGCCGAACCCGGTGCTGGTGCGCGCGCTCGACCGCATCTTCATTCTGCACGCCGA
>JBGQKQ010000043.1:0-17956 GCA_041499655.1 Gammaproteobacteria bacterium
ACCCCGCGAACGAAGCGCTCTCCCACCGCCGAGCCCATCGACCCGCCCATGAACTCGAACTCGAAGGCGGCGGCGACGACTGCGACGTTCTTGATGGCGCCTTGCATCACGATCAGCGCGTCCGTCTCGCCGGTCGTCTTTTCGGCCTCTTCGAGCCGGTCCGGATAGCGCTTGTCGTCCTTGAACTTGAGGCTGTCCACCGCCGTGACTTCAACCCCGATCTCGAAGCGGCCCTCGGGATCGAGAAGCAAGTCGAGTCTCTCGCGTGCCGAAATGCGATTGTGATAGCTGCACTTCGGGCACACGTTGGCATTCTTCTCGAGGTCGGTCGCGTAAAGCACCGCGGCACACGACGGACACTTGCTCCACAGGCCTTCCGGAACGTTCTTCTTCGCCCCCGTGCCGGTACGGTTGATCTTCGGAGGCAGCAGTTTTTGGAGCCAGCTCATGCGTCCATCGCTCCGCGAATCTCCCTGAGAAAAGCGGCGCCTTTCTCCACGCAGGTTTCCAAGGTGGCCTGCTCCATTTCCTGGATGATCCGGCTGCCGATCACGACAGCGTCGGCGACCTGGGCTACGGCGCGCGCCGTTGCACCGTCCCGGATGCCAAAGCCTACTCCGATCGGCAACCGGGTCTTGCCGCGGATGATGGGCAGCTTGGCCGAAACGTCCTCCAGATCGAGGTGCTTCGCGCCGGTCACGCCGCGCAGGGATACATAATAGATGTAACCACTGGCGAGGCGAGCCACTTGCTCGATGCGCGCCTCAGTCGATGTCGGGGCAAGCAGAAATATCATGTCCATGCCATGTGAGCGAAGCATCCCCGCCAGGTCCTTGCTTTCCTCAGGGGGATAGTCGACGACCAGCACACCGTCGACTCCCACGCGCTGCGCGCTTTCGACGAAGGGCTTGAGCCCCATGGCTTCGATCGGGTTCGCATAGCCCATCAGCACTACCGGCGTCGCCGCATTGGTCCTGCGAAACTCCGCGACGAAGCCCACGACTTGCTCCAGACCGACATGGTGCTTCAGCGCCCGTTCTCCCGAGCGCTGGATCACGGGCCCGTCGGCCATGGGATCGGAGAAGGGCACGCCCACCTCGATCACGTCCGCGCCCGCCTCGGCGAGCGCGTGCATGAGCGGCACGGTGACGCTGGGCTGGGGATCGCCGGCGGTGATGTACGGGATCAGCGCTTTCTTGCGCTCGCGCGCGAGCCGCTCGAAGGTTGCCTGGATTCTGGACATGCTCTAGCGCACCACCGCGAGCTTGGACCTGGCACCCGTTCGCACTTGCTCCTCGTCGAGCCCCTTGACGCGCAATCTCGCCGTGGCGAAATACCCCGGGTTGATCTCGAAGCCCGTAAAGCGGCGGCCGTGCTTCAAGGCGGCCACGGCGGTAGTGCCGCTGCCCATGAACGGATCGACCACCCTTCCGTCCGGCGGCGCGCTGGCGAGCACCATCCGCTCGATGATCTCGAGCGGCTTCTGCGTGGGATGATCCGCGCGCTCCGGATCCTGGCGGTGCAGCCGCGTCACGCTCCACAAGTCCTTGGGGTTGTAGCCGACCTCGAGCCACTTCTTGCCGACGAAAATCGAGCGGGTCCGCGCACGCTTGGTCTCGGGATCGTACGGGATGCGCACGCTGTCCACGTCGAAATAGTAGTCGCGGGACTTCGCGAAGAGGCCGATGGTGTCGTGCACCGAAGAGAATTTCCGGGTGCTCCCGCCCATGCTCGGCACTTTCCGGTCCCAGATGATCTCGTTCACCATGAGCAGGTGCGTTTTCAGGTAGCTGAAGACCTCGGGACTGTGTTGCCAGGTGAGAAAGACGTAAAGACTCCCGGTCGGCTTGAGCTTGGGAAGAACCGCGTCGATCCAGCGCCGGCTGAATTCGAGATAGGCTTCGCCGTTCAGGCGGTCCGAGTCGTTGCCGTAGTCTTTCCCCAGCCCGTAGGGCGGATCGGCAATGACCAGATCGACGCTCGCGTCGCTGACGCGGGCAATGCCCTCGAAGAAATCCAGGTTGAGCAGGATCGAGCGAGCGTCGTTCAAAGCTTGATTCCCGATTTTTCTGCGACGGTGTGCATATCCTTGTCGCCGCGCCCGGAGAGATTGACAAGGAGAACGCCGTCCTTCGGCAGGCTCGGCGCGAGCTTCGCCGCGTAGGCGACGGCGTGAGCAGACTCGAGAGCGGGAATGATGCCCTCGTAGTGGCACAGGTCATGGAATGCTGCGAGTGCCTCCTTGTCGTCGATGGTCACGTACTCGGCGCGGCCGGTGTCTTTCAGCCAGGCGTGCTCGGGGCCGACGCCCGGATAGTCGAGGCCCGCGGAGATCGAGTGAGTATCCATGATCTGGCCGTTCTCGTCCTGGAGGAGGTAGGTGCGGTTGCCGTGCAGGACACCGGGCTTGCCCGCCGAGAGCGACGCGGCGTGCTTGCCGCTCGCAATACCGAAGCCGCCCGCCTCGACGCCGATCAGCCTGACCTCCTTGCGCGGAATATACGGATAGAAGATGCCCATTGCGTTCGAGCCGCCGCCGACGCAGGCGATCACCGCGTCCGGCTGGCGGCCGCACAGCTCCGGCATCTGGGTCAGGCACTCGCGGCCGATGACCGTCTGGAAGTCGCGCACCATCATCGGGTAGGGGTGCGGGCCCGCGACGGTGCCGATGATATAGAACGTATTGTTCACGTTGGTCACCCAGTCGCGCATCGCCTCGTTCAGGGCGTCCTTCAGGGTCTTTGAGCCCGAGTCGACCGGTACCACCGTCGCACCCAGCAGCTTCATGCGATAGACATTTTGCGCCTGTCGCTTCACGTCTTCGGTACCCATGTACACCACGCACTCCAGGCCGTAGCGCGCCGCCACCGTCGCAGTTGCCACGCCGTGCATCCCTGCTCCGGTCTCCGCGATCACGCGCGGCTTGCCCATGCTGCGCGCCACCAGCGCCTGGCCCATGGTGTTGTTGATCTTGTGTGCGCCGGTGTGGTTGAGGTCCTCGCGCTTGATGTATATCTGTGCGCCGCCGAACCTCTGCGACAAGCGCTTCGCGTGGTAGACGGGGCTGGGCCGGCCGACATAGTGCTTCAGCTCGTATTCGAGCTCGGCAATGAACTTCGGGTCCTCGCGGCAGCGCTCGTAAGCGCGCTTGAGCTCGTCGAGAGCGTGCACCAGCGTTTCGGCGACGAAGACGCCACCGTAGGGGCCGAAGTGGCCGCGCTCGTCCGGAAGATCAGCTATCTTCACGCTTCACCGCTCCGATGAATGCCGCAATTTTCGCGGCGTCCTTGATTCCCTTGGAGGCCTCGACACCCGTCGACACATCGACGGCATAGGGTCTGACGCGCCTGACGGCGTCGGCAACATTGTCCGCCGTCAGGCCCCCTGAAAGGATCACCGGCTTCGCCGCATCCCGCGGCACCAGCCCCCAGTCGAACGCACCTCCTGTGCCGCCCCACAGATCCTCGTGAAAAGCGTCGAGCATCCATGCCCGTGCGGCAGTATGAGGCGACAGGTATTTTAGCAAATCCAGTTCCGGGCGAATCCGCGCCGCCCTGATGTAAGGCCGCGAGAACCCAGAGCAAAAGTCCGGCGGCTCGTCGCCGTGGAACTGCAGCAGCGTCACTCCGCACTCGCGGATTACGGTTTCGACCTCCTCGCGCGGGGGATTCACGAACACCGCCACCGTCGAGACGAAAGCCGGCGTGGCAGCGACGATCTGCCGCGCTCGCTCGAGGGTCACGCAGCGCGGACTCGGGCGATAGAACACCAGCCCGATCGCATCAGCGCCGTGCGCCGCGGCGGCCTCTGCGTCCTGCGCTCGCGTGATGCCGCAGATCTTGACTCGCGTTCTCATCTGCCGGAGCTCAGGTCGAACGGCATCATGTCGGCGAAGGCCGGAAGGTTCCAGCGCGCGTCATACCGAACCTTGAAGAGATACAGGCCTTCCGCGGAAAAGGTCGGCGCCGCGCGCTGCCGGTCGCGGGCAAGGACGAGCTCCGCGATCCAGGCCGGGGGATGCTTGCCCTTGCCTACGTAGACCAGACTGCCGACGATGTTGCGGATCATGTGATGCAGGAACGCATTTGCGGTGAAATCAAAAAGGAAATAGGCGCCCCCGGCCCGGATCGTCGCGCGCTCGATGACTCTCACCGGAGTCTTCGCCTGACACTCCGCCGAGCGGAAGCTCGAAAAATCATGCTCTCCGACGAGGTAATTTGCGCCTTCCTGCATCTTTTCAAGGTCCAGCTGCAGATGAAACCACCCGACGCGACCCGCGAGCAGCGCCGGCCGTACCGCATGGTTGTAGAGCACATAGCGGTAGGTGCGCGATACCGCCGAGTAGCGCGCATGAAAATCCTCTGGGACAGGCGCCGCCCATTGCACGGCTATCCCGGCAGGCAGTTGCGAGTTCGCGCCGCGCACCCATGCCGACTCGGGGCGATCCACGTTCGTCTCGAAATGCGCCACCTGAGCGTTCGCGTGCACGCCCGCATCGGTGCGGCCGGCGGCCGTGAGCGTGATTTGTTCTCCGCTGATCCCCGCCAGCGCACGCTCGACATGGTCCTGTACGGTCTTGCCGGAGGGTTGCGACTGCCAGCCTTCGAGACCTGCGCCGCAGTAGCTCACTCCGATAGCCCATTTCATCTTTTTCGTTCCCGAAAATAGCAATCGGCGCACGAGGCGCCGATTGCTTGCCGAGAATTCCGGTGTATATCAGCCGAGCGCCTGGAGCATCGTCTGGGCCTGCTGCTGCTGTGCGGTGTCGCCTTCCTTGACCACCTCCTTCAGCAGCTCGCGGGCACCGTCCTTGTCCCCCATCTCCTCATACGCCTTCGCAAGGTCGAGCTTCGTCGCGACTTCCTGCCATCGGGCGTCCGGAGCGCCGCCCGATCCGTTGCCGTTCCCTCCCCCGGGCGCGCCGAGATCGAGGTCAATGCTGGCCAGATCCAACGATGCCGCTTTGGGCGTTTCTGTCTTCGACTCGGCCGCAGGCCTCGCTCCCAGGTCGAAATCGATCGCACCCAGCTCGGTCGCCGGAGCGGCAATCGGAGCGGACTCGACCGCAGCGGCTGCAGCCGGACTGTCGCCCATCGGCAGGTCGAAGTCGATGCTCAGCGCGGGCTCGGCCGATGCCGCGCCGCCGGCACCCTTGTCGCCACCGATTCCAAGATCGAAATCCATTGGCCCGGACCCGGCCGACCCGGTCGAGGTCACGCCCAGATCAAGGTCGGGCAGCGGCGCGGACGCCGTGGTTGAGGTGCCGATATCGAAATCAATGTTCAGCGGAACCTCGGTGTGCGCAGGGGCCGAAGTCGTTGGCGGGTTAAAAGCCGGCATCTGGGCCGTTTCGTTGAACCCCGGTGGGAGCTGCGACGGCGCTCCCGGAGGTGGGTTGCCGGGCTTGCCTCCGTAGAGGGTGTTGCCGGGGTCGATCGACAATCCCAGAGCCGCGACTTTTTCCCATTCCGCGCCTCGTCCGCCCGTGGCGGAGTGCAGTTCGCTCGCGGCTGCCTCGAACGCCCTCGTGTCCTTACGATTCGCGTAGATCTCGAGCAGCTTGACCCGGATCGCCTGGCGGCTGGAGTCCTTGGAGAGCGCGTCTTTGAGGATCTCCTCCGCCTGAGCATCGCGTCCATAAGCCATATAGACGTCGGCTTCCGCGATCGGATCGATCTCCTCGGCACCAGCCTTGGTTCCGCCCTGGCCGAAATCGCTCTGGATCGAGCTCGAGCTTGTATCGACGTTGCGGCCCCCTACGCTTCCCAGCACCGAGTCCGCATCCGAAGGTACGACGCTCATGATGCTGTTTTCGAATTGCGCGCTGCGCTTCCTGCGCCACGCATAGGCCGCATAGCCCACCAGCAAGACGACGGCGCCGCCGGCGCCGCTCAGGACCATGGGGTCTCCCATCAAGTCGTCGATGAAACTCGCCTCAACGGCCGGAGGTGCGGTTGCAGGTTTCTTGGGTGCAGCCTTGGCGGCTTCAGTCTTCGAGGGCTCTGACGCCTTGGCCGGTGACTCCGGTGCCTTTGCGGGTTCCGGGGCCTTGGCAGCTTCAGGCACCTTCGCGGCCTCCGGAGGCTTGGCAACGGCAGGCACTTCCGGGGCTTTGGCAACCGCTGCCTTCACGGGTTCTGGAGCCTTCGCTGCCTCCGGAGCCTTGGCGGCGGGTGCCGCCTTTGCGGGTTCAGGTGCTTTTGCGGCCTCGGGCGCCTTGGGGGCGGCCTTGGCCGGCTCGATCGTTGCGGCGGGCGCCGCCCTCGCAGGTTCCACCTTCTGAGCAGGCGCAGCCTTCGCCGCTTCTGCCTGTTGCTGCGCCTGTGCCGCGGCCTTGTTCTTCACTTCCAGGAGGTTCTGCAAGTCCTGGAGATTCTTCTGGAGGATTGCAATCCGCTCGTTTGCCTCCTTCAGCGCATTGTCCTTCGCCGCGAGATCGTCCGCGGCCGCTGCACCCGCCCCCTTCGCGCCGCGCTTCGCGTCGTCTCCACGCGAGAGGCGCAACTCGTCCTTCGGCGGTTCCTTGGACGCAGCCGGCTTCTCGTCCTTCGGCGGGCTGATCTGGCCCGACACTTGGCGGGGTGCGCCCTGGGGAGCTGACGCCGATGCAACCGCAATGCCGAGGCTGCGCCGATAGTCATTGAAATCGGCGTACTGCGCGGAAACGATGCGCCGTGCGTCGGTGGGGGCCACGCCCTCGACCGCATCCCTGTCCGGAATGCTGATGATCTTGCCGGCGCTCAGACGGTTCATGTTGTCAGCGACGAACGCATCCGGATTCGTCCGGAACAACGCCACGAGCATCTGCTGCAGCGTCACGCCTTCGACTTGATTGCGGAGCGCGATTTTCGACAAGGTGTCGCCGCGCACAACTTCATAAGTGCTCTTCACGCCGGGTTCCTGAGCCAGCTCACCCGGCGCCGCGGGTGCCGCATCCACCTGAGCGCCGTCGGGTTCGGACCGCCCCGGCTCTATCGGCAGGACCTCGACTTGTCCCGGGGATGAAGCCGGTTCCGCGCCGGAGGCGCTCGGAGCAACCGCGACGACGGCTGCAGCCGGCCCGGCCGGAGCGGATTGTCCGGGAACATTCGGCCCAAGCGGCACGGCGGCTATCATCGGGGCCGGTTCCGCAGCCGCTGCCTGCACTGGCGGGGACGGTTCCGTAGGTGCTGCCGCCTGCGGGGCGGCTTGCTCGGTCGGTGCGGCCGCGGGTGTCGCGGCTTGGATGGATTCCAGCTTCTTGGGACCCGCGTACTCGGGCGGATCGAGCAGGAAGGTGTATTCACGGACCAGACGTCCGTTTACCCAGTTGAGCTCTACCAGCATGTCCACGAAGGGCTCGTTAATGGGCTGGGTAGAGGTGAGCGCCATGACGTACTGCCCGCCCGGGCGCCGCTGGACGGCAAACTTGATCGACAGCAGGGCCGGATTCAGGTCCACGCTGGACTGGCGGAAAACTTCCGAAGGCGCGAGCCGCGCGCCCAGCGTGTCGCCCTCACCCCTCTGCAACGAAACGATCTCGATTTCCGCCTTGAGCGGCTGCCCGAGCGTGGACAGCACCGACAGTTTGCCCAGGCCGGCAGCGAGCACGAGCGAAGGCAAAGCCAGACCCGCAATTGCTGCCAAAGAAGTTTTAGAGGCGAAGCTCCCCACCTGCCACCCTAAACCTAAGTGGAAACAAACTAAAATACCATCATGGCCTTAGCCTTGCAAGCTCAACTTTCACGTGGGAAAGCGCCTCAAGTCTCTATTTTTCAAAGAATTTGGCCTGTTTCCCCTCCCGGGAACAGAGCAGGACCCGGGAGCCCGAGGAGAAACCTCGCTTAGGAGGTTGCGTCGAGAAGAATGCGCAGCATTCTCCTGAGCGGCTCGGCGGCGCCCCAGAGCAGCTGGTCTCCGACGGTAAAGGCAGTGAGGTATGAAGCGCTCCTGTCCAGGGCGAGCTTGCGGATGCGCCCGATCGGCACCTGGAGCGTGCCGCTCACCGCTGCCGGGGTAAGCTCGCGGAGGCTCGCCTCGCGCTCGTTCGGAACGACACGCACCCAATCGTTCGCCTCGGCAAGCCTGTGTTCGATCTCATCGATCGGCACATCCCGCCTGAGCTTCACGGTGAGCGCCTGGCTGTGGCAGCGCATCGCACCGATGCGCACGCAGACACCGTCGATCGGAATCGGGCGGTCTTCGCGCCCAAGAATCTTGTTGCCTTCCGCCTGCCCTTTCCATTCCTCACGGCTCTGGCCGTTGCCCAGGTCCTTGTCGATCCAGGGAAGCAGACTGCCGGCGATGGGAAACCCGAACTGCGCGCTCGGAAGCGAACCCTCCCGAAGCGCTGAAGTTACCGCCTTGTCGACATCGAGAATAGCTCCGGCGGGATCCTCCAGGGCCGAACTCGCTGCCTTGTGTACGAATCCCATCTGCCGCACGAGCTCGCGCATGTGCTCGGCTCCGGCACCCGAGGCCGCCTGGTAAGTCATCGCGGTGACCCACTCGACCAGGTCCGCCTTGAACAGGCCATGCATGCCCATGAGCATCAGGCTCACGGTGCAATTGCCCCCGATGTAATTGCGCACGCCCCGGGAGAGCGCGTTCTTGATCAAATCCATGTTGACCGGGTCCAGGACGACCACGGCATCGTCCCGCATGCGCAGCGCGGAAGCGGCGTCTATCCAATAACCCTTCCATCCCGAAGCGCGCAACTGCGGAAAGATCGCATTCGTATAATCGCTCCCCTGGCAGGAGACGACGATATCCATCGCGGCGAGCTCCTTCACGCTCATCGCGTCCTTGAGCGGCGCGCTTTCCTTCCCGATAAAGGGCCCCATCTGCCCCACCCGGGACGTCGAGAAAAACGCCGGCTCGATCAACGCGAAGTCGCGCTCGGCGTGCATGCGCTGCATCAACACCGATCCGACCATCCCGCGCCAGCCAACGAATCCAACTCGCTTCATCGTATTCCTCGGATTGCCTGTCCACGTATGCTAACGCACCGGGACGCGAAAAGCCTACCGCGTCAGCCCAGAGCGGCGACCACGGCGTCGCCCATCTCCCGCGTTCCCACCTTGCGGGTTCCCGCTTGAAAAATGTCGGCGGTGCGATACCCCTTCGAGAGAACTCTTCTCACCGCCGCCTCGACTCGCTCGGCGGCGGCGTCCTGATTGAGGCTGTAGCGCAGCATCATTGCAGCCGAGAGAATCGCCGCCAGGGGATTGGCGATATTCTTCCCCGCGATGTCGGGCGCAGACCCGTGAATCGGCTCGTACAGTCCCTTGCCTGTCTCGTCCAGGGAGGCCGAAGGCAGCATGCCGATCGAACCGGTCAGCATGGACGCCTCGTCCGAGAGGATGTCGCCGAACATGTTTCCCGTGACGATGACGTCGAACTGCTTTGGATTCTTGAGGAGCTGCATCGCGGCGTTGTCCACGTACATATGCGTCAGCTCCACGCCGGCGTACTCCTTGCCGACGGTGCTTACGACTTCCCGCCACAGCCGCGAGGTTTCGAGCACGTTGGCCTTGTCGACCGAGCACAGTCTCTTGTTGCGCTTGAGCGCCGCGCGGAACCCTGCGTGCGCGATGCGCCGGATCTCGGGTTCGGAGTAGCGCATGGTATCGAAGCCTTCGCGGGCCCCGCTCTCGAGCTTGCGAATTCCGCGCGGCTGGCCGAAATAGATGTCGCCGGTCAGCTCGCGCAGGATCAGGATATCGAGGCCGGACACCACCTCGGGCCTCAACGTCGATGCGCCCGCGAGCTCCGGAAAAACCGAGGCGGGCCGCAGGTTGGCAAACAGGTCCAGCTCTTTCCTCAGCCTCAGGATCGCCTGCTCGGGCTGCTTCTCGCGCGGCAGAGTGTCGTAGCTCGGCCCCCCCACCGCGCCGAACAGGACCGCGTCCGCTTCCTTGGCGGCCCGGAGCGTCGCCCCGGGAAGCGGGTCTCCTGCCGCGTCGTAAGCGGCGCCTCCGACGGGAGCCTGTTCCACTTCGAGCTTGAGCCCCTCGCGCCCGAAGACGTCGAGGACCTTCATCGCTTCGGCAATGACCTCCGGACCGACTCCATCGCCGGGCAGGACTGCAATTTTCATGATCGGCTAGCCGAACAGCCAGGGCTGCTCGAGGCGGCGCCGTTCCTCGAAGGCGCGGATCTTGTCCGCGTGGCGCAAGCTGAGCCCGATGTCGTCCAGGCCATTGAGGAGGCAATACTTGGGGAAAGCGCCGATTTCGAAGCGCATCGCCTTGGCGCCGTCCGCTGTCGCGACGATCTGCTTGTCCAGATCGACGACCAGCCGGAATCCCGGGAAAGCGGCCACCTCGTGCAGCAGCCGGTCCACTTCCCCTTCGCTGAGCACCACCGGCAGCAAGCCGTTCTTGCAGCAGTTGTCGAAGAAGATATCGGCGTACGAAGGCGCGATGACCGCGCGAAAACCGTATTCGGCGAGCGCCCAGGGCGCGTGCTCGCGCGAGCTGCCGCAGCCGAAGTTCTTGCGCGCGAGCAGGATGCTCGCGCCCTTGTAGCGCGGCTGGTTGAGCACGAAGTCGGGATTGATCCTGCGTTCGGAGTCGGGCTTCCCGGGCCATCCTTCGTCGAGATAGCGCCAGGCGTCGAACAGGTTCGGGCCGAATCCCGTGCGCCGGATCGATTTGAGAAACTGCTTGGGGATGATCTGGTCGGTGTCGACATTGGCCCGATCCATCGGCGCAACCAATCCGTTCAGTACGGTGAATTTCTCCATCAGCGCTTCTTTCTCATCTCCACTGGCGCACGTCGACGAAATGCCCGGCAATCGCCGCCGCGGCTGCCATCTCCGGGCTCACCAGATGCGTCCTCCCGCCCGCTCCCTGCCTGCCCTCGAAATTGCGGTTCGAGGTCGAGGCGCAGCGCTCGCCCGCCTCGAGGCGGTCGGCGTTCATGGCGAGGCACATCGAGCACCCCGGCTCGCGCCACTCGAACCCGGCGTCCCTGAACACGCGGTCCAGGCCCTCTTTTTCCGCCTGCGCCTTGACGAGCCCCGATCCGGGCACCACCAGCGCCAGCCTGACATTCGACGCGATGCGCCGTCCCCGCACGATCGCCGCCGCCGCCCGCAAGTCTTCGATGCGCGAATTGGTGCATGACCCGATGAACACCTTGTCGATGCGGATGTCGGTCATGGGCGTGTTGGGTGCCAGGCCCATGTAGGTGAGCGCTCTCTCCATGCCCTCCCGGCGGGTCGAATCCTTCTCCCGGTCCGGGTCGGGAACGCGCTCGTCCACGGTGACCACCATCTCCGGTGACGTACCCCAGGTCACCTGGGGCTTGATCGAGCGCGCATCGACCGTTACTTCCCGGTCGAACTTTGCGCCCGGATCGCTCTTCAGCGTCTGCCAGTACGCGACCGCGCGGTCCCACTGCTCGCCGCGCGGCGCGAACGGCCGGCCCTTCAGGTAGGCGATGGTGGTCTCGTCGGCCGCAATCAGCCCCGCGCGCGCGCCGGCTTCGATCGACATGTTGCACAGGGTCATCCGCCCCTCGATCGAGAGCGACCGGACCGTGCTGCCCGCGTATTCGATGGTGCACCCCGTCCCCCCCGCGATGCCGATCCTGCCGATGACGGCGAGCGCCACGTCCTTGGCCGTCACGCCGCGCGGCAGCGGTCCCTCGACGCGCACCAGCATGTTCTTCATCTTCTTCGCGAGCAGGCATTGCGTCGAGAGCACGTTCTCGACCTCGGAAGTCCCGATGCCGTACGCGAGGCAGGCGAACGCGCCGTGGGTGCTGGTATGCGAATCCCCGCACACCACGGTCATTCCCGGTAGCGTCGCGCCCTGCTCCGGACCGATGACGTGGACGATGCCCTGGCGGAGGTCGTTCATCTTGAATTCGACGATGCCGTGCTCGGCGCAATTCTTGTCGAGTGTCTCGACCTGCAGGCGCGACACCGGATCGGCGATCCCGCCGGCGCGCCCGGTCGTCGGAACGTTGTGGTCGGCGACGGCGAGATTGGCCGACACGCGCCACAGCTTGCGCCCGGCGAGCTTCATCCCATCGAAGGCCTGGGGGCTGGTGACTTCGTGCACCAGATGCCGGTCGATGTACAGCAGCGTCGTGCCGTCCTCCTCGGCGTGCACGGCGTGCGCGTCCCAGAGCTTGTCGTAGAGCGTGCGCGGTGTCATTGCGGTTTCGACAGCGGCAAAGGGGAAAAATTATACCGGATCGCCTCCTCTACGAAGGGCCGAATGTCC
Organism: Gammaproteobacteria bacterium; assembly: GCA_041499655.1. Lineage (GTDB taxonomy): Bacteria > Pseudomonadota > Gammaproteobacteria > Burkholderiales > SG8-39 > VBDM01. Next base: position 12,216 of record JBGQKQ010000043.1, read on the forward strand.
GCCGGGACTGCTCCAGCCGTGTCAGCGAGTGCGCGCCGCCTCGTACAAAGGCATGACCCGCTCGGCATAGCTCTGAACGTCGCGGGTCCGGGTCTGGTCGGAAGGGTGGGTCGACAGCCATTCAGGGGGCTTTCCCCCGCCCAGCTTGCCCATTTTCTGCCACAGGGACACGGCCGCGCGCGGATCGTATCCGGAGCGGGCCGCAAGCTCCACGCCGATGCGATCGGCCTCGGTCTCCTGGGTGCGCGAATGCGGCAGCGAGAGGGTGACGTTGAGTATGGTCTGCGTGAGCTGCGCTCCAACGTCGCCCAGCCCCAGCGCCGCCCCCAGCACGGACACGCCGAGTTGCTCGGTCATCTGCTCGCTCGCGCGCTCGCGGCCGTGCTCACGCAGCGCGTGCCCGATCTCGTGCCCCATCACCGCGGCGAGCTCATCGTCGGTGATATTCAAGCTCGTGATGAGTCCCGTGTAGACCGCGATCTTGCCGCCGGGCATGCACCAGGCGTTGACCTCCTGCGTGGTGATGACGTTCACCTCCCATTTCCAGCCCGGAGCGTCGGCGCGGAACGCCGCCGTGCTCGGGATCAGGCGGTCGGCGATGGTGCGCACGCGCGCGACCTGCGCAGGATCATGGTCGAGCTGGTTCTTTTTGCGCGCGTCCGCGAGAACCTGCGCGTAGGCCTCGGCGGCGCTGCGATCCATCTGGGCGGACGAGACCAGGGGCGACATGCTTTGCTTGCGCTCGACGCCGACCGCCCCGCTCTGGGTGGTTTGCACCGTCTCGCATGCGCACAGGGTCGCAAGGGTCAGAGCAACAAGCCATGTTTTGGATCGCATCACTCAATTCTTCCTTCCCGCGAACCAGGAATCAAGTCCCGCCGCCCGTATAATGCCGCGTCGCCACGCCAACCCCGCGCCACAAGTCTCCCATGAGCCGCGTCCCGCGCAGCGTGTTTTTCCTGCTCTTTACGGTGTCCGGCTTCGCGGGCCTGATCTACGAGTCGATCTGGAGCCACTATCTCAAGCTCTTTCTCGGCCACGCAGCGTACGCGCAGACGCTGGTGCTCGCCCTTTTCATGGGTGGGATGGCGATCGGCTCCTGGTTTTGCAGCCGCGGGTCGCAGCGCTGGAAGAATCTCCTGCGTGGCTATGCGCTGGCCGAGGCCTTGATCGGGCTCGCCGCCCTGCTGTTCCATCAGGTCTTCGTCGCGGCGACCGATTCCGCCTATACGAACATCCTGCCGGCGCTCGGCGGCGAGATGTCGGCGGCCCTGTTCAAATGGACGCTCGCCGGGCTGCTGATCCTGCCGCAATCGGTCCTGCTGGGCATGACCTTCCCGCTGATGAGCGCGGGACTGATCCGCCGCTACCCGGCGGCGCCGGGCGAATCGCTCGCCATGCTCTATTTCACCAACAGCCTCGGCGCGGCGATCGGGGTGCTCGCGAGCGGGTTCGTCCTGATCGAAGCCCTGGGCTTGCCGGGTACGGTACAGCTCGCCGGAGCCATGAACCTGGTGCTTGCCGCCGCGGTCTGGGTACTCGCCGGCAGAGAAGAGCCGGCCCCCGCGGCTCCCGCCGCTGGCCGGGGCGATCCCCGCGGCGAGCAGCCCTACCGCCTTCTCATCGCGGTCGCGCTTCTCACCGGCGCGGCCTCGTTCGTGTTCGAGATAGGCTGGATCCGGATGCTGTCGCTGGTGCTCGGATCCTCCACGCACTCGTTCGAGCTGATGCTCTCGGCATTCATCCTGGGTATTGCCTGCGGAGGCTACTGGGTGCGCCGGCGCATCGACTCGATCGCCGACACGGGGTATTTCCTGGGCGCGGTCCTGACGATCATGGGCCTGCTCGCGCTCGCCACGCTGCCGCTCTACGGTCAGATGTTCGGACTGATGCAGGTCGTGATCCAGGCGCTCGGGAGAACCGACGCCGGCTATGCGCTCTTCCTGGTATCGAGCCACGGCATCGCGCTCGCCGTCATGTTCCCGGCCACCTTCTGCGCAGGGATGACGCTGCCGCTGATCACCTATGCGCTGCTCCGCGGCGGCCAGGGTGAGAAGGCGATCGGCGCGGTGTACTCGGCCAACACCCTGGGCTCGATCCTGGGCGTGTTCTTCGCGGCGCACGTCGGAATGCCCTTGCTCGGCCTGAAGGGCTTGATCGCCTGCGGGGCGGCGCTCGACGCCGGGCTCGGCCTGGCGCTGCTGTGGCGGGCAACCGGGGCGCAGCGCCTGCGCCTGGGCGCGGTCGCCCTGTCGCTCGCCTGCTTCGTCGCGGTTCTCGCGGGGGTGCAGCTCGATCCCTACAAGATGGCTTCCGGCGTCTTCCGCCACGGCGATCTGTATACGACTCGCGATGCCACCCTGCTCATGTATCGCGACGGCAAGACGACGACCGTGAGCCTGATGGATTTCGGCACCGACCGCAGCCTGCGCACCAACGGCAAGTCCGACGGCGCGGTCAACATGGATCCGAACGGCGCGCGTGTTTCCGACGAGGTGACGATGACGCTGACCGCGGCCATCCCGCTCGCCTACCGGCCCGACGCCGCCACCGCCGCCGTCATCGGGATCGGAACCGGCCTGACGACGCACACGCTGCTCGGCTCGAGCACGCTCCGCTCGGTCGAGACCATCGAGATCGAGCCGGCGATGGCGGAGGCGTCGCGGCGCTTCGCGCCGCGCAATTCCAGCGCCTTCGCCGATCCGCGCAGCCATATCGTATTCGACGACGCGAAGACCTTCTTTTCCACCCGCAACCGCAAGTACGACATCATCATCTCGGAGCCTTCGAACCCCTGGGTGAGCGGCGTGTCGAGCCTGTTTACCTCCGAGTTCTACCGCCTCGTCCGCCGCCACCTCAACGAGGACGGTGTCCTGGTGCAGTGGTTCCAGATGTACGAGATCGACGCGAGCCTCATCGCTTCCGTGCTGCGCGCCCTCGGCGAGAACTTTCCCGACTACGCCGTCTACGCCTCCACCGGGAGCGATCTGCTGATCGTGGCGGGCGAAGCGCGCACGCTGGCACGGCCGATCACCGACATCCTCGGGACGATGCCTGGAGTTGCCCGCGAGCTTCGGCGAGTCCAGGTCAATTCGATCCGGGACATCGAGGTCCGCCGGATCGGGGGAAAACGCTCGCTCGCGCCGATGTTCCTGGGTTACGGCGTGCCGGCGAACTCCGACTACTACCCCTACCTCGATCTGCACGCGGCCAAGTACCGCTTCCTGCGCCAGTCGGCCGACGAGCTGACCGGCCTGCTCTCCTACAGTATTCCGGTCGTGGCGCTTCTCGAGGGGAGGAAGAGCGGCGGCGCGGACCCGAAGGGCGAGGGTCAGGAATACCTCGATTCCCTGGAGCTCGCGCGGCGCGCCGGCTACGCCAGAGACTATCTCCTCTCCTCGAACCCGCCCGAGCCCGTCGCCATCCCGCGCCCGTTTCAGAAGGATCTCGAGCTCGTGCGCGCAAGGCTCATCGAATGCCGCGACGTGGGGCGCTCCGACATCTGGTTTCACTCGCTCTACGATCTGTCGCGGACCCTGAACCCGATGCTCTCCGCCGACGAGGCGAAGGCGGTGTGGGACAGGATCGAGCGCGCACCGTGCGCCGCGCAGCTTGCGCCGGACGAGCGGCAGTGGATCGGCCTGTTCCGCGCAGTGGGCGAGCGCTCGGCGCCGGACATGGCGCGCATCGCGGAGGCGCTGCTCGCGGAGACCAGCGATCTTCCGAGCGGCCACCGGCATTACCTGATGGCGGCGGGCATGGCCGGCTATCTCGCGCAGGGCAAGCGCGCCGAGGCGGCGACGCTGTGGAACCGCTATCCGGCGGACGCGGACAGGACCGGAGACGTGGGGCTGCGGCTCCTCTACGCCCACGCGTTTCAGGCCGACGGCTCCTAGCGCGCCTTCCCCGGAATCGGCCTGAGCGGCGCCTCGACGTCGGCGCACTGCGCCCGGTGCCGCAGCGCGTGGTCCATCAGCACGCAGGCGAGCATCGCCTCGGCGATGGGCGTGGCGCGGATGCCGACGCAGGGATCGTGGCGGCCCGTGGTCTGAACCGTCGTCGGCTTTCCCTTGCGGTCGATCGAGCGGCGCGGCAGCCGGATACTGGAAGTGGGCTTGAGCGCGATGCTCACGAGGATGTCCTGCCCGGTCGAGATGCCGCCCAGCGTTCCACCCGCGTTGTTCGAGAGGAAGCCCTCGGGCGTGAGCTCGTCGCCGTGCTCCGAACCTTTCTGCCCGATCGATGCGAATCCCGCGCCGATCTCCACGCCCTTCACCGCGTTGATCCCCATCATCGCGCTGGCGATGTCGGAGTCGAGCCTGCCGTAGACCGGCTCTCCCCAGCCGACCGGCACGCCGCTCGCAACCACGTTCACGCGCGCACCGCACGAGTCGCCCGAGGCGCGCAGCTCGTCCATGAAAGCTTCGAGCTTCGGCACACCGCTCAAGTCGGGCGAAAAGAACGGGTTCTGATCGACCGCGTCCCAGGACTTGAACGCGATCGGGTTCGGCCCGAGCTGCGCGAGATGCCCGCGCACCTGCACGCCGTAGCGCTCGCGCAGCCACTTCTTCGCGATCGCGCCCGCGGCGACGCGTATCGTCGTCTCGCGCGCCGATGCGCGGCCGCCGCCGCGATAGTCGCGCAGGCCGTATTTTTGCCAATACGTATAGTCCGCGTGCCCCGGACGAAATGTGTCGGCGAGCGCGGAGTAGTCTTTCGAGCGCTGATCCTCATTGCGAATGAGAAAGCCGATCGCGGTGCCGGTGGTGCGGCCCTCGAAGAGGCCGGAGAGAATCTCGATCCGGTCGGACTCCTGGCGTTGCGTCACGTGGCGCGAGCTGCCGGGCTTCCTGCGGTCGAGCTCTCTCTGAATGTCGGCCTCCGCAAGCTCCAGTCCTGGCGGACAGCCGTCGACCACACCGCCGTAGGCGGGCCCGTGGCTCTCGCCAAACGAGGTCACGCAGTACAACAGGCCGAAGGTGTTGCCGGACATGAAAACTCTCGCAAAGAAAGCGCTTGAAGTCTAGCATAGAGGCCATCGCAAACCCTTGAAGCATATGGCGCAACAGGATCCCGACAAACTCAAAGGCCCGGGCGGCCTCACACTGCGGCAAGTCCACGAGCAGGTGCGCAAATCGGTCGAGCGCGACCGCGAAGCGCAGAAGATGAGAAACCAGCTCGCGCAGAAACCGAGCCGCTGGCAACGCTTCGTGCGCTACGTCTGGGATCGTAAGCGCGGTTGAGCCGGAGCGGACGGACTCGTTCCGGCAATCCGAGACTCATGTCGGGTTTCAGCGCGAGAAAATCGGATGCTTGATCGTTCGCGCGCAATCCATCAAGGACCACGATCCTGAACTACACGCAAGTGAGAGAAAGGAAACGACAATGAAAGCCAAATCCTGGGTAACTTATTTTGTTGCGGCACTGGCCACGCTTCTCGCGGGATGCGCCACGACGACGTCGCCACCCCCGGCCGCGAGCGCCGACCCAAGCAAGGCGCAGATCACCGTGCTCTATGACGCCTTCGGCAAGTCTTCCGCGATGCAGAAGGATTGGGGCTATGCCGCGCTCATCGAGTATGGCGGCAAGCGCATTCTGTTCGACACCGGCAACAACTCCGATCTGCTGGCGCAGAACGCGAAGGCCAAGGGCATCGACCTGTCCAAGGTCGACTTCGTGGTCATGTCGCACCGCCACGGCGATCACATGGGTGGCATGGCCTATCTCCTGAGCGTGAATCC
>JBGQKQ010000044.1:0-17815 GCA_041499655.1 Gammaproteobacteria bacterium
CACGCTCACCTCGACGCGGCGCAGGCGCGTCACGGGCGTCACCCCGGTCTCCTGCACCCAGTGAAACTTGCGCCCGCCCATGGTCGCGTCGCCCTCCTTCGTGTCGAGGGCGGGCCACTCGCTCTTGAGCTCCAGCTCGGTGAGCCGGTCCTCGGCGACCCAGCGCGCGAGCATCCTTTCGCGCAACGCGCCGGTCGTATCGATCGCGCTGCCGAGGGCGTGCGCGGTCGCGGTGAGCGCGATCGCGAGCACCGCGAGCGCCACCAGAATCTCCACCAGCGTGAAGCCCGAGGTCCCGTTCCGGCCGCGGATCATGAGCCCGCCTGTGCGCGTATCGTCCCGTCGGGGGCGCCGATCACGCTCCAGCGGGCGCCACCGCCGGCGAGAAGAATGCGGAATGCCGGCAGGTCTCCGCTCGGCAGCAGCACCACGCCCTGCGACTGCGGGCCCTCTCCTGCGCCTTCCACCTGCAGCGACTCGATCGTGACCCCGGGCGGGAGCTGCCGCGGGCGCAGCAACTCGTCGGCCGCGATCTTGAGCTTGCCGTCGCGCTCCAGGCGCAGGAAACGATACGATTCGCGCCCGGCGCCGAAAGCGAAGACGCGCCCCTGCAGGATCGCCTCCTCGCGGGCCGCCTGAAGGAGCAGCGCGAGGCGTTCGCTCTCGTCGCGCACCGCTTCGCTGGGGCTGCGCATCAGCTGGGCGCCGGCGAGGCCGACCATGACGCCGATGATCACCACCACCACCAGCAGCTCGAGCAGCGTGAAGCCGCGCACCCGCCGCGGCGCAAAGCGCGACCGCATCACTGCCACGAGCCGATGTCGGCGGCGTAGCCCTCGCCGCCGGGCTGGCCGTCTGAGCCCAGAGAAAACACGTCGACCTCGCCGCGAATTCCCGGGTTGATGTACTGGTAGTCGTGGGCCCAGGGATCCTGGGGCAGCTTCTCCAGGTAACCGCCCGGTTTCCAGTTGCGCGGGACGTCGCCCCGGTCGGGCTTTTTCACCAGCGCGAGGAGTCCCTGCTCGTTGGTCGGGTAGGTGCCGTTGTCGAGCTTGTAGAGCTTCAGCGCTCCCATGACGGCGTTGACGTCCGCCCGCGCCGCCGTGGCGCGCGCCTGGTCGGGCCGGTCCATGATGCGCGGCACGATCAGCGCCGCGAGGATGCCGATGATGGTGATCACCACCAGAATCTCGATCAGCGTAAAGCCCCGGAATCGGCGGGTCGGGTGGGAAGGTCTTGGCATGACGGCCTCAGATAGATATGTCGTGTAGTCCGGTATTGTGCGCGATTCCCGCGCAGGCGGGAACCTTGCGCCGTCTTCAGCGCACCAGCGTGTTCATCTCGAAAATCGGCAGCAGGATCGCGATCACGACGAACAGGACGATGCCGCCCATCGCGAGGATCAGAAGCGGCTCGAGCGCCGCCGTGAGGCCGCGTACCCAGTTCTCCAGCTCGCGCGATTGCGCCTCGGCCGCGCGCGCGAGCATCGTGTCCAGGCGCCCCGTCGCCTCGCCGCTCGCGATCAGGTGGATGACCAGCGGCGGAAACAGCTTCGCCGCGCCGAGCGCGGGCGCGAGCGCCGAGCCCTCGCGCACCCGCCGCACCGCCTCCTCGACCGCGCCCCGCATCGGCAGGTTGGTGAGGACCGCGGCGGCGGACTGCAGCGAAGCGAGCAGCGGCACGCCCGCGGTGGTCAGAATCCCCAGTGTGTCGGAGAAGCGCGCCGCGTTGACGCCGCGGATCAGGCGCCCGATGAGCGGCACCCGCAGGAGCCATCCGTGCCAGCGCGCGCGCAGCGCCTGGTCGCGCAGCATGAGGTTCGCAACCACGACGGCAGCGACGGCGGCGGCGAGCGTGATCGCGCCATACGAGCGCACGAAATCGCTCATGGCGATCAGGATCCGCGTGGCGAGAGGCAGCGACTGGCCGACGCTCGAAAACACGCGCGTCATCTGCGGCATGATGTAGACGAGCAGGAAGGTGACGATGACGAACGCCAGGATCATCACGATGACGGGGTAGATGAAGGCGATGAGGATCTTGTCGCGCAGTCCTTCGCGGCTCTCGGTATAGTCCGCGAGCCGCTCGAGCACGTCACCCAGCTTTCCGGAGTGCTCGCCCGCCTCGATCATGGCGCGGTAGATCTGCGGGAATGCCGAAGGAAACGCAGCGAGCCCGCGCGACAGAGACTGGCCCTCGAGCACGCGCGCCCGTACCTCGGCGAACAGCCTGCGGGCTCCCGGCGAGTCGGTCTGCTCGATGAGCACGTTCAGGCATTCCTCGATGGTGAGCCCCGCGCGCTCCAGAGTGGCGAACTGCCGCGTGACGAGCGCGAGCCCCTTGCGCGACAGCCCGGGGCGGGAGAAGCGCTCGCGAAGCGCGGATTGCCCGGCCTCCGCGCGCGTCGACTCCACCGTCAGCGGAGCCATGCCCCGCTCGCGCAGCAGCGTCCTCGCATGGCGCTCGGTGTCCGCCTCGATGACGCCGCGCTTCTCGCGTCCGTCCGCGTCCAGCGCGCTGTACTCGAAACCCGACATGCCTGGTGCCCGCTACCCGAGATCTAGCCGCGACTCATTCGCGACTCATTCTCGAGACACGCGCAGCACTTCCTCGAGAGAGGTTTCGCCGGCCCGCACCCAGCGCATTCCGTCCTCGCGCAGGCCTTTCATGCCCCGCTCCCGCGCGTGATCGCGCAGGTCGGCCTCCGCGGACCGGTCGTGGATCAGGCGGCGCGATTCGTCGTCGATGAGGAGCAGCTCGAAGATGCCGCTGCGGCCCTGATAGCCGGTGAATGCGCAGGCCTCGCAGCCGGGCGCGGTGAACAAGGGATGGTCGGGGCCGCCGCCGTTGCCGATCGCCAGCAGCGCGCGCTCGGCGGCGTCGGGGGCGTGCGCGCGCCGGCACGCGGGGCAGAGCCTGCGCACCAGGCGCTGGGCGAGCACGCCGAGCAGGCTCGATGCGACCAGGAAGGGCTCGATGCCCATGTCGACGAGGCGCACCACGGCACCCGCCGCGTCGTTGGTGTGAAGCGTGGCGAGCACCAGATGCCCGGTGAGGCTCGCCTGAACGGCGATCTGCGCAGTCTCCAGGTCGCGGATCTCGCCGATCATCACCACGTCCGGGTCCTGGCGCAGGATCGCGCGCAGCGCGCGCGCAAAAGTGAGATCGATGCGCGGATTGACCTGCGTCTGTCCGACCCCGTCGAGGTCGTACTCGATCGGATCCTCGACGGTGACGATATTGGTGCTCTTGGCATCGAGCTGGCTGAGCGCAGCGTAGAGCGTGGTCGACTTGCCGGATCCGGTCGGACCGGTGACCAGGATGATGCCGTGCGGCTGCCGCACGAGGTCGCGCAGGGTCGCGAGCGTCGTATCCGCCATCCCGAGGCCGGTGAGGTCGAGCCTTCCCGCCTGCTTGTCGAGCAGGCGCAGCACCACGCGCTCGCCGTGCGCCGTCGGCAGGATGGAAACGCGCACGTCGACCGAGCGCCCCGCGAGACGCAGCGCGATGCGCCCGTCCTGCGGCTGGCGCTTCTCGGCGATGTCCAGCCGCGCCATGATCTTGATGCGCGACACGATCACGCTGTGCGCCGCCTGCGGAGGCTCCAGCACGTCGCGCAGCATGCCGTCCCTGCGGAAGCGCACCACCGAGCGCCGGTCGAACGCCTCGATGTGGATGTCCGAGGCGCCTTCGCGCACGGCCTGGGAGAACAGCGCGTTGATCAGGCGCACGATGGGCGCGTCGTCCTCGCTCTCCAGCAGGTCGGCGACCTTGGGAAGATTCTCCGCCAGGGCCGCGAGGTCGAGGTTCGCGTCGAGATCGGTCATGATGTCCGCGGCCTGCGAAGCACCGCGCTCGTACGCGCGCGCGAGCGCCGCGTCGAAGGCCTCGCTGGCGAGCTCCCGCAGGGCAAGGTGCCCTCCCAGCACGCGCTGCACCTCGGCGAGCACGCTCGCGCGCACTCCGGGCCGCACCCACAGCTCGATGCCCTCCTCCAGCTGCCGGGCGCTGATCACGCCATGGCGCTTGGCGAAAGCATAGGGCAACCGCTCGACGCAGCGAGCGTCGGCCGAAAGGGCGTTGGATGACATGTCCATGCGTCTATTGCGCCGCGGGCGCGGGAGCCGCTTGCGGTTCGGGCCGAGGGACCGGCGCAACCTCGGGCGGCGCCAACGGTGCCGGCGCCGGACTTTGGGGCGGACTCGGCGGCATCGGCTCTTGGCGGTCGTAAATGCCCTCGCGCTCCGGCCCTTCGCCCCGCGTGTAGCCGCGCAGGTAATCGTAGCGGTCGATCGTCACCCGGTAGCTGTCCTCGGGCGAGCGGATGATCACCGGCCGCAGGAAGATCATCAGGTTGGTGCGCTTGCGCTCCTCGCTCTTGAAGCGGAACAGCGCCCCGAGGTAGGGAATCTCGCTCAGCCACGGGATCCCCTGCATGGTCTCGTTCAGGGTGTTCTGGATCAGCCCGCCGAGCACGATGGTGCTGCCATCGTCCACGACGACCTTGGTCTCGATCGAGCGCTTGTTGGTGATGAGGTCGGCCGCACCACGCACTATAGTCGAAGAGACGTCCGAGACCTCCTGGAAGATCTCCAGGCGCACCGTCGAGCCTTCGGAAATCTGCGGCTTGATGCGCAAGGTGATACCCACGTCCTTGCGCTCGATCGTCTGGAAGGGGTTCACCGCTCCGGCCGCCGGCGTAGCGACGGTTGCCGTCGTGGTGAAGCTGCCGGTGATGAAGGGCACGTTCTGGCCGACGACGATCTTCGCCTGGTAGTTGTCGAGGGTGAGCAGGGTCGGCGTCGAGAGAATGCTGCCGAGCTGGTTCGCCGTGAGCGCCCGCGCGAGCGCCCCGATGCTCCTGACCGTGGACCCGTCGGGCAGCGTGATGGATTTGCCGAGCACCGCCAGCGTCAGGCCCGACGCCGAGGCCGCGGCGGCGGCCGGAGCCGCGACGGCGGCGGCGATGCTGGGATTGGCTGCGGGAAAATTCGCGAAGGCCCCGACCGAAGCCTGGTTCACCCCGGTGACACCCGCCCACTGGAAGCCGAGCTCGTCGGTGCGGTCGGCGTTCATTTCCGCGATGAGCGCCTCCACGTAGACCTGGGCGCGGCGGATGTCGAGCTGCTCGACCACGATGCGCAGGTTGTTGTACACCGTATCCGAGGCATTGATGATGATCGAGTTGGTCGCTTCGTCCGCCTGGATGAGCGACGCCGGGGCGGCTCCGGGAACGCCCGGGCGTCCGGGCACGGAGGTGGGGGGAGCCCCCGGCGCACCGGCGGACGTCGCCGCCAGCATTCCGCGCAGCACCTCCACCAGCTTGGTTGCTTCGGCATACCTCAGATAGATCACGCGAGTGCTGCCCATCGCGCGCGCGGGCACGTCGAGCTTGGCGATGAGAGTACGCAGCTGCTCGACGCGCCCCGGGTTGTCGGAGCGCAGCAGAATGCTGTTGGTACGCGTGTCGGCCACCACGGAGAAGCGGTCTCCGCCCGCGGCGATCTGCGAAGGCGGCGCGCCCGGCACTCCCCCGGGTGTGGTGATCCCGGTTCCGGAGAGCCGGATCACCATCTCCGAAAGATCGACCGCCGAGGCGTGCTGCACCGGGATCACGGTGACATCGGTGCTCGTCGGCAGATCGACCCTCTCGACGATGCGCAGCAGCCGGCGGACATTGTCGGCATAGTCGGTGATGATGAGGGCATTCCCCGGCTCGTAGACCGAGAGCTGGCTGGTCGGCGACATCAACGGCCGCAGCACGGCCTGCAGCTGCGCGACCGCGACGTGCTGCCCGATCAGGACTTGCGTGACGATCTGTTCGCCGCCGCGCGGAGGTCCCGGCTGGTCGTTAACCGGAGCAGCCGCCTTGGCCTCGGCCACCGGGACGATGCGCACCGAGTCACCCGGTCCTTCGACCGCGGTGAACCCCTGCGCCTTCAGCGCGGAAAGAAATACCTGGTAGGCCGCAGCGACCGGCATGGCGCGCGCCGAAACGATGGTCACCTGGCCGCGTACACGCGGATCGATGAGCATGTTGCGCCCGGTCATCTGCGCCATCGCTTTCACCACTGCCTGGAGGTCCGCTGCCTGAAAATTGAGCAGCACTTCGCCCGCGCGCGGGACGACCGCGAGCGTTCCCGCCCCGCGGGGCGCGGGCGACGCCGGCGGCGGCGCGCTCGGAGCGATCCCCGGGACCGGCAAAGCCGGTGCCCCGGGGGAAGGCGTCGCCGCCGTATTCCCGTTGGCATCCGCCGGCGTGTCCGTGGTCTGCGCCGCCACGGCCTGCGCACCCAATGCAAGAGCCCCGACAAGGATTCGCGCGGCGATCGAACAGTTGTTATTCATGGCGGTCGGAGTCCTCGGCGGGCGTTCAGCGCATGTCGTAGTAAAGGGTCTCGTTGCGGCCCTGGCGCTGCACCTCCACCAGCACGCGCTGGGCGCTACCGAACTGCTGGTAGAGCCGCATCACGTCCTCCATGCTGGTGAGCGCCTGGCCATTGACGTTCCGGATCACATCGCCGGGGCGCAGGCCGAGCTTTTCGTACAGGCTTCCCGGCTGGATCTGACGCACCAGGAACCCGCCGTCGGCATTGGGAACGATCAGGGCCTGGCTGAGAAACTCCGGACGGCCAAGCTGCTGCTGCAGCTGCCTGCGATCCACGAGCTGCCCGCCGGTCGCGCTCGGCTGAACGATGGGTGGCAGGGGAGGAGGCACGCCCAGCGAGACGGTCTTGTCGTTGTCCTTCAGCGGCACCGCCTCGCGCACGCCGTTGCGCAGTATCACGATGCGGTCGCGCTCCACCGTGTCGAGGCGCACTCCCGGAGTCAGCTCCTCGCCGGCACAAAACGCCGACTCGGGCTGCCCCTGCACGATCACGAGCGCGCAGCCCCCCGTGGGGCGCACCGCGACACCGGTCAGGGTGATGTTCAGATTGGTCGGGGCGAGGCTCGCTTCTTCGGAACCTCTGGAAACCACCGGCCCGAAGAGCTGCGCGCGGGTCAGCGCGCTGAGATCCACCGCCTCGGCGCTGCTGCGAGTCACCATGGGCGACCCGGGCTGGAGAATCCGCCAGGTTCCCTGCGCCAGCGCCCAGCACAGCCACAGAAGCGCAGCGACCGCCGCCGCGACCGGCACGGCGCGGTGGGTCAACGCGGCCTGGACCCGCCCGGCCGAGGGGATGAAGCGCTGCGCAATAGATAAGGCTGCTGTCATGGATTAGGCTCGAAAACCTGATGAAGCAGTGCCAGTTTCCCCTATAAACCCTTCATCTTACATGAGAAGAAGCCGAATCCGTCACCGGGGCGGCAAGGAAGGCTGCTCGCCCTGTCAGACCCGGGTCCGGTGCCATAATTCGCAGGCTGAAACCCTGAGAGACACGCCATGATCACCCCGCAATCCGCGCGCATGCTCACGCGCTACAACACCTGGGCCAACCGGCTCATTTTCGAGGCCGTCGCCGCGCTGCCGGAGGGCGAAGCAACCCGACAGCGACCCAGTCTGTTCAAGAACATGGTTCATACGCTCAATCACAACTACGTCATCGACCTCATCTGGCAGGCGCACCTCGAAGGACGCGAGCATGGCTTCAACGCCCGCAACACTCCCGGGCATCCGCCGCTCGAGGAACTGCGGCGCAAGCAGCAGGCGATCGACGACTGGTACATCGCCTGGAGCGACGGCCTGTCGGAGACGGCGCTCGCCGAGCCCGTGCACTTTACCCTGATCGGCGGCAACCGCGGGGTGATGACCCGCGGTGCGATCCTCCTGCACATCGTCAACCACACCACTTATCACCGCGGGTTCGTCGCCGACCTGTTCTACCAGGTGCCGGACGCCCGTCCGCCGACGACTGACTTGCCGGTTTACCTCAGGGAGGCCGCGGCCACCCAGCCGTAAACGGTCAGACGGTCCCCCGGACGCGAGCGCCGCCCTCCTACGGCTGCGCGTTCGGCGACTTGGTATGGTCGACCGCAGGCCAGCGCTTCGACACCTCGGGCAACGGGGTTTCCTTGCCGCTGAGGCGCTCGATGGCGATGGCGTAGAGCGTGATCTGATCGATGCGCGGATAAAAACCTTTCGGGCGCTCCCAGTCCTGCCTGGCGTACTTTGCCATCAACCCATTAAAGAAACGTTGCCGGGCCGCAAGGTCCTCCACCACGCGGATCCGGCCGAATGCCACCACGCTCGCGTAGGCCAGGGTCGAGTCGCATTCGAAGCGGCCGTAGGGAAACACCTCTCCCGCTTCATCCACTTCGAAGCACACGCGCGGCTCGTGGTCGACGTTGGCGCGCAAGTGGCCCTTGGCGCGCGTGTTGTGCACGAGGATGTCTCCCTCCGTGCAGACGTAGAGAAGCGGAACGCAGTAGGGCCAGCCGTCCTCCCCCACGGTCGCCAGCCGCCCGCAGAATCCCCGCTCGAGCACCTCGCGGGCGCGCCCGTCCGCCATCAATTTGTCCGCGCGCCTTACCTGGGGTGGGCCGCTCATCGTCGCCTCTGCTGTCGGTATTCGAAAGACCCGATTAGACCACGGGAGTTCGATTTGAACGAGCCGCACAGGCGGTTGCAGCTGTTACAACTTCCGGGCGCATCGCCTGGCCGCTATTTCTCCGACCTGTGAGTGTCGTGGCCCGACCACACGTGTTTCTTCATGGTCTCGGCGTCGGCGACACGGACCATGGCCCTGCGATGCTTCCAGTTTTCGTAGGCCCGCGCGAGCCAGCCCAGGATCCACCAGGCGAGCGTCACGGCGACGAGCGCAGCGGCCCCGAGCGCCCACCATTTGACGTCCTGGCAGAAAGCCTTGCCGATGTTCTTTCCCGCGCAGTATTGGGCGAGAAAGGACAGCCACTCCCAGTCCTTCGTGAGCGGGTCGATCAGCTTGCCGAAATCCACGAGCCTGTCCTCATTCCCTCGAAGGGAAATGATAAGGCGACTCGGCGCCTGCCGCTCGGATCACGGGTCGTCGCGCGCGTAAGGCTCGCGCAGCTCGACCGGAGCGACGGCGCGCTTTCGCCGCATGCGTATGTTGAGGGCCTCGACGCACATCGAGAACGCCATCGCGAAGTAGACGTAGCCCTTGGGGATATGGTGGTCGAAACCGTCGGCGATCAGCACCACGCCGATGACGAAGAGGAACGCGAGCGCCAGCATCTTCACCGTCGGGTGCGCCGAAACGAAGCGCCCGACGCCGGCGGCGAACGCCATCATCAGCGCCACCGAGGCGACCACGGCGGCGACCATCACCGGGAGGCGATCGACCATCCCGACGGCGGTGACGATCGAATCGAGCGAAAAGACGATATCGATGACGATGATCTGCAGGACCACGGCGGAGAATGTGACGCCCGACGCGGCCGACGCCTCGCCCCTCTCTCCTTCGAGCAGCTGATGGATCTCCGCGGTGCTCTTCCACAGCAGGAACAGGCCGCCGGCGATGAGGATCAGGTCGCGGCCCGAGATTTCCTGCGCGAGCACCGTGAACAGCGGCGCGGTCAGCCCGGCGATCCACGCGAGCAGGAACAGCAGGCCGATGCGCATGAACATGGCGAGGAAAAGACCGAGTTTCCGCGCGATCTCGCGCCGTGCCGGCTCGAGCTTGTCGACCAGGATCGAAATGAAGATCACGTTGTCGATGCCGAGCACCAGCTCGAGCACGGTCAGCGTGGCGAACGCGATCCAGGCGTGAGGATCGGCGAGCAGCTCCATCATGCCGCGAGGGCCGCGCTGCGGTTCAAACCACTTCGGCGGTGCGGGTGATCTCGCCCATGCGGCCGCTCTGGTAGTCGCGCACCGCCTGGGCGATCTCGGCCTGCGTGTTCATCACGAATGGGCCGTAGCGCGCGACCGGCTCCTTGGTCGGCACGCCGGCGAGGAGCAGCAGACGCCCTCCTCCGGCAGCCCCGCGAAGGCGGACCGCGTCGCCCGCTGCGAACATCGCGAGCTGGCCGTCGCGGATTTCCTTGCCTTCGTTGCCGACGATCGCCGCGCCCTGGAACACGTACGCCAGCGCCTGCTGCTCGCGCGGCAGGGCGACCGTGACGTCGGCGCCTGCGTCCAGCATCCAGTCCTGGTAGACGATCGGGATATAGGTGTCGATCACGGCCTTGGCCCCGAGCGCCTCGCCGGCGACCACGCGCACGCGGGCGCGCCCGTCGGCGCTCGCTGCCTGGGGAATATTGCTGCCGGAGACTTCCTGGTAGCGCGGCCGCGTCATCTTGAGCTTCGCAGGCAGATTCACCCAGATCTGAAAGCCGTGCACGCGCCCGCCCTTTTCGCGGATCTCGCGCGAGGGCATCTCGGAGTGGACGATGCCGGCGCCCGCGGTCATCCACTGGACGTCGCCCGGCCGGAGCACGCCCTTGTGGCCGGCCGAGTCCTCGTGCTCGAACTGGCCCTCCAGCATGTAGGTGATGGTCTCGAAGCCGCGGTGCGGGTGGTCGGGCGCACCGACCGCTTCGCCGGGCGCGTAATCGACCGGCCCCATCTCGTCGAGGAGCAGGAAAGGGTCGACCAGTTCGAGCCCCTGGCTCGGAAACGGACGCCGCACGATGAAGCCGGCGCCCTCGCGCTGGCGGTGGGCGGTGACGACGCGGGCGGTCTCGCGGACTGAAATGTTTTCGGCTGTCATGAAATTTTGCTCCGGTTCTCCGGAATATGGGGGCGCGTGTCCGCGCCCACAACCCCACACAGATCAGCTCGCGGCCTCGGACGACTCGTCCGCAAAGCGTTTCATTATGCCGAGGATTTCCTGGTCTCGCGAGAGCAGAACCTCCACGCATCGCGGATCGAACTGGGTGCCGGCGCCGTTGCGGAGGAATTGGGCTGCCTTCCCCACGGACCAAGGCTCCTTGTAGCAACGCTTGGAGGTCAAGGCGTCGAATACGTCCGCGACCATGACGATGCGGGCTTCGGGCGGAATGCGTTCGCCGGGGAGTCCGTCGGGGTAGCCCTTCCCGTCCCAGCGCTCGTGATGATGGCGGGCGATATTCAGCAGGCTCTCGATGTACGGGACCTGTTCCAGCGACAGGCTTTCGACCAGGGCCATCAGGATTTCGGCGCCCTTTGCGGCGTGCTGCTTCATCACGTCGGACTCGGCGTCGGTCAGTTTGCCCGGCTTGAACAGGATCGCATCGGGCGTCGTAATCTTTCCGATGTCGTGCAAAGGCGCGAACAGGCGCACCTGCTCCACCCAGTCGTCGTCGCGGCCGATACCGGCGGCCGTTCCGCGCGCAATCAGCTCAGAGTAGTACGACATGCGGCTCAAGTGATTGTGGGTTTCGTCGTCCCGGAAGCGCGAGACTTCGCGAAGCAGGTGCAGGCCGCCCGTTAGGACGTCCACCGATCGCAGGGCGTTCTCGATCATGAGGCAGATGATCTTGACGAAGAGGTCGAGCTGCCGCGTGGCGTTCTCGCCGAAGACGCGGCTCTGGTCGGCGTTGAAGAAAACGAAGCCGAGAAAGTTGTCCTCGTCGAAGAGCGGCACGGTATAGCTCGCCTTGTAGTCCGCCGCGCCGATGAGAACCGAGTGCGGCTGCTCGCCCAGGACTGACGCAGTGAGCTCGTCGATCACGCGCGTGCGCCGCAACCGGCGCAACTCGTCCAGCCACCCCGCGCCCGCGAGCTTGGTGCTGTAATGCTTGAGGGGCGAGCTCTCGCTCGGACTGTGAAGGAAGGTCTTGATGTCGTCGGTCTTGGCGTCGTAGAGTGCAACTGCAACGCGCACGACGAATGGAAAATACTCCCGCACCCGCTCGTGGACCTTGCCCAATCGGTGATTCAAGTCCTTGACGCTGACGCCCATGGTCTCCCCATGCTTTACGACTCCACGTGGAGCTAAACCCCGAAAGAGTCTTTTATTCCATCCGCCTCGGGTTTGCGCGGGAATTGTCGCTGTTTGCCATCTTTCGCGTCAGAGACCCTCACGACCGCGTTCCAGCGCTGAATCAAGGCCTTGCATCCCGATAGACCGCGCGGGTATTCATCGGCTCAATAGCTGTATAAAATGTCAGTCTCCTCGCTATCCTCATTTTCCCCTAGCTTGAAACCCGAACTGGATTCATAGTGAGAAGCACCATGAAGG
This sequence comes from Gammaproteobacteria bacterium, assembly GCA_041499655.1. Classification (GTDB taxonomy): domain Bacteria; phylum Pseudomonadota; class Gammaproteobacteria; order Burkholderiales; family SG8-39; genus VBDM01. Next base: position 12,084 of record JBGQKQ010000044.1, read on the forward strand.
AATCCCTCACCCCCCTCGCCGAAGCCGCGCTTCCCGACCAGCCGATCTGCCGCGACGCGCTGCTCGAGAAATACGCCAAGGGCAAGGAACAGACGATCGAAGACGTCAGGGCGCGCGTCGCCGCCGCCCTCGCCGCCGCCGAGGCTCCGGAGAAGCGCGCTCACTGGGAGCGCCGCTTCGCCGAAGCCCTGGAGGCCGGGTTCATTCCCGCCGGCCGGATCAATTCCGCAGCCGGCATCGCCATGCAGGCGACGCTCATCAACTGCTTCGTGCAACCGGTGGGCGACTCCATCTCGGAGGTCGTGGACGGCCGGCCGGGCATCTACACCGCGCTCCAGGAAGCCGCCGAGACGATGCGCCGCGGCGGAGGCGTCGGCTACGATTTCTCGTCGATCCGCCCCAAAGGCGCCGAGGTGAAGGGCACGCGCTCGCGCGCCTCGGGCCCGGTATCGTACATGCGGGTGTTCGACCGCTCCTGCGAAACGGTGGAGTCGGCGGGCGCGCGCCGCGGAGCGCAGATGGGCGTGCTGCGCTGCGACCATCCCGACGTCGAGGAATTCGTCCACGCCAAGGACCAGGGAGACCTCGCCAATTTCAACATCTCGGTGGGCGTGACCGACGCCTTCATGCAGGCGGTCGAGAACGACGCCGAGATTGCACTGGTGCACAAGGCGAAACCGCACCCGGATGGGATTGCAGCAGGCGCCTTCCAGCGGGACGACGGCCTGTGGGTGTACCGCAAGCTGCGGGCGCGCGAGCTGTGGGATCAGATCATGCGGTCCACCTACGATCACGCCGAGCCGGGCATCCTGTTCCTCGACCGCATCAACCGCGACAACAACCTCAACTATTGCGAGGCGATCGAGGCCACCAACCCCTGCGCCGAGCAGCCCCTGCCGCCTTACGGCTGCTGCTGCCTCGGCTCGATCAACCTCACGCGCTTCGTCGCAAAGCCGTTCACCGATGCCGCGCAGTTCGACTTCGAGCACTTCGGCGCGATCGTGGAGATCGCCGTTCGCATGCTCGACAACGTGCTCGACGTGACGGCGTGGCCGCTGAAAGCCCAGCATGAGGAAGCGATGGCGAAGCGTCGCGTGGGACTGGGATTCACGGGCCTCGGCGACGCGCTCATCATGCTGCGCCTGCGGTACGACTCCGAGGCCGCGCGCGCGATGGCCTCGAAGATCTCCGAGGCCATGCGCGACCGCGCCTACCGCGCCTCCAGCGACCTCGCGAGAGAGCGCGGCGCCTTTCCGCTGTTCAACGCCGACATGTACCTCTCGGGCACGAGCTTCGCCGCCCGCCTGCCCGCGGAGCTGAAAGCGCTGATACGCAAGCACGGCATGCGCAACTCGCACCTGCTGTCGATCGCGCCCACGGGAACGATCAGCCTCGCTTTCGCTGACAACGCATCGAACGGCATCGAGCCGCCTTTCTCCTGGACCTACACGCGCAAGAAGCGCATGGCGGACGGAACGATGAAGGAATTCCCGGTCGAGGACTACGCGTGGCGCCTCTACGGACGCTCAGGAGGAGACGCGGGCGCCCTGCCCCCGTACTTCGTCACCGCGCTGGAGCTGTCGGCTTCGGCGCACGAGAAGATGGTCGCCGCGGTGGCGCCTTATGTCGACACGAGTATTTCCAAGACGGTGAACGTGCCCGAGGACTATCCCTACACCGATTTCCAGGACCTGTATTTCGAGGCATGGAAGTCGGGACTGAAGGGACTCGCGACTTACCGTCCGAACAACGTGATCGGCTCGGTGCTCTCCGTGTCTCCCGCTTCCCAGCCTCAGGACTTCGTCTCGAGCGACCGCAACCGGCGCATCGAGATCAAGGCGATTCCCGAGCCGGTGCTGGCGTCGCTGCGCTGGCCGGGACGCCCGAAGCTCTCGGGGGGCAACCCGGCGTGGACCTACATGATCGAGCATCCCCACGGCGAGTTCGCGATCTTCGTCGGCCACGTCGAGGCGCCCGAGCGCACGCATCCGTTCGAGGTATGGGTGAACGGCGCCGAGCAGCCGCGCGGCCTGGGTGCGGTGGCGAAAACGCTTTCGATGGACATGCGCGCGAACGACCCCGCCTGGCTGCGCCTGAAGCTCGACACGCTCGCCAAGACCGCCTCCGACGACGCCTTCGACATGCCTTTCCCGCCACACGGCGAGCTCAAGAGCATGCCTTCGGTCTGCTCGGCGGTAGCGCAGCTGGTGCGCTGGCAATGCGAGGAGCTGCGCGCCCTGCCCGACGAAAAGCACGGGCCGGTGCTCGATGCGATGTTCAGCCTGAAGGAGCCCAAGACGGGCGCGGACGGCACCATGTCGTGGACGGTCGACGTATTGAATCCGGGTACCCACGACGACTTCGTTCTCGGCCTGAAGGAAATTACGCTGCCGGACGGGGTGACGCGCCCCTACTCGATGTGGCTCTCGGGCGAGTATCCGCGCGCGCTCGACGGCCTGTGCAAGATCCTGTCGCTCGACATGCGCGTGGTCGATCCGGCGTGGATCGGCATGAAATTGAGGAAGCTGCTCGCCTATCCCGAGCCACTCGGCGACTTCCTGGCCTTCGTGCCCGGGAGCCGCAGGCAGCAGAACTATCCTTCGACTGTTTCCTACGTCGCGCGTCTCATCATCCACCGCTACGCCATGCTCGGCTTGCTCGACGAGGAAGGCTACCCGGTGCAGGCGATGGGCCTGCTCGAAGCGCCCAAGCCCGGCACCGCGCCGAAGATGAAGGGATTGAAGTGCACCGAGTGCGGCAACTACGCCGTGATCAGGAAGGATGGCTGCGACTTCTGCAGCGCCTGCGGGGCGGTGGGGGTGTGCGGGTAGGTACGGTTCGTTCTGCCCGCGCCAGACAGGGCTGACCTAGCGCGAGCCGGAACTGGCCTTGCCGAGGGACTGCTTCAGCCCTTCATAGCTTTTCACGAAACCGCCCTTCACTTCGTCCCAGGCTTCCGCGGAGCCGTGCTTGAGACCCCCGTACCACTCGGCGACCTCGTCGCGTTCCTTGTGCAGCGCGTTCAGCGTCGCGCGGGCTCGCTTGCGCGCGGCCGCGTCCATCTTGTCCCAATCCTCGTCGACCTTCCGCTCCATGCGGCGAAGGCGAGCGTCGAGGTCGGCGACCGCAGCCTGGGCGCTCTTGATGGCCTGGTCGCGCTGCGCGATGGTGTAGCTTCCGATCGCCTTACCGGTGTCTTCGACCTTTCTGCCGACGTCCTTCGCGGTGGTCTTGCCGGTGTCGTCGGCAAGCGACAGCTGCGATGCCGCGGCGAGCGCCAGAGCCAAAGCAAACGTTCGAAGTCTCATGTTGTTCTCCTTTCTCTGAAGGGGCGTAGACCCGTTTTTTCGGCGTCGGTTCCGATCTTCTGCGCGCGAAACGCACAGAGTATAGTGCCCTTTTTTCGTGCAGCGGAGCGCACGTGAGCTCGGGCCCCAAATTGATCAACGTCATCTACATCCGCACCACGCCGCGGGCGCTATGGAACGCGCTCACTCAAGGCAAGTTCACGCGTCAGTACTATGCCGGCCTCGAGCTCCACGCCGAGCTGAAGCGCGGCGGCCGTTTCGACTACATGCACCGCCTGGAAGTTCATCGCCGAGACGGCCCCGGTGTTTCCGGTTTCGTGTTCGAGGTCGTTCCGAAGAAGAAGCTGGTGCACAGCTTCGAGCCCACGTTCGTCGACGACGGACCTTCACGCGTCACCTACGAGATCGAGCCCATGGGAATGGTGTGCAAGCTCACCGTCACGCACGACGATTTTCCCCCGAGTGGCCCGACGCTCGCGACCGTGAGGGAAGGCTGGCCGGAGATCCTCTCGAGCCTCAAGTCCCTGCTCGAAACCGGGCGGCCTCTGGTGATCCCGCGGGACCGGTAGCTGAAACGAACAGCGCGCCCCTTTGGGAGCGCGCTGCTTACCGCTTGGGATTACACGGAAACAAAGCGGCTCCAGGGATGTTTCCCAGGAGCCGCTCTCCTTGCTGGCGGTCCTCAAATGCGACTCGGTGGCCGCATATCTCGGACCGCTTTACTTTACTTCATCACCATTCCGTCAGCCATTGATGTCGGGCGTTCAGCCACTGGTGTCGAGCGTTTAGTCGTGGGTCCGTTATGATGGTGATGGGCCGGCTTGGTAGCGGCCGGCGTCGAGTAGCGCGACGCAACTCTCGTATTTCCAGGAAGCGAGCTGTTGAGACTCGGTCGATCGTCGTTCACGATCTGCATGGGTCGCATCATATCGTTGTCTTCGTGGTCGAGAATATGGCAGTGCCATACGTAACCCGGGCCCGTCGTCGGATCGAACGGGAATGTGTTCTTCCCCGGGAACAGGTCCGCTTCCTTCACTGACTGCGGCGCCAAGCGGATCGTGAGTCGAGTGATCATGAATGGCGGGGCGATGAAGACATCCTTCCAACCGGACTCACTTGGCGAGGGCGGTATCGGTTGAGTAGGCAGGCCCGTTTCCTGGTCGAACAGGAAATCACGCACACCTGTCCCGTCGCCGGTGTCCACCGGTATCTCCACATTGGCTCTGATAGGTGCGTGATCGAGCGGAAGAGTCGCACCATTCAGGCTCTCCCAGTAGGCCTTGAAGCGGTCCCTCTCGATAACCTGCCTACTTTCCAATTGAAACTCGACCAGGTGAATGTGAATGGGATGGGCGTCCTCCGTCAGGTTCTGGATGTACCACGTTTCCGTCGTGCCGACTCTGGGGAGCTCAGTGATATCGTCGTCGAAATGACGTCCGTCGATGAGCACAGAAACAGGATCCCCGCTAACGGGGTGTTCCTGCTCGTTCAGGGTGAAGAGCTTGGGATTCCCGATGTTCGGGCTCTCAACGAGCGTGGGAATGGTGATCAGTGTGGCGGGCAGCGGTTTCGGATGCACGGCTGGCGTGTTCTGAACCGTGAATTGCATGACAACGCTGGTGTTGGCATCGGGAGCATCTCCGCCTGGGAAGGGAGCATTCGCGGAGTTCTGCAACACGATCTTCGTTCCTGGCTTCACATTCGAGAAGTCGATCAGGATGTCCGCTCGCTCGCAGACGGCTAGAAATATTGACGTCAACGTGACGGGCTTGGGCAAGTAGCTACCGTCGCCGCCGATCTGCGTGAAGGACATGCCGTTCGACAGGCTCAAGTTGTAGAAGCGCGCGTTGGAGCCATCGACGATGCGGAACCGATACTGCCGCCGCTGCACGTTCATGTTCGGCCACACCTTGCCGTTGACCATGATCTGGTCGCCGAAGTACTCGGGGTCCCAATACGGATGGATGTCGGGATTGTCGCCTACTGTGGTGAAATGGATCGAGCCATCGGTGTTGAACGCTTTGTCCGTCAGCATGAGCGGAACTTCGAACTCTCCCGAGAGAAGGAGCGGTGCAACGTTATCGTTGTGCGGGTCGCGGATGATGAACATACCCTCCAAACCAGCTGCCAGATTGAGGCGCGTCAGTCCCAGCGCATGGTCGTGATACCAAAGCATGGTCGGCAACTGCCCGTTGAAATATTCGAACGTGGTTTTCGTGAATGTTGGACCTGTCTTCACTAAACCCTTTGAAAACCACGAATCCGGAAAGCCGTCCGAATCGGAGGGCGTGACGCCGCCATGCAAGTGCGGCACGGTGACGATAGGACTCTGAAACTCGGGGTAGCCTCCAGGGAACGGCTTGAACGGAGCCGTAGGTATCGGTGCGTTGTTGGGGTTGGCCGCCATGATCGTCGGATCGACAG
>JBGQKQ010000045.1:0-17794 GCA_041499655.1 Gammaproteobacteria bacterium
CGGGCCGGCCGAGATCGCCAATGTCGCGCGCGAATTCAACCGCATGGTGGAAAACCGCTCGGCCGCGGAAGCCCGCATCAAGAACCTGAATCGCATCCACGCGATGCTCAGCCGTATCAACGCGCTGATCGTGCGCGTGCGCGTGCGGGAGGAGCTGTTCCGGGAATCCTGCCGCATCGCGGTCGAAGCGGGGGAGTTCCGCATGGCCTGGATCGGCGTGGTCGATCGCGAGGCGGATATGGTCAGGCCCGTCGCGTCGGACGGCGACGTACGCGATTTCTTCGACGTCGCGCCGCTTGAGCTGACCCGGTCCGGGCCCGCGGGGCACGCCCTTACGGGCAGGGCCGTCAGGGAAATGAAGCCGGTGGTTTCGAACGATGTCGCCAACGACCCTCAACGCATGCTGAAAAAAGAGCTCGCCGAGAGGGGCATCAATTCTCTCGCCATCATCCCCCTGATCGTGGAGAAGGTCGCGGTCGGCGTGATGGCGCTGTACGCCGCGGAGACGGGGTTTTTCGACGCGGAGGAGATGAAACTCCTCGGCGGGCTCGCTGACGACATCGCTTTCGCTCTCGCGCACATCGAGACGGCCGAGAAACTCGATTACGTCGCTTATTACGACGTGCTGACCGGCCTCGCCAACCGCACCCTGTTCAACGAACGCCTGACGCGGCATCTGAGACTGGCTGGCCACGAGCGCGGGCTCGCCCTCGTGCTGCTCGACCTCGAGCGGTTCAAGACGGTCAACGACTCCCTGGGGCGGCATTCGGGAGACGAGTTGCTGAAACAAGTCGCGCGGCGGCTTGCGCATTGCGCCGGCGACCCGGGCCGCGTCGGACGGCTGAGCGGCGACCACTTCGCGCTCATGATCGACGGCACGCACGCCGACGAGGTCGCGCGCGCGGTGGAGTACCAGGTGCGGGCCTGTTTCGGCGAGGCGTTCCGCCTCGAAAGCGGCGCGGAACTGCGCGTCTCGGTGAGAGGAGGGATCGCGCTGTCTCCCCGCGACGGCTCGGACTTCGAAACGCTGCACAGGAACGCCGAAGCGGCGCTGAAAAGGGCGAAGGCGTCGGGCGACAGGCTGGTGTTTTACGCAGGGCACATGACCGAAAAAGTGGCCGAGAGGCTGACGCTGGAAAACCAGATGCGCCTGGCGCTGGACCGCAGCGAGTTCGTGCTCCACTACCAGCCGAAAGTGGACCTCGAATCGCGGCGCATCGAGGGCGTCGAGGCGCTGATACGCTGGCAGAGCCCCGGGCTCGGGCTCGTGCCGCCCATGGATTTCATCCCCCTGCTGGAGGAGACGGGGATGATCCTGGAGGCGGGCGCCTGGGCGATGCGACGCGCGGCGCTCGATCACCGGGGCTGGGTCGAGCGGGGACTCGCCGCGCCGCGCATCTCGGTCAACGTCTCCGCCATCCAGTTGCGCAAGCGCGATTTCGTCGATACCGTGCAGGCGGCCCTGGCCGAGGATGCGGAACATCCGGGCCTCGACCTCGAGATCACGGAAAGCCTGGTGATGGAAGACATCGAGGAGAACATCCGCAAGCTCACCGCGGTGCGGGACCTGGGTGTCAGCATCGCGGTGGACGATTTCGGCACGGGCTACTCCTCGCTGCGCTACCTCGCCATGCTGCCGGTGCAGACCGTCAAGATCGACCGCTCGTTCATCGTCACGATGCTCAAGGAGCCGAGCACCATGACCCTGGTTTCGATGATCATCTCCCTGGCGCACTCGCTCAGGCTGAAAGTCGTGGCCGAAGGCGTGGACTCGGAGCAGCAGGCCGTGGTGCTGCGTGCGCTCAAGTGCGACCAGATGCAGGGCTACCTCGTCAGCAGGCCCTTGCCGCTCGCGGAGCTCTCGGCCCTTCTGGGTTCGCGGAGTCTGCCTGCACAAGTGCCGGCGCCTTAGCTCCGCGCGCCTCAGCCCTGGCCGCCGGGGGACAGCGGCTTGAAGTGCTTGCTGAGCGCGATGCCCTGGCGCTGGTAGGAGGAATTCATTCCGGCGCCGTACAGCCTCGCCGGCGGTTCGGTCAGCCGCTCGTATACCAGGCGCCCGACAACCTGGCCGTGCTCGATCACGAAGGGCACCTCGTAGGAACGCACCTCGAGCACCGCGCGCGAACCCTGCCCGCCCGCCTGCGGATCGCCGAAGCCCGGGTCGAAGAACCCGGCGTAGTGCACGCGGAACTCGCCCACCAATGCGTCGTAGGCGACCATCTCCGCGGCGAGCATCGGCGGCACCTTCACCGACTCGCGCGAGGCGAGGATGTAGAAGTCCGCGGGGTCGAGCACCAGGCCGCCCTTACGCGGTGCGAGCACCGGCTCCCAGAAGTCGTGCACGTCGTAGTGCCGGACGCGATCGACGTCGATCAGGCCGGCGTGGCTCTTCGCCTTGTAGCCGATAACGCCTCCCGACCGGTGGCCCACCAGGTCCATCGACACCGGCACGCCGTCGCGGATTTCCTCGGCGGTGATGGAATCGACCAGGCGGTGCTCCTCCTGGAGCCGCCGCAGCGTCTCGTTGCCCGTGAGCGGGCTGCCGCGGCGGATGCGGATCTGGTTCAGGCGCGAGCCCTTGCGCACCAGCACGCTGAAAGTGCGCGGCGAGACCTCGGCATAGAGCGGGCCCTTGTACTGCTCGCGCACGCGGTCAAACTCGGTCCCGTAGTCGGTAATCAGCCGCGTGAACACGTCCAGGCGACCGGTCGAGCTCTTGGGGTTGCCCATCGCCGACGTGCGCTTCTTCAGGGCCAGGCCCTCGAGCAGGGGCACGATGTAGACGCAGCCGCGCTCGAGAACGGCGCCTTCGCTGATGTCCATCTTGTGCATCGCGAGCTCGGCGAGCCGGTCCTCGACTCTCGCGTTCTTTCCCGGGAGGAAGCTCGCGCGCACGCGGTAGGCGACGCTCCCCAGGCGCAGGTCAAGGCTCGCGGGCTGGATCTGCTCGCCCTGAATGGGCTCGAGCGAGACGATCTCCTTGGACGCCCGGATGAGGTACTCGATTTCCTGGGAGGGGAGGATGCCGGTCGAATGGGATGCGGTATCGGGCTCGCCTGCGGCTTCGCCCTCCGCCGACCCGCGCAGAAGGTCGTCCGAGGCGCGTCCCAATTCCAGCTTGTCTGTCCCCGGCATGGCGAGGCTGCCCTCGTGTCGCTCGATCGTCGAGGCAGATGATGCGCGAGCCGCGCCGCGCCGGTCAAGCCTGGAAGATTACTTCGCCTCGGCCCGCAGCATCTCGGTGATGGATTCCAGCGGCACCGGCCGGCTGATGAGGTAGCCCTGCATCCCGTCGCAACGCGCGAGCCGAAGGTAGTCGGCCTGCTCCTCCGAGTCCACGCCCTCGGCGACCGCCGAAAGACGCAGCGAGCGCGCGAGCGAGATGATGGTCGAGACGAGCGTCATCGTGTCGGGCTCCTTCAGCATAGTGATGATGAAGGAACGGTCGATCTTGAGCGACTGCACGGGGAGTTTCGCCAGATAGCCGAGCGACGAATAGCCCGTTCCGAAGTCGTCGATGGCGACGATCACGCCCAGGGCGCGCAGCGTCTTCAGCTTCTCGATGGTCGCGGTGATTTCCTCCATGAGGATGCTCTCGGTGATCTCGAGGTCGAGCCCGTGCGGCTTGGCGCCCCGGCTGATCGCGTCCTCGACGATCCCGACGAAGTTCGGCCTGCGCAGCTGGATCGCGGACACGTTGACCGCGACGCGGGGAGCGGGCAGCCCCTGCTCGAGCCAGTAGGCGTAGTCGCGCACCGCCTGCCCGAGCGCCCATTCACCCACCTCGAGGATCATCCCCGTCTCCTCGAGCAGCGGGATGAAATCCATGGGTGGCACGAGCCCCCGCTCCGGGCTCTGCCAGCGGATCAGCGCTTCCACGCCGATCAGGCGCCTTGTCTGGGTCTCGACCTTGGGCTGATAGTGGAGGACGAACTCCTGCTTCTCGATCGCCTGCCGCAGCTGGTTCTCCATGGAAAGTTTCTCGGCGACGCGCGCGGTGAGGCTGTGCGTGTAGAACACATAGGGCTCGTTGGTGTCCTTCGCCTTGTTGAGCGCCGCTTCCGCGTTCTTGAAAAGCGTATCGGCGTCGGTACCGTCCTCCGGGAACCTGGCGATCCCCGCTTTCGCGGAGACGCGCAGCTCCGACGAGCCCAGAACGTAGGGCATTCCGAAAGTTTCGGCGAGCCGCTGCTCGATGAGCCGCGCCACGTCATCCTCGCGCCCGATCCGCGGCACCACGAGGGTGAAGTGGTCCGCGGCGACGCGCGCGACCTCGCTCGCTTCCTTCGAGTGCTTCGACATGCGGCGCGCGATCTGCTTGAGCAACTCGTCGCCCGCCGGGCGGCCGAGCGAGTCGTTGATGTTCTTGAAGCGGTCTACGTCGACGATGCCCATCGCGAGTTTGTGTCCGGCATCGCTCGCGGCCTCGATGAAGCGCGCCAGACGCTCGCGGAACAGCGTCGCGTTCGCGAGACCGGTCAGCGGATCGTAGTAGGCGAGGTAGTTGAGCCGCTCGCCCTTCTCGATGTGATCGAGTGCGAAAGCGATATCGCCGGCGAGCTCCAGGAGGAGCCGCATCTCGTCCTCCACGTCGAAAAATCCCGGCACGTCGGCGTACAGGGCGAGCACTCCCACCGTCTTGTCGGAGACGACGAGCGGCAGCATGGCGAGCGCCCGGAAGCCGCGCTCGAGCGCCTCCTTCGCCAGATGCACCCTCGAGTCCTGCGTCATGTCGTTGGCGACCATCGCCCGGCGCTCCCTGATGGTGCGGCCGGCGAGGCCGTAGTGCGCGGAATCGCTCTCGTCCAGCGACAGCGGCATCAGGCCGATGTAATCCTCGCCCGCCCCCGCCCAGGCCACGGGCTTGACCCGGCCCTCCTTCGTCTCCACGACCCCCAGCCAAGCCATCCGGAATCCGCCGGCGTCGATGGCGATGCGGCAGGCCTCGCGAAACAGCTCTTCGCGGCTCTGAACGCGCACGATGGTCGAGTTGATCCCGCTCAGCACGGCGTAGATCCGGTTGAGCCTGGCGATGTGCCGCTGCTGCTCCTGGCGCGCGAGGAATTGCCCGATCTGGCTGCCGATCACCTGCATCGTCCGAAGCAAGCGCTCGTCCGGTTCCCGGGTCCCGCGGCTGGAGAAGGCGAGCACGCCTATTTTTCTGCCCTCGAACGCGACCGGGATGACGAACGCGCCGCGAATCGCGAACTTGCGCGAGAGCTCCGACTGCCTGACACGGGAATCGGCTATGGTGTCGGTGGACCACAGGGGCTGTTCCGACTGCCAGGCGAGGCCGACGAGGCCCGTGCCGGGAGCGAAGGTGAGACCCTGCGAGCTCCGGACGAATTCCTCGAGCGGCTGTTCCGCCACGCACCAGAACTCCTCGAAGCGCAGCAGCCCGGCCTTCTCGTCCATGCGGAAGTAGCGACCGAGATCCCAGCCTTCCGTCTCGCAGATAGAGCGGATGACCGCTTTCAGGCCGGCAGAGGCGCCGTTCGCGTCGGCGATATGCCGCACCACGGTGTGCTCGAGCGCGAGCAGCTGCTCCCCGCGCCTGAGTTCGGCGCGCGTGGCCGCCTCGCTCACCGCGCGCTCGACCGTCGGCGGCAGGCGCACCAGGTTCGTCTTGAGCACGTAATCCGTCGCGCCGTTCTTGAGGGCGCGGATCGCGTACTCCTCGCCGAGCGTGCCAGACACGAAGATGAATGGAACGTCGGGCGCAGCCTCCCGCGCGATGGCGAGCGCGCTCATGCCGTCGAATTGCGGCATGTTGAAATCCGAGAGAATGACGTGCGGGCGGAATTCCTCGAGCTCGCGCCGATAGTCGTCTTCGCGCTCGACGCGCCGCGACTCGATCGTCATCCCCGAGCGCTTCAGCTCCCGCGCGGCCAGCACCGTGTCGGCTTCCACGTCTTCAACGAACAGTATGCGCAATGCCGCTCCCATTGCCGCCCCACATGCCGTGGCCCTTCTTACTGACCGCTCCGGGCCTCCTCTCCCTGTTGTCCGCAAAGCATAACGGAAACAAGGAGAAAGCCTTGGGCCTTAACGCAAGAAACGTCCTCGTCTCCTCTAGTGAGCGGGAATTCAGGGGGAAAACCCTAATTTTATTGTCAGGAAAACACTACAAATGTGATTTCCCTGCGGCTAATCAGGGCCCTGCCCGTACATCTTGCCGGACAATCTCGCCCAGGGAGGGTAGGGCGCACGTTTCGATACCGGATGAACGCGCCAACAAGAACCGACCGCTCGATATTCCTTTCGACGCTGCCCGCCAGGCGGGCCGATCGCAGGCTGGCGCTCGCAGTCGCGATCATGAGCGTCGCGATCTTTCTCGCCGCAGCGCCGTTCGCAAAGCTGCCGCTCGCGCAGATACCGGCGTTCCTGCCGCTCTATCAATCGGCGCTGGTCGTCAACGACCTGATCACAGCGGTGCTGCTCTACGGCCAGTTCAGAATCATGCGTTCGCGGGCGCTGCTCGCACTGGCGAGCGGGTACCTGTTCTGCGCCTTCATGGCCGTTTTCCACCTGCTCAGTTTTCCCGGCCTGTTCGCTGCGACCGGACTGATCGGCGCAGGATCCCAGACGACGGCGTGGCTCTATTTCTTGTGGCATGGCGGCTTCCCGGTCTTCGTCGTCGCCTACGTGCTGCTCAAGGACCAGCCGGAACGGGCCGAGGGCCCGGTCGGAGGTCCGATCCTGCGCGGCATCGCGCTGGCGCTCGTTGCGGCCTTCGGCCTCACGCTCATCGCCACGCTCGGCCACAACGCGCTTCCCGAGATCATGCTGGGCGACGCGGACGCGAGCACCAAAGTTTTCGTCGCATCCGGAACGTGGCTGCTCATTCTCGTCGCGCTGGTCGCGCTGTGGCGCCGGCGGCCGCACTCGGTTCTCGACCTCTGGGTGATGATCGTGCTGTGCGCGTGGATCTTCGACGTTGCGCTCGCCTCGGTCTTCAATCACGGCCGCTACGACCTCGGCTGGTACGCGGGACGGATCTACGGGCTGCTCGCGGCGAGCTTCGTGCTCATCGTGCTCCTGCTCGAGAACGGCGCCCTCTACGCCAAGCTCGCCCAGGCGCACGAGCGCGAGCGCCGCGAGCGCCGCCTGGTGCAGGAAAAGTCCATCGAGCTCGCGGCGCTGAACAAGGAGCTGGAGGCGTTTTCCTACTCGGTCTCGCACGACTTGCGCGCGCCGCTGCGCGTCGTGGACGGTTACGCGAACATGATAGAAGAGGACCACGGCGGGCAGCTGGATACGAACGCGCGCAGGCTGCTCAAGGTGCTGCGCGAGAGCGCAAAGCAGATGGCGCAGATGATCGACGATCTGCTCGAATTCTCTCGGCTCGGGCGCAGGCAGCCGACGAGGGAGCAGGTGCCTTTGGAGGAGCTCGTCAACCGCGTGATCGCGGAGCAGCGCATGACCTACGCCGACCGTGCGGTCGAATTCACCGTCGGCCAGCTCGGAGTCGCCCGCGCGGACCCGGCGCTCCTCAAGCAGGCGTTCACGAACCTGATCGGCAACGCGGTGAAGTACACGCGCGGCCGCTACCCCGCGCGCGTGGAGATCGGAATCAAGCCGGCGGAGGCGGCGGGCGGCGCGCCGGTCTACTGCGTGAAGGACAACGGCGCGGGCTTCGACATGCGCCAGTCGCACCGGCTCTTCGGCGTATTCCAGCGCTTCCACTCCCCGCAGGAGTTCGAGGGCACCGGCGTGGGGCTCGCCATCGTCGAGCGCATCATCGTGCGCCACGGCGGCCGCATCTGGGCCGAGTCCAGGCCCAACGAGGGCGCGGTCTTCTATTTCACGCTGGAGCCGGACCAAGCGGAGGAAGCGAACCCGCAGTCGGCCGCCGCCTAGGGCGGGCCGCCTCGCGCCTTATTTCGGATACAGGACCAGCTGGGTGCAGCGGAAGAGCGCGAGCTTGCGCCGCTCTTCGCCGTGGGTCACGACCGCGTCCCAGACGTGGGTGCTGCGCCCCAGATGCACCGCGCGCGCCTCGCCGTAGAGCATCCCCTCGCGCGCAGTATTCAGGAAGTTCGATTTGAGCTCGAGCGTGGTGAAGTTCTCCGCACCGGCGGGCAGGTGCGCGATGCAGCCGTAGCCGGAGAGCGTGTCGGCAAAGGCGACGATTGTCCCGGCGTGCAGGTAGCCGTTCGGGGCGAGCAGCGCCGGGCGCAAGGGCAACTGGCCCGTCACCAGGCCCTCGGACACCTCCGTGATGACGAGTCCGAGCAGACCCGGCAGGTGGTCCTTGCCGAAACGGCCGAAGCGATCGACGTCGAAGCCTGCCCGCAGCGGCATGATTCCTCCCAGTGCGTTGCGAAAAAGCATAATATCCCGGCGCACGCCCCCATGCCGATCGAGGAAAAATGACCACGCCCCATCACTTGGGCAAGTACGAGATCACCGAGGTGCTCGGACAGGGCGCCATGGGCGTCGTGTACAAGGGATTCGACCCCGGCATCCGGCGCACCGTCGCCATCAAGACCATCCGCAGGGAGCTGGTCGAGGGCGAGCGCGCCGCGGCCGCGATGCTGGCGCGCTTCCGCAACGAGGCGCAGGCCGCGGGCAAGCTCGCCCACCCGGGCATCGTCGCGGTCTACGACTACGGCGAGGACGCCTCGGTCGCCTATATCGCCATGGAATACGTCGAGGGCAATTCGCTCCGGGAATACATCGGGCGGGGCACGCGCTTCGCCGAGCGCGACGCCGTGAGCGTCATGTCCCAGCTTCTGGAAGCGCTTGCGCACGCGCACGAGCGCCGCGTGTGGCACCGGGACATCAAGCCCGGGAACGTCATCGTGATGAGGACCGGAAAGGTGAAAGTTGCCGATTTCGGCATTGCCCGCATCGAGGCCTCGGAGCTCACGCAGACCGGCATGATGATGGGCTCGCCCGGTTACATGGCTCCGGAGCAGTACGCGGCGGCGCAGATCGACCACCGCGCCGACCTGTTCGCGGCGGGCGTCGTGTTTTACCAGCTCATCACCGGCGCCAAGCCCTTCGTCGGCACCACCGAGCAGGTCTCGTACGCGACCTGCCACACCGAGCCGTTGCGCGCGTCGCTCGCCGACCCGGGCAAGGGCTGGGAGCGCTACGACCCGGTCATCGCAAGAGCGCTCTCGAAAAAACCCGAGGACCGTTTCCAGTCGGCCGAGGCGTTCCGCGCGGCCGTCCTGGCCGCGCACGACGCTCCCGCGGCCGCCGCGGTATCGGAAGAAACCATCATCGTCGAGGTGCTGCGGCCTGCAGCCGCGGTGGAGCTGAGCGGTTCGCCTCGCCCGAAGCAAGGTCCCGCTCCGCGACCCGCCGCGGAACCGGCCTCCCCCGCCCGGCCCTGGGGATGGATGATCGGTGCGGCAGCCCTTCTTGTCGCGGCGGGTGCGGGCTTCGCAATCTGGCGTGCGGCATCGGTTCCCGTCGCGCCGCAAGATGCCGGCGTGCAAGCGCAACTCGCCAAGGCGCGCACCGAAGCCGACGAGGCGAAGCGCCGCGCAAAGACCGAGGCTGCGGCCGCGGCGGAGGCGAGGCGGCAGCTCGAAGCGGAGCGAGCGGCAGAGGCGAAAGCCAAGCTCGAGGCGGAGATCAGGACCAGGGTCGAGGCGGAAACGAGAGCCAAGGTCGAGGCCGAAAGGAAGGCCGAAGCGGAAGCGAAGGCCAGGGCGAAAGCCGGTTCCGAAGCGCGGGTTGCCAAGACGCAGCCCGCTTCGGAAAAACCCCGGCGCGTCGAGGAAGCTCCGCCCGCCGTCGCGCGCAGGGAACCGGACCCGCAGCCGAAGCCCGCGGCACCCGCGCAGGAAGCGCCGCGCAGCACCTTTCTTCCGAGCTTGCTGTGGGGCTCGGCCAGGCCCGCCCAGGAAAAACCGGCGGCCGCGGGGTCGCGCTACGACGGTGCCTGGACGGTGACCCGCTCGTGTGACGCGTTCGAAGAATTTCCACCCCAGGTGACGAACTGGAAGCTGACGGTGAGCAACGGCGAGTTCGTCATCACGAGAGGGTCTCCCGGGCAACCCGGCTACAACCAGGCGAAAGGCCGGCCGGGGGAGGACGGCAGCCTGGTGCTCTCCGGAAACGGAATCGGATCCTCGGTACGCTACGTCGGCAAGCCCCACCCGGTTTTCTTCCAAGGCCGTCTCGACGGTGAGCGTTTCGTCCTCAAGGGCGCGCTCGGAGACCGCACCTGCACCATCGTGCTCGCGCGCCCTTAGACCTCTCAGAATCGCTCGGCCCAGGGCCGCAGCCCGACCTCCCAGGTCCAGGCGCTGCGATGCTGGCGATAGACGTGCAGGTAATTTCTCGCGATCTCGTCGGGCAGCAGCATCCCGTCGGCGCCGCGCTCCTTCGCGCGGGCATCTCCTGGACCCTGGGCGATGCCGCCATCGATGACGAAGTGCGCCACGTGGATGCCCTTGGGCGCGAGCTCGCGCGCCATGCTCTGCGCCAGGCCGCGCAGCGCGAATTTCCCCATCGCGAAAGGCGCCGATTCGGCGTAGCCCTTCACGCTCGCCGACGCTCCGGTGAAGAAGATCGCGCCGGTTCCCCGCGGCAGCATGCACTTCGCCGCCGCCTGTCCGACGAGAAATCCGCCGTACGCGGTGATCGCGATGGTGCGTTCGACTTCCTTCGGATCGAGCGACACCAGCGGCCCGCGCGTCCGGTAGCCGGCGTTGTAGACGACGAGATCGGGAGCGCCCCACTTCGCCTCGACCGAGCCGAACATCGCCTCGACCTGCGCCGGGACCGAAGCGTCGCAGGCAATCTCGAGCGCGTTCGTGTCTTTCACCAGGGAAGAGAGCTTCGCGGTGTTGCGCGCAGCGAGCCCCACGCGCATGCCTTCGGCGGCGAAGAGGCGAGCGAGCGAAGCGGAGAGGCCGCTCCCGGCGCCGACGATCAGCGCCGTGTCGGCCACGTCAGTCCGCTTTCACACCGGGTTTCGGTCCGCATTGTCTTCACTTCAGAAACAGGTTGGGCAAGGCCAGGGAGAACGCGGGCACATAGGTTACCAGCATCAACGCCGCGATGAGCGCACCGTAGAACGGCCAGATGGTCTTCATGACATAGCCGATCGACACTCCGCCGATGGCACAGCCGACGAACTGCGTCGTGCCCACCGGCGGCGTGTTCAGGCCCAGCGCGCAGTTGATCAGCATCACCATACCGAACTGCACCGGGCTCATACCATAGTGCTGGCAGATCGGCAGGAAGATGGGCGTGCAGATCAGAATGGTCGGCGCCATGTCCAGAAAGGTGCCGAGCAGGAACAGCAGCACGTTCACCATCAGAAATATCACCCAGGGGTCGGTCGAGATGCCGGCGAGCGCCCTGCCGGTCAAGTCGGCGACTTCGTACAGGCTGATGAGGTAGCCGAAAGTCGCCGAGATCCCGATCAGCAGCAGCACCACGCCGGTGGTCTTGACCGCCTTGGCCGCGGCCTTGAGGAAATTCTCCCAGCTCAGGCTGCGGTAGGCGATGGTGGTGAGGACGAGGGCGTAGAGCACGGCGATGGAGGCCGATTCGGTCGCCGTGAACGCTCCCGACAGGATGCCGGCGACGATGATTACCACCACGAACAGTCCTGGCAGCGCCGAAGCGAACGCGAGCCCGGCCGCGTGCCATCCGGGAAACGTGCCCGCGGGATAGCCGCGCTTGATCGCCACAAGATACGCCGCGGCGAGATTGCACACGGTGAGGATGATCGCCGGCACCACGCCGGCCAGGATCAGCGCGGCGACCGAGACCTTGCCGCCCGCGGCGAGCGAATAGATGATCATGTTGTGGCTGGTCGGCATCAGCACGCCGACCAGCGCCGCGTGGGTGGTGACGTTTACCGCGTAGTCGGCGTCGTAGCCTTCCTTTTTCATCATCGGAATCATCACCGCGCCCATCGCCGAGACGTCGGCCACCGCCGACCCGGAAATGCCGCCGAAGAGCGTGCAGGCGACCACATTGGACATGCCCAGGCCGCCGCGGATGTGACCGACCAGGCTCTTGGCGAAGGCGACGATGCGGTCGGCGATGCCGCCGTAGAGCATCAGCTCGCCGGCGAAGATGAAGAAGGGGATAGCGAGGAAGGAAAAAACGTTCATCCCGGACCGCATCTGCTGGAACACCACCGCGAGCGGCAGGCCCTCGTACAGGATCGTGCAGACGGCCGACAGGCCGATGGCGAAGGCCACTGGAACGCCGAGGAGCAGGAAGACGGCGAACGAAACGGCGAGTAGGGTCAGTGCCATGCCGGTATCACTTCCTCGCCGCGCAGCTGCGCGATGATGTGCTCGACCGAGAACAGGAAGATCAGCGCGCCGGCGAGCGTCATCGGCACATAATTGAGCGCTTCGGAGATGCCCAGGGTCGGCACGAGGTAGTCGTGCACCGACCAGGCGAGCAGGCCGCCGTTCCAGGCCATCATCGCGCCGAAAACGGCCACGAAGACGTGGATCACCAGTTCCATTTTCAGGCGCACCTGCTCGGGCACCAGCACCAGCAGCGATTCCATGCCGATGTGGCCGGCATCGCGCACGCCGACCGCCGCGCCGAGCATGGTGACGTAGAGCACCAGCAGCATGGCAAGCGCCTCGGCCCAGGTCGGCGTGTCGTTGAGGACGTAGCGGCCGAATACCTGGGTGATCACCGCCGCGACGATGGCGACGAGGCCGGCCACCGCGAGCATCAAGCAGAGTTTGGCGATCGCGGCGCAAATGCGCGTCAGCATGGCGGGCTCCGGTAAGACATGATCCCTCTCCCGCCCGGGCGGAAGAGGGCGGGGCGCATTACTTCGTGTCCTGCACTCGCTTGACCATGTCCTTGAGTTTGGCGTCGGTGATGAACTTGTCGTATACCGGCTTCATCGCCCGCTGGAACGGCGCCTTGTCCACTTTGACGATCTGCGAGCCGGCCTTCACGACGATGGCGCGCGAGGCGGCCTCCTTGGCGTCCCAGAGCTTTCTCATGTAGGGAACCGATTCCTTCGCCGCCTGGCGGAAGATCTTCTGCTCGTCGGGCGAGAGCGCGTCCCAGCTGCGCTTGGAGATCATCAGCATTTCCGGGGCCATGGAGTGCTCGGTCATCGAGTAGAACTTGGCCACCTCGTAATGGTGCGAGGTATCGTAGGAGGGCCAGTTGTTTTCCGCACCGTCCACCACGCCGGTCTTCAGACCGGTATAGACCTCGCCGTAGGGCATGGGCGTGGCGTTCGCGCCCATCGCCTGCAGCAGCGACACCCACAGGTCGGACTGCTGCACGCGGATCTTCAGGCCCTTCATGTCGGCCAGGGTCCTGACCGGTTTTTTCACGGTGTAGAGCGAGCGCGAGCCGCTATCGTAGAAGGCGAGGCCGACATAGCCCTGCTTTTCGCAGGACGCGAGGATCTGATCGCCGACCGGGCCGTCGAGCACCTTCCGCATGTGCTCCTTGGAACGGAACAGGAAGGGCATGGTCGGCACCATGGTCTCGGGGCAGATGTTATTCATGGGCGCGACGTTGACGCGGATCAGGTCGAGCGCGCCGATCTTGGCTTGCTCGAGCGTGTCCTTCTCGCCGCCCAGCGCACCGCCCGAATACACTTTGATCGAGTCCTTGCCGCCGGTCTTCTGCTTGATGATGTCGCTCATGTAGCGCACTGCGAGCACCGTCGGATAGTCGTCCGGCTGGATGTCCGCCGCGCGGAATTCCCTTGCGTGCGCGAGCGAAACCGCCAGGACGGCCCCAAAGCCTATTGCCAGAGTGCTGCGTTTCACAAATTGCATGGGCCTCTCCTCTTCTGGTGGAAGTGGTGGAAAATAAAATCCTCGTGGAATTGCAGGCCTTTCCGGGCGGCTCAGTCCATGCTCATTCCGCCGCGCCCGATCAGGTCCCGAAACGTCTCGTAAGTCTCGCGTATGCCTTCGGCAAGGGTCGCGCTGCCGTAGTCGCCCAGAAAGGCGCGCAGCGGCTCGTCGGGCAGGTGCATGGGGAAGGCGAGCGCGTTCCCCGAAACCGTGATCGCAGCGGAAGGCGCAAGCCCCTTAAGGATGCGCACACCCTCCTCCACCGGCGCGTAGACGCCGTTCATGTCGAAGACCGGCGCGCCCGAGCGCTCGCGCGAAACTGCGCGGACGAAGGCGCTCGCCACCTCGCCCGTGTAGAGCCAGGACACACCGCCCGAGAAGGGCACGTCGTAGGGCTTGCCCGCCGCGGCCGCGAGAATCGCAACCGTGGTCTTGGAGGTGAGCCCCTGGTCGCGCCCCACGCCGTAGACGACGCCAGGGCGGATGCCGACGCTGTGCACGCCCCAATCCCCCGAGTACACCAGGGCGATCTGCTCGTCGCAATGCTTGTACGCACCGTACAGCGTGTGCATCGCGCCGTGGCCTTCGTCCATCGCGCCGTAGGCGGCGATCGAGCTGGCGTAGGCGAGCCGCTTGATGCCGAGACGGCGCGCCGCCTCGAACACGTTCACCGTGCCGACCACGTTGACCTTTGCGCCGGCGACCGGATCCGCTTTACAGAAGGGGACTTGAAGGGCCGCCAGGTGAATCACCGCGCAGGGGCGGACCGCCTCGAAAACCCGCGTCACCGTCTTGTCGTCGGAGATGTCGCCGGTGCGCCAGGAGATCTTTTCGAGCTCCTTTTCCGCGAGCAGCAGCCGCGGCCGGCGCTTGTCCTCCGAAAGATCGAAGGCGCAAGTCGATACGCCCGCGCGAACAAGCAGCGCGAGCACCCAGCTGCCGATGCAGCCGCCCGCCCCGGTCACCAGCACCGGGCCGGGGAAGCTCGCCTTGTCGGCGGAAAATCTGTCGGAGAGTGCGCTCATCTCTTCTTCCTCGGAGCCTTCCTCTTCGCCGGACTCTGCGCCAGCACCTTGGCGCGCGTCGGGTCCCCGCCGTCCTCGGCGAGCACGAAAGTCCCGCCCTGGAATTTCTCGGTGCGCGGATCGGCACCGGGTAGGGTGTTGTTCAGGATTTCCTCGGCCCAGGCCTCGCTGTCGTCCTGCGGCGCATAGCCCAGGCGCTCGGCGTTTGCATTGTCGTACCAGCTGCGGCGATTCGCCGAGACGCCGTAGACTATCTCGAAGCGGATTCCCGGCCGGTCGATCGCGATCGAGACGAGCTGCGCGAGGTCGCGCGGCGACAGCCAGATCGAGAGCCGCCGCTTGTCCATCGGCCGCGGGTTGACGTTGCCGATCCTGACGCACACCACTTCCATCCCGTACTTGTCGGCGTACAGGCTGCCGAGCGCCTCGCCGAACACCTTGGACACGCCGTAGCGGCTGTCGGGCCTGGGGTAGACGCGGTGGTCGATGGTCTCGTCGCGATCGTAGAAACCCACCGCGTGGTTGCTGGTCGCAAACACCAGGCGGCGCACGCCGTTGCGCCGCGCCGCCTCGAACACCTGGTAGGTGCCCATGATGTTGGCGCGCAGGATCGTATCCCAGGAGCCTTCCACCGAGAACCCGCCGAGATGCACGATGGCCTCGACGCCCTGCGTCACGCGCAGCATGTCGCGCAGGTTCGCGCAGTCGCCCGGTATGAATTCCTCGCCCGGAGCAAGGTCAGCGACGGGCCGGATGTCGGAGAGCCGCAGGGCGTAGCGCCCGGCGAGCTCGCGGCGCAGGTGGCTGCCCACGTCTCCCGCCGCACCGGTGATCAGTATCTTTTTCATCCCACTCCCGGGCGCATGATACACGCGCTCGATTCCCCTTGACCGGCGAATTCGGCGCGGCTAACCTGCCCTCGCCTCCCTGGAATCCTTCCCCATGGCATCGGTCACCCTGAAAGGCGTGCGCAAGAACTTCGGCTCGACCGAGGTGCTGCACGGCGTCGACGTGGTGGTCGAGGACGGCGAGTTCTGCGTCCTGGTAGGCCCCTCGGGCTGCGGCAAGTCGACGCTCCTGCGCATGATCGCGGGGCTGGAGGAGATCTCCGCGGGCACGATCTCGATCGGCTCGAAAATCGTCAACGGGGTCGCGCCCAAGGAGCGCGACATTGCCATGGTTTTCCAGAACTACGCGCTCTATCCCCACATGAGCGTGTACGACAACATGGCCTTCAGCCTCAAGCTCGCCGGCGAATCCAGGGAGCAGACGCGCGTACGCGTCGAGGAAGCGGCGCTGATCCTCGGCCTGCAGGAATACCTCGGGCGCTACCCGCGCCAGCTCTCGGGCGGGCAGCGCCAGCGCGTGGCGATGGGCCGCGCGATCGTCAGGAAGCCGCAGGTATTCCTGTTCGACGAGCCCCTTTCCAATCTCGACGCGAAGCTCAGGGTCGCGATGCGCACCGAGATCAAGGCGCTGCACCAGCGTCTCAAGACGACCTCGGTCTACGTCACCCACGACCAGATCGAGGCCATGACCATGGCCGACAGGATCGTCGTGATGAACGGCGGGCGGGTCGAGCAGACCGGCTCGCCGCTCGATCTCTACGACAATCCCGCCAACCTGTTCGTCGCCGGCTTCATCGGTTCTCCGGCGATGAACTTCCTGCCGGAACGGCGCAACGGCCGCGACGTGCTGGTCGGCGTGCGCCCCGAGCATCTGGACCTAGCCAGCGACGGCCTCGCCGCGCAGGTGGTCCTGGTGGAGCCTACCGGCGCCGACACGCAGATCTTTTGCAAGGTCGACGGCGTCGACGTCACCGCCGTGGTGCGGGAGCGCCATGCTTTCCGTCCGGGCGAGGCGGTGCGCCTCAAGCCCCGGCACACTTTTCTTTTCGATCGGGCGAGCGGCAACCGGCTCGCTTAAAACATCCACCCAAAGGAGGGGACCATGAGCAACATGAATCGCAGGGATTTCCTGAAAGTGTCGGCCGGCATCGCCGGCGGCGCTGCGGCCGGCGTGCCGCTGCTCGCCGAGGCGCAGAGCGCGTGGAAGCCGGAGAAGGGCGCGAAGCTGCGCGTGCTGCGCTGGAAGCGCTTCGTGCAGGGCGACGAGGACATGTGGATGAAGAACACCGCTGCGTTCACCTAGATGACCGGCGTCGAAGTGCGCGTCGACAGCGAGAGCTGGGAGGACGTGCGTCCCAAGGCTGCGGTGGCGGCGAACGTGGGCTCGGGGCCGGACATCATCCTCTCGACCTTCGACGACGCGAACCTGTATCCCGAGAAGCTGCTCGACGTCACCGACCTCGCAAACTATCTCGGCAAGAAATACGGCGGCTGGTACGACGTGTGCCGCCAGTATCTCCAGCCCGACGGCAAGCGCTGGATCGGGATCCCGCTGGGTGCCGCCGGTAACACCTTCGTCTACCGCATCAGCCAGATGAAGGAAGCCGGATTCGACACCTTCCCGAAAGACACCGCGGGCTTTCTCAAGCTCGCCAAGGCGCTGAAAGCGAAGAATCATCCGCTCGGCTTCGCGCTCGGCAACGCCACCGGCGACGGCAACACCTGGACGCACTGGCTGCTGTGGTCGTTCGGCGGCAGGCTGGTCGACGAGAAGAACAACGTGATCGTCGACAGCCCGCAGACGATCCAGGCACTCGAGTACTCCAAGGAGCTGTACCAGACTTTCGTTCCCGGGACCCTCGCCTGGCTCGACCCCAACAACAACAAGGCGTTCCTCGACGACCAGATCAGCGTCACCGAGAACGGCATCTCGATCTACTACGCGGCGAAGACCTCGCAGGACCCGAAGATCAAGGCGATGGCGGCCGACATCGGCCACGCCAACCTGCCGATCGGCCCGGTGGGCAAGCCGACCGAGCTGCACCTGTTCTTCAACCAGATGATCTTCAAGTACACCAAGTACCCGAACGCGGCGAAGGAATACCTGCGCTTCATGATGGAGAAGGAGCAGTACGAGCCCTGGCAGCAGGCC
>JBGQKQ010000046.1:0-17674 GCA_041499655.1 Gammaproteobacteria bacterium
GGCCCGATGATGTCGATCAAGACGGTCAACGCGCTCTCGCACTACACCGACTGGACTATCGGTCACGTGCACTCCGGCGCGCTCGGCTGGGTGGGCCTGGTGAGCATCGGCAGTATTTATTACCTCGTGCCCCGCCTCTTCGGCCGGGCCGAGATGGCGAGCGTGCGGCTCATCAACGTGCATTTCTGGGTTGCCACGGTCGGCATCGTGCTGTACATCGCGGCGATGTGGATCGCGGGCGTGATGCAGGGTCTGATGTGGCGCGCGGTGAGCCCGGACGGCACGCTCACGTATACCTTCGTCGAGAGCGTGAAAGCGACCTATCCCTTCTACTCGATCCGCCTTCTCGGAGGCCTGCTCTACTTCTCAGGCATGGTGATCATGGCGTGGAACGTCTGGAAGACCATCGCCGCCGGCAAGCCGGAAAATGCGGCGATCCCCGTCGCGGTGCACGCCTAGACCGCCATGAACTTCAGCCACGAGACCCTGGAGAAGAACAGCGCGCTGCTCATCGTGCTCATCATCCTGGTCGTCGCGGTCGGGGGGCTGGTCGAGATCGTGCCGCTCTACTTCCAGAGGTCCACCACCGAGCCGGTCGCCGGCCTCAAGCCCTATCCGCCACTGCAGCTCGCCGGCCGCGATATCTACGTGCGCGAAGGCTGCTACAACTGCCACTCGCAGATGATCCGCCCGTTCCGCGCGGAGACCGAGCGTTACGGGCACTACTCGGTGGCCGGCGAGTTCGTCTACGACAGGCCGTTCCAGTGGGGCAGCAAGCGCACCGGTCCCGACCTCGCCCGCGTGGGCGGGCGCTACAGCGACGAGTGGCATCGAATCCACCTCGACAATCCGCGCGACGTCGTGCCGGAGTCGAACATGCCCGCCTATCCCTGGCTGGCGAAGACTGCGGCCGGCGCGGACGACATCGAGGCCAAGCTCAAGGTGCTGCGCTTCCTCGGGCATCCGTACACCGACGCGGACATCGGCGGCGCCCGCAAGGAGCTCGCCGGCAAGTCCGAGCAGGACGCCCTGATCGCCTACCTGCAGGGCCTGGGCACCGCGCTCAAGGCGAGATAGCCGTGGACATCAACACCCTCCGATCCGTCGTGACCGTGCTGGCTTTCGTCAGCTTCGTGGGCATCGTGATCTGGGCCTACAGCGGCCGCGCGCGACGCGGGTTCGAGGAGGCCGCGCAGCTGCCTTTTGCGGAGGACGGGGGTACGCCCGACCTCCCCGGGGAGGATCGCCGATGAGCGACTTCGCGAGCGGCTTCTGGGATCTGTACATCGGCATCATCACCATCGCGGGCATCCTCGCCTGCGCGGTGCTCCTGAAGTCGATGAGCACGCATCGCGTGTCGAGCGAATCCGACACGACCGGCCATATATGGGACGAGGATCTCGGCGAATATAACAACCCGCTGCCGCGCTGGTGGATCTGGCTCTTTTACATCACCATCGTCTTCGGCCTCGTCTATCTCCTGCTCTATCCGGGCCTGGGGAGCTTTGCCGGCTCCTTCAAATGGACCTCGGCGGGGGAGTACCAGGCCGAGATGAAGCAGGCCGACGACCTGTATGGCCCGCTCTACCGGAA
Organism: Gammaproteobacteria bacterium; assembly: GCA_041499655.1. Taxonomy (GTDB): domain Bacteria; phylum Pseudomonadota; class Gammaproteobacteria; order Burkholderiales; family SG8-39; genus VBDM01. The sequence goes on from JBGQKQ010000046.1 coordinate 1,594, forward strand.
GTTCGCTTCGCAGGACCTGAAGCAGCTCGCCGCGGACCCCGAGGCCCGCGCGGTCGGGCAGAAGCTCTTCCTCAATCACTGCGCGCAGTGCCACGGCTCCGATGCCGCCGGCGGACGGGGCTTCCCCAATCTCACCGACGGCGACTGGCTCTACGGCGGCGAGCCCGAGACGATCAAGACCAGCATCATGAACGGCCGCAACGGTGTGATGCCGGCGCTCGGTCCCGTGCTTGGCGAAGCGGGCGGGGTGGACGCGGCGAACTACGTGCTCTCGCTTTCGGGCGCCAAGCACGACGCGGCGCGCGCGGCGCGCGGCAAGCAGACTTTCACGACGATCTGCGCGGCCTGCCACGGCGCCGACGGCAGGGGGAACACGGCGCTGGGCGCCCCGAACCTCACCGACAACATCTGGATCTACGGCAGCACGGAAACGGCCATCGTCGAAACGATCACCAAGGGACGCGGCACCAATACCCTCAGCCCGGGGCAGAGCGTGATGCCGGCGCACAAGGACTCTCTCGGCGAGGCGAAGGTGCACATCCTCGCGGCCTATGTATACAGCCTGTCGAATCCGAAGGCGGCGGGCGCCTCCGCCCGGTGAGTTTCGCGTAAGGCCTGCGCCGCCTGCGGCGCGGGGAGTTCGAGGACGGCAGTGAACGACACCCTGAAGAACGTCGAGGTTCTTCCGCGCCGCGACGCGGTCGAGGAACCGCTCTACGAGGTCCGCCAGAAAATCTACCCGCGGGCGGTGAGCGGCGGGTTCGCGCGCTGGCGCGTCGCCCTGGTGCTCGCGACGCAGATCGTGTTCTACGGGACGCCGTGGCTCGGCTGGAATGGGCGCCAGGCGGTGCTGTTCGATCTCGGCGCCCGAAAGTTCTACGTCTTCGGCCTGGTGCTGTGGCCGCAGGACTTCATCTACCTCACGCTGCTCCTGGTGATTTCGGCGCTGTCGCTGTTCTCTTCACCGCGGTGGCCGGGCGCCTGTGGTGCGGCTACGCCTGCCCGCAGACGGTGTACACCGAGATCTTCATGTGGATCGAGCGCAGGATCGAGGGCGATCGCCAGCGCCGGATGAAGCGCGACGGCGCCCCGCTCACCCTGGAGAAGCTGGGCCTCAAGGCGGCCAAGCACGGGATCTGGATCGCGCTGTCGCTGTGGACCGGCTTCACTTTCGTGGGCTACTTCACGCCGGTCCGCGAGCTGGCGCTCGAGGCGGCGGCACTCGCCCTCGGGCCCTGGGAGACCTTCTGGGTCCTGTTCTACGGCTTCGCCACCTACGGCAACGCCGGCTGGATGCGTGAGCAGGTATGCATGTACATGTGCCCCTACGCGCGCTTCCAGAGCGCGATGTTCGACTCGGACACCCTGGTGATCACCTATGACCGCGCCCGCGGCGAGCCGCGCGGCGGGCGCTCGCGCTCGGTCGATCACAAGGCGGCGGGCCTGGGAGATTGCATCGACTGCGGCATCTGCGTCCAGGTCTGCCCGACCGGGATCGACATCCGCAAAGGCCTGCAATACGAGTGCATCGGCTGCGCCGCGTGCATAGACGGTTGCAACCAGGTGATGAAGAAAATGGGCTATCTGCCCGGCCTGATCCGCTATTCGACGGAAAACGCGCTGCGCAACCGGTGGAAGCTCGCGCAGGTATTGCGGCGCGTGCTGCGGCCGCGCGTGATCGTGTATACGGCGATACTCGCGACGATCACGTCCGGCGCGGCGGCGGCACTGTGGCTGCGCGTACCCCTGAAGGTCGACGTGATCCGCGACCGGGGGAGCCTTTCGCGCGAGGTCGAGGGCATGGTGGAGAACGTCTACCGGCTGCAGATCATGAACGCGAGCGAGTCGCCGCGCCTGTTTCACGTCCAGGCTGCGGGCCTGCCGACGCTCCAGGTCGCGGGCGAGTCCTTCTTCGCGGTCGAGGGCGCGGGAACCAAGATGGTTCCGGTGAGGCTGCGCATCGCGGCCGGGGAGGCGCGGCCGGGCTCGCACCGCGTCGAGTTCGACGTCGGCGCGGTCGGAGATTCGGGCGTGGCCGTGCGCGAGCGCTCCGTGTTCCTGGTGAGATAGGCCGATGCGCGACGACCGGACTTATCCCGCCGCGCGGCCCTGGACCAGGGAGCCCTGGCCGTGGATCCTGATGTCGGGACCCGCGATCGTGGTCGTCGCCGGGTTCGTCACGCTGGGGATCGCGCTCGCCACGGACGACGGCCTGGTCGCTGATGACTACTACAAGCAGGGCCTCGCGGTGAACCAGGTATTGCGGCGCGAAGCGCGGGCGCGCGAGCTGGGCATCTCGGCGACGGCGACGATCCGGGGCGGGAGCGTGCGCCTCGCCCTGCGCGGAACGAACGGCCCCGTCCCGGAGCTGCGCCTGCTCCTGATCCATCCGACCCGCTCGGGCAGGGACCAGAACGTGGTGCTGCACGCGTCGGGGTCGGCCTACGAAGGGCGCTTCGTCCCGGCTCCGGGAGAGCCGCGGCTGCTCGTGCTCGAGGACGCGGGCTCGCTGTGGCGCCTGACGGGCTCGTGGAACGGCCGCGAACCGCGGGCGGAGCTCATGCCGTGATGCAACGCGCGATCTGGATACTCTGGCCGTCGTTTCTCGTAGCCGCGGCGGCGGAAACCGTGTTCTTTGCGCTGTTCGACCCCGGCGAGCTGACCTTCTTCGGCCAGCCGCTGGAGCTGTCGCGTACCGCCGTGTACTCGATCGGGTTCTTCCTCTTCTGGGGATTCGCAGCGGTCTCGAGCGGCCTTTCGCTGTACCTCGGGCGGGACGGTTCCGGGGCCAATCGCTGAGCCGTACCCTACTCCGCCACGGTGTCGCCCGAGCCGCCCATCTCCTTCGGGATATCCTTGAACTTCGGCAAACCGTCCTTCATCCGCAGCTTGGTCTCCTGGTAGTTCACGTGGACGCCGGCCTGGTACGGGAATCCCGGAATGACCGCCGCGTACACGTCGATGAGTCCCCAGAGCGGATGCTCGGTGTAAAGGTGGCCTCCGCAGGTCTTGCACCATTTGCGATAGCTCTTCGGCGTCTTGTTGTAGGTGCCGATGTTGTCCGCTCCGCGCGTGATCTTCACGCCTTCGGGCTTCCATAGCGTAAAGGCGTTGACCGGCCCGGCCGACCAGGTCCGGCACGAATCACAGTGGCAATAGCCCATCACGGCCGGCTCGCCGCTGACCGTGAACTGGACCGCGCCGCAGAAGCAGCTGCCCTGGTAAGTCTTTCCCTGGAGTGAGTGGTCAGTGGAGTGAGAGTGAGAATGTTCGACGCTGTCCATGCTGCAAGTTCCTTTCGCTGGTGGTGGATGATGAGAGCGACGGCGCTGGGCGCCGTCAGTCTCGCCAGTATCCGCGCCACCTGCTGCTGCGTCCTTGCCGGAACTCCGCGGATATTGCCCGAAACGCCACTACTCGGGGATCAGGCTTTCCTCATCGGCCTTCATCCGGAGCGCCAGGACCTTCGAGTAGATGCGGCACTGCGCGAAGCTGCCGCCGATGAACCACAGGCCGGGCTGGCCGGTGGGCGTCCACATGTTGCGCAGCTCCTGTTGTTCCTCGTCGATGCCCCACACCGGGCCGACGCGCCCGGCGATGCCGTCGCCGAACAGCTTGCGGACGAGGTGTTCCAGGCCCAGGTAGCCGGTCGCGAGCACGATCAGGTCCGCGCGGATTGTCTCGCCGCCGCGCACGCGTGCTCCTGCCGCCACGAATCCGTCGATGTCCGACAGCTGCACCAGGCGGATCTTGCGCTCGGCGATCAGGTTCGAGCACCCGACATTGAAGTAGTAGCCTCCGCCGCGCTGCCAGTACTTGAACTGCCACCCGGTCTCGTCCTCGGTATCGATCCTGAAGCCGGCGCGGGTCAGGTCGTCCAGCAGCGGCTTGTCCAGCTTTCTCGACTGCTCGGCCATCGCTCGGTGGGATTCCTTCGTCAGTGCCAGCGGCATCGACGATGTAATCAGGTCGCAGTCCTCCAGGGGGATCCCCTCGCCGTACAAGGCGTACGGGAGCTGCGCGCTCGGCTCGATGTTGAGAATCAGGGTCGGGCTGCGCTGAACCAGCGTGACCTCGGCGCCGTTCGAGTGCAGGTCCTGCGCGATGTCGTGGCCGCTGTTGCCCGTGCCGATGACCAGAACGCCGCGCCCCTTCCACTCCGCGGCGTCGCCGTACTCATGGGAATGGATGACGCGTCCGCGGAAATTGGCGAGGCCCGGAATATCCGGCACGTTCGGGATTCCGCTGACGCCGGTCGCCATGACGATGTGCCGCGGATGCAGGGTGCGCGTGCCTCCCGCCCGGCGCAGGACGACCGTCCAGCGTTGTGTTCCCTCGTCGTAGCCGCCGCCGGAAAACTCGGTGCCGGTCCAGAAATCGAGTTCCACGCTTTCGGCGTAAGCCTCGAACCAGCCCGCCAGCTTGTCCTTGGGAACGTAGGCCGGCCAGTTGGCCGGGAACGGCATGTACGGAAGGTGGTTCACGTGGACCTGGTTGTGCAGCGTCAGCGCGTGATAGCGGTTGCGCCAGTTGTCTCCGACACGGTTTTCGCGATCGACGATGAGCGCATCGACATTCAATGCTTTCAGGCGCGCGGCGATGGAAAGGCCGGCGTGGCCGCCGCCCACCACCAGCACCGCCGGGTCCCGGTTTTCGCAGGCGGCCGCGGCTTTCCTTTTGTCGAGCCAGTTCGGTCCGCGGAAGTCCCGGGAATACGCTTCGCCTCGCGGCCTGCGGCTTCCGGCGCTTTCCTCGAAGCCCTTGAGCTCATCGAGCGCGGTGAGCAGCGTCCAGGCCCGCGCGCTCTCCGGGATCAGCCGCACCACGCCGATCCCCCGCCCGCAGGTCGTTTCGAACCGAAAGATCGCCTCGATGACGCTCGTCCCGGCGCGCGTGACGCGGCGCGGCGGCGTGCGCCCACGATCGATCTCGAAGCCGGTCGCGCCTGCGCCGGCCTGCCTCAGCGCAGCGAGGATCTTCGCGGCGCCGCTGACGGTCTGCACTCGCCAGGTGAAGGCGAGGAGATCGCGCCAGTGCGAATCGGGCAGGAACAATTCTCCGAGGGAAGCATCGCCCGCGGTGAGCGCCTTCTCGAATTCCGCGAGCCAGCGGCTCACGGTCGGGAACAAGGCTTCGTCGGCCTGGTTCAGCATGCCGCTCAAGCCAGCGCGGCAGCTAACTCGGAGAAATCGGCCACGATGAGATCGGGTTGATGCGGCGTTTCCCCGAATGGCCGCTTGCGCCGGTCGATGAACGCCGTCCGCATGCCGTAGGATTTCGCACCGATGCAGTCGAAGGCGTGATTGGCGACAAACAGGATGCTGGAGCGATCCTCGCCGATGATCTCCTCGGCCTTCGCGTAGGTCTTCCAGTGCGGCTTGAAATAGCCGGCTTCCTGCACCGAAATGACGTGATCGAACGGAAAGCCGATGTGCGGCCCGGCGGCCTTCAGCATGTCGCGGTCGCCGTTCGACAGGATCGCCAGCTTGTATCCCCTGGACCGGAGCCTTCCGAGCGCCGCGACAACATCGGAAAACGGCTTCAGCTTCTCGATCTCGCTGACGAGCGACCGTATCTCGTCCTGGGTGTAGGTAATGCCGCAGCGGTCCATGACGTAGGAGACAGCGCGATGTCCGACCTGCCGGTACGGCGTATGGCCGCGATCGCACAGCGCGTCGATCATCGAGTTCTCGAAGTGCGTGCGACGCCACCAGGTGACGAAGCTGTCGGGCTCGCCGCCCCAGCCCTTCCGTTTCAGGAAAGGGATGACGGCCTCGGTAAGTCCCTTCTGCATATCGACGATGGTCCCGTACTGGTCGAACGCCAGGACCTTTACCGTGCGCTTCAGGATGTCAGGAGTCTCCATTGATGTCATCACTGCGAGGTTCGGGTCAACTCCACCGTGCTGTCTGGCTCGCCAGTCTACGCCCGGCGAAGTTGGCCTTCAAATTCACAGGGATGCAAACGCGATGCGGTCCTTTGATCCAGGTCAAATGCCGGGCAGCCGGGCACGGTACGTTCGGGACGACGTGCCGCGAAACGGCGCGCTCAATTTTGCGAGGGATGCCGCCATGACCGAACGAATCCAGGACGTCGCCCATCTGGGCAGGATCGAGTTGCTGACTCCGAAGATCGAGCGCACGCGCTGGTTTTTCGAGACGCTCCTGGGGATGGAGGTCGCGCACGTCGCGGGCAAATCCCTTTACTTACGCGGCTACGGCGATTACGCGTCGAGCACGCTGAAGCTCACCGAGTCGGACAAACCCGGCATCGGGTTCATTTCGTGGCGCACGGCGAGCCCCGAGGCGCTCGAGCGCCGGGTGGCCGCGATCCAGAAGGCGGGCATGGGTGACCGCTGGCACGAGGCGGAGTTCGGGCGCGGCGCGGCATTCCGCTTCCGCGATCCCGACGGCCATCACATGGACGTCTACTACGAGGAGGAGAAATACGTCGCGCCGGCGCACCTGCGCTCGACACTCAAGAACCTGCCGATGAAGTACACGGCGCGCGGCGTGGACGTCAGGCGCCTCGACCACCTCGCGCTGCTCGCACACGACGTCGGCGCGAACCGCAAGTTCGCGCAGGAGGTGCTGGGATTCGCATTGCGCGAGCAGGTGCTCTTCGACCACGGAAAAACCGAGCTGGGATCGTGGCTCAGCCCTTCGCCCGTGCATCACCAAGTGGCTTACGTCGCCGACGCCAAGGGCGGGCACGGCCGGCTGCACCACATCTCGCTGTGGGTGGACAACCGCGAGGACGTGCTGCGCGCGGCGGACATCCTCGCGGAGAACGGCGTGTTCATCGAGGCCGGCCCGTCGAAGCACAACAATTCGCAGGGCTTCTACCTCTACTCCTACGAGCCGGGCGGAAATCGCGTCGAGATCTACTCCGGCAGCTACCTGGTGTTCGCTCCCGACTGGGAGGTCGTGACCTGGAACGAGGACGAGCGCGGTACGGGCGTCTACTGGGGTTCGCCCCTGCCCGAGAGCTTCATCACCTACGGCACGCCCGACGTGGTGGAGGAGATGGCCCTCGCGAGGAAGATTCCCGTGTTCGATCCCGTCTGAGTCCGGCGGGAGGTCCGGGCCGTGTGGGCTATCCTGTCCCTGTCCTCTCGAATGAAGGAAGCCCTGCGATGTCCGCACCGGGCGGATCGGAGCGTTTGCTCGCGGCACTGCGCGAGCCGGCGTGCTATCCGCATCCCGCCGACCACGTCGAGCTGATCGAAACCCATATCTCCTGGGTTTTCCTCGCCGGCGACTACGCGTACAAGGTCAAGAAGCCCGTCGCCCTCGGCTTCCTGGATTTCAGCGCGCTCGAAGCGCGCCGCTTCTACTGCGAGGAGGAGTTGCGTCTCAACCGCCGCACCGCCCCCGGGCTCTATCTCGCGGTCGTGCCGATCGCCGGGAGCGCCGGCGGGCTGCGCGTGGACGGGCCCGGCAAGCCGGTCGAGTACGCGCTCAGGATGCGGCGCTTTCCGCAGGAGGCCCTCGCCGACGCCATGGCCCGGCGCGGCGAGTTGCATGCCGCCCAGGCCGAGGCGATCGCCGCCGCCGTCGCCGCGTTTCACGCGAGGATCCCGGTGGCGCACGAGGCGGAATATGGATCTCCCGAGCGCGTCGCCGCGCCGGCGCTGGCGAATTTCGAGCAGCTGAGCGGGCTCGTCGCCGGTGCCGGAGAAAAACGGGCGCTCGCCGAGCTGCGCGCCTGGACGCTCGCCAAGGGCGCTCGGCTGAGCGAGGTGTTCGCGGCACGCAAGCGCGGCGGATTCGTGCGCGAGTGCCACGGCGACCTGCACCTCGGCAATATCGCGTTCCTCGAGGGGCGGCCCGTGCCGTTCGATTGCATCGAATTCGATCCGGAGCTTCGCTGGATCGACGTGATGAACGAGGTCGCCTTCCTCGCGATGGATCTGCTCGAGCACGGGCTGGCCGCGGCTGCCTGGCGGTTCCTGAACGCCTATCTCGAGACCACGGGGGATTACGCGGGCGTGCGGGTGCTGCGCTACTACCTCGTCTATCGCGCCGTGGTGAGGGCGAAGATCGCCTGCATACGCTCGCGGCAGTCCGGCGCGGCCCACGCTGCGCAGGGCAGGGCGCAGCGCGAGTCCGGGGAATACCTCGCCCTGGCCGGGTCGCTCGCGGCGTCCGGGCGCCGCGCGCTCGTCGTGATGCATGGACTCTCGGGTTCCGGCAAGACGACCATGGCGCAGAAGATGTCCGAGAGCCTCGGCGCGGTGCGGGTGCGGTCGGATGTCGAGCGCAAGCGCCTGCACGGCCTGGCCGCCGGGGCGCGAACGCACGCTCCGGCCTTCGGCGGGATCTACGCGCCGGAGGGCACGCGCCTGACCTACGGGAGGCTGGTGCAGGTGGCGCGCGAGATCGTCGAATCCGGATATGGCGTGATCGTCGACGCCGCTTTCCTGCGGCGCGCGGAGCGCGACGAATTCCGCGCGCTCGCCCGGGACCTCGGAGCGTCGTTCCTGATCGCGTCGTGCCGGGCCTCCGAGGCGACGCTTCGCGGCCGCGTCGCGCGAAGAGAGGCGGCGGTGAGCGATGCGTCCGAAGCCGGCATGTCCGTCCTTGAGAGGCAACTCGCCGCCGAGGAGCCGCTCGGCGACGACGAGCTGGCGCACGCCGCGCTGATCGACACCGAGCGGGGCGAAGCCGGGCTGGACGAAGCGATCCGGAGGCTCGCAAGCCATGGCTAACATAGACGTCTTCAACGGCGACGCGGACGGACTGTGCTCGCTGCGTCAGCTTCGGCTCGCCGAGCCGGCCGACTCGCAGCTGGTCACCGGTCCGAAGCGGGACATCGCCCTGCTCGATCGCGTCCGGGCCGGGCCGGGCGACGTCGTGACCGTTCTCGACATATCGCTCGAGCGCAACCGGGCGGCGCTGCTCGCGATTCTCCAGCGCGGCGCGCGCGTCCGCTACTTCGATCATCATTTCGCGGGCGAGGTGCCCGCGTACCCGCGCCTCGAGGCCGTGCTCGACGCCTCGCGCGACAGCTGTACCAGCGTGCTCGTCGACCGCTACCTCGGGGGGCGCTTCCGCGCCTGGGCCGTGGTCGGGGCCTTCGGCGACAACCTGGACGAGGTCGCGCTCCGCCTCGGCGGCTCGCTCGCCCTCGGCGCAGCAGAGCTCGAAAAGCTGCGCGAGCTCGGGCGAAGCCTCAACTACAACGCCTACGGCGGGAGCGAGTCCGACTTGCTGATGCATCCCAAGCGGCTGTACGGGTTGCTGGCGAAATACGAGGACCCGCTGGAGTTCGCGGCCGGGGAAAGAATCTTCGGGCGCCTGCGGGGAGCGATGCACGCGGATCTCAGGGCGGCCATGAGCGTATCGCCGCACTGGTCGGGCGAGCGCGCTGTCGCGTACCTGCTTCCGGACCGTCCGTCGAGCCGGCGCGTGCTCGGCGTGTTCGCGAACCATCTCGCCCACATCGACCCGCGCCGGGCCTACGCGGTGCTCGCACCCAAGTCGAAGGGCGGCTACATCGTGAGCCTGCGCGTCCCGGAGGCGAGCGAGACGAGTGCCGACGCCTTCTGCCGGGAATTCCCCTCCGGGGGCGGCCGGCGCGGGGCGGCGGGCATCGACGACTTGCCCGAAGAGCGGATGCAGGACTTCATCGGACGCCTCAGCGCCGCGTACGGCTGAATCGGGGCGCCCGGCCGCTAGACCGGCTCGCCCCCTTCCTGCGCCGGTGTCTCGAAGCGCCGCCGATTGGCGGTGTAGTAGAGCACCGGGATCACGACGAGGGTGAGGGCGGTCGAGACGAAGATCCCGAAGATGAGCGCGATCGCAAGCCCGTTGAAGATGGGGTCGTCGAGAATGAACGCGGCGCCAAGCATCGCGGCGAGCGCGGTAAGCGCGATCGGCTTGGCGCGGGCGATCGCAGACTGCACCACCGCCTCGCTGAAGGGCACGCCTTCCTCGATCTTGAGGTTGATGAAGTCGACGAGCAGGATGGAGTTCCGGACGATGATGCCCGCGAGCGCGATCATGCCGATCATCGAGGTCGCGGTGAAATTGGCGCCGAGCAGCGCGTGGCCGGGCATCACGCCGATAACGGTGAGCGGGATCGGCGCCATGATCACGAGCGGAGTGATATAGGAGCGGAACTGCGCGACGACCAGGAGATAGATCAGGATCAGCCCGACGCCGTAGGCGAGGCCCATGTCGCGGAAGGTTTCGTAGGTCACCTGCCACTCGCCGTCCCACTTTATCGCGAATTGCCGGTAAGGATCGGAGGGCTGGCGCACGAAGTATTCGCCAAGCCCGCCGCCTTCCTCCCGAGCGGCGCCTGCGACCCGTCCGCGCGCCGCGAACATGCCGTAGAGCGGGCTGTCGACCCGGCCCGCCTGGTCGCCGATGACGTACACGACCGGGAGCAGATCCTTGTGGTAGAGCGGCCGGTCGCGGTCGTTGCGCGCGAGACGGACCACTTCCGAGAGCGGCACGAGCGCACCCGAGGGCGTGCGCACCGCGAGCTTGAGGAACTCCTCGAGCTCCCCCTGCCGCTCGGCCGGCAGCGCGAGACGCACCGGCACTTCGTACTTCGATGTTCCGTCGTGCAGCGGCGTCACGTCGGCGCCGGAAAGCCCCACGCGCATGGTCTCGACCACGTCGCGGCGCGTCACGCCCAGCAGGGCGGCCTTGCCCTGATCGACTCTCAGCAGCAGGCGCGGCGCGGCGTCCTCCACGCTGTCGTCGATGCCGACGACGTCCGGAGTCGCGGCGAGCGCTTCGCGCACGCGCTTGGCAACGCGGATACGCCCGGGTTCGTCCGGCCCGTAGACCTCGGCGACGATGGGCGAGAGCACCGGCGGCCCGGGCGGCACCTCCACCACCTTCACTCGTGCGTTCCAGCGGCGAGCGATCTCTTCGAGCTTCGGCCGAACGGCCTGTGCGATTTCATGGCTCTTGCGCGAGCGCTCCTTCTTGCCGACGAGGTTGACCTGGAGGTCCCCGGTCTCGGAGGCGGTGCGCAGGTAATACTGGCGCACCAGGCCGTTGAAGCTGATCGGCGAGCTCAAGCCCGCGTAGGCCTGGTAGTCGGTCACCTCGGGGACGCTCGCCAGATAAGCGCCCATGTCGTGCAGTGCGCCTGCGGTCGCCTCGACCGGCGCCCCCGCCGGCATGTCGACCACGACCTGGAACTCCGACTTGTTGTCGAAGGGGAGCATCTTCAGGACGACCAGCTTCACCGCGGCGAGCGAGACCGACAGCAGGATGAGCGCGGCGATCGCGTAGAGGAGCCTCATGCGGTTGCGCGCGGCGGCAGGCGCGCCGACGAAGGGCCCGAGCACGCGCCGGAAAAAGCGTTCGAGCTTCCCGGCAGGCTCGCTCCCGGCGTGCGCCTTGCGGCGCAGCAGCCTGAGTGCGAGCCAGGGGGTGACGGTGAACGCGATCGCGAGCGAAATGATCATCCCCATGCTCGCGTTGATCGGGATCGGGCTCATGTACGGGCCCATGAGGCCGGAGACGAAGGCCATGGGCAGGAGAGCCGCGATCACCGTCAGGGTCGCGAGAATGGTCGGCCCTCCGACCTCGTCGACCGCGTCGGGGATCACGCCCGTCAGGGGGCCGGAGTCGAGCGACATGCGCCGGTGGATGTTCTCGACCACGACGATGGCGTCGTCCACCAGGATGCCGATCGAGAAGATCAGCGCGAAGAGCGAGACGCGGTTCAGCGTGAAGCCCCAAGCCCAGGAAGCGAACAGCGTGGTGGCGAGCGTGAGCAGCACCGCCATTCCGACGATCAGCGCCTCGCGCCAGCCGAGCGTGGCGAACACCAGCACGACGACTGACAGGGTGGCGAAGACGAGCTTGTGGATGAGCTGCTGCGCTTTTTCGTCGGCGCTCGCGCCGTAGTTGCGCGTGACGGTGATGCGCACGTCGTCAGGGATCACGGTGCCGCGAAGCTCTGCCATGCGCGCGAGCACGCGCTCGGCGACGCCCACGGCGTTCTCGCCCGGCTTCTTGGTGATCTGCAACGTCACCGCCGGTTGCTCCGCGCCGGAGTGCGGGCCCTTCTTCGCCGCCGACGGGCCGAAGCCCGTCCAGACGTAGCGCACCGGCTGCTCGGGGCCGTCGATCACCTCGGCCACGTCGGCGAGAAATACCTGACGCCGGTCGAATGCTCCTACCACCAGCTCCTTCAGGTCTGCGGCCGATTCGAGATAGTTGCCGGTCTCGACCACGATCTCGCGATTCTCGCGCACGAGCTTCCCGGTGGGCAGGGCGATGTTGGCGAGTTGCAGCGCGTTGCGCACGTCGAGCGCCGAGACCTCATAGGCGTTCAGCCGGTCGGCATCGAGCAGCACGCGTACCGCGCGCCTGGGGCCGCCCAGAGTCTGGACCTCGCGCGTGCCCGGGACGCGCTTGAACTCGATTTCGGCGGCGTGAGCGACCCGCTCCAGCTCGAACGCGCCGCGCCCGCGGTCCTCGCTCCACAGGGTGAGCGTGACCACGGGCACGTCATCGATGCCCTTGGGTTTGATGATGGGATCGAGGATGCCCAGCTCGGGCGACACCCAGTCGCGGTTGGAGTTGATCGTGTCGTAGAGGCGCACCAGCGCATCGATGCGCGGCACGCCCACCTTGAACTGCACCGTGAGCACCGCCATGCCGGGACGCGATACCGAGAATACGTGCTCGATGCCGCTCATCTGCGCGAGCACCTGCTCGGCGGGCGTGGCGACGAGCGCCTCGACGTCGCGGGCCGAGGCTCCGGGGAAGGGCACGAAGACGTTCGCCATGGTGACGTTGATCTGCGGCTCCTCCTCGCGGGGCGTCACCGCCACCGCGAACAGGCCGAGCAGGAGCGCGACCAGCGCGATCAGCGGCGTGAGCTGCGAGTCCTGGAAGAACCGCGCGATGCGGCCCGAGATGCCCATGCGGCCAGGCCCTCAGTTGGCCGCGCGCGGCCCGGCTTCCGACGCCGCTTTCAGCGGCTCGAGCGCGACGCGCTCGCCGGGCCGGAGTCCCGCCAGCACTTCGACCGAGCTTTCGTCGGACGCGGTGCCGAGGCGGATCTGGCGCAGCTGCAGGGAGCCGTCTTCCCCCAGCACGTAGGCGGCGATGACCTCGCTGCGCTGGACGACCGCCGCACGCGGCATCAGCAGCCGCGGCTCGCGCCCGACGATGAAGTGTGCCCGCGCGTAGATGCCGGGATAGACGCCGCGCACGTCCGGCGGCAGCTCGAGCCGCACCTGCGTCGTATGCGTGCGCGGATCGGCCGCGGGCACGATCGTCACGCGCCTCGCCTCGATCCACCGGCCGATCGAGGGGATTTCGACCCGCGCCTTGCCGCTCGCCTGGATCGCGCCGATCTGTGCTTGCGGGACAGTCGCCGTGACGCGCAGCGTGGCGGGATCGAACCCGGTCATGAGCGGCTTGCCCGGCACCGCCATCTCGCCCAGCTCGACGTGGCGCGCCGACACCACGCCGCTGTACGGAGCGGCGATAGTGGCGAAGCCGCGCTCGGTCGCGGCCTGGCTCGCGCCTGCGAGAAGCGCGGTCAGGCGCGCCTGCGCCGCCTTGTAGTCCGACTCGGCCTTGTCGAGCGCCGCCTCGCTGAGAAATTTCTGGGTGACCAGCTGCTTGGAACGCTCGTACTGCACGCGCGCATTGCGCAACTCGGCCTCGGCCTGGCGTACCTGCGCCTCGCTCGCTTCGAGGGCCTGCGTCGCGGCGCGCTCGTCGATGCGCACGATGATCTCGCCCTTCTTCACGTAGTCGCCGACGTCGAAGCGCAGATCGACGATCCGCCCCGAGACCTGCGCTGCGACGGTGGATTGCCGCACCGCCTCGATCACCGCTTCGGCGGAGTACGTCAGCCCGACCTCGCGCATCTCGACGGCGGCCGTCTTGACGCTCGCGGCGCGCTCGGGCGCGCGCGGCGCCTCGCCCTGTCGGCAGGCGGCGAGCAGAAGCGCCGATACGACGGCGAGAAGGGTTCTCACGTTCTGCCGGGAGCGACCGCGTCCTTTACGCCGAACCGATGGAGGATCGACGCGAGCGGGCAGATCCCGGTGAAGCCGCTCTGGAACAGATTCGCCCCGACGAACAAAGTGAACCACAGGAAATGCTTGCTCACGAAAATCGGGCTCGCTTCCACGCCCAGTGCGAGCGAGGCGAGCACGAATGCCCCGGCGAAAATGCGGACCAGCGGTTCGGTCGTCATGTCGGTCTCCGTCACATGCTTCGAATAATCCGATTCTCGGCGCGGAAGCCGACCGGCGTTTTGATCTAACGCAAGTTCCGCGTCGGTTTGCGCGCGACGAGGTCGATCAGCGCGGCCATGCCGTCGTGCCCCGCGCCTTCGTGCACCACGCTTTCGTGCGCAGCAAGGTGCAGGATCTCGAGCGAGGCGAAGCTCTCGCGCAGCAAGGCCTCGGTGTACAGGTTTTCCAATTGCTTCGGTCCGCCGGTTCCATAGCGGAGCTGTTCGGGTCCGTATCCCTGCAGGATGAGCACGCCGCCCGGCTTCAGCGCGCGGACCATCCCCTGGAACATCCGCGCGCGCGGTGCAGGCGGGGTGAACTGCACGAAGATCGCGACGACCACATCGTAGGGCACCGCGTCCCAGTCCCACCCGTCGACGTCGGCCAGGCGGTAGGTCACCTTTGCTCCGGATCGCTCGGCCAGCTTTGTCGCCTTCGCGAGCCCGAGGGGCGAGAAGTCGAAGGCCGTGACCTCCAGTCCCTGCGTGGCGAGCCATACGCTGTTGCGGCCTTCGCCGTCGGCGACGCAAAGCGCGCGCATGCCCCGGGCAAGCAGCGGCTTTTGCGCGGCGAGAAACGCGTTCGGCTCGGTGCCGAATACATACTCTTCCGCGGAGAAGCGCCGGTTCCAGCGGTCGAGCTCGGCAGGCGCGGTAGGTTCACTCATGCGTTTCTGTGCCTCCAAAAACTTATTAGCTCTAGTGGTTTCCTAGCGCCAGTCTAGGCCAACTTGGTACGTTAAATGAACTCCGGATGTCGACCGTTTGACCCAGATCAAGCCGCGAACCGGCGCGCCTTCTATTCTGAGCGGCAACCATGGCCCTGATCCGAGCCGAAGGCTTGTTCAAGACTTATCGCAGCGGCGAAGTCGAAGTGCCGGCGGTGAAAGGCGTCGACTTCGCGATCGATGCGAGATCGTTCGTCGCCTTCGTCGGCCCATCGGGAAGCGGCAAGAGCACGCTGCTCAACATGATCGGCTGTCTCGATCATCCGACGGGTGGACGGCTGACCGTCCTCGACACCGACGTCGGCTCGCTCGATCGGCGCGGCGCAGCTGATTTCCGCGGACGGCACGTAGGATTCGTCTTCCAGGATTTCAACCTGATCCCGGTGCTCACCGTGTACGAGAACATCGAGTATCCGCTCATCATGGTGCAGAGCTGGCCGGAAGAGAAGCGCCGCAAACAGATCCTGCGGCTGCTGGACGCGGTGGGGATGTCCGCTCAGGCGAACAAGCGGCCCGACCAGATCTCCGGCGGGCAGAAGCAGCGTGTCGCGGTCGCCCGCGCGCTCGCGACCGATGCGCAGCTGGTGCTCGCGGACGAGCCGACCGCCAACCTCGACCACGACACCGCTTACCGCGTCATCGAGCTGATGAAGAAGATGCGCGACGAGCTGGGCACGACCTTCGTCTTCTCGACGCACGATCCGAAGATCATGGGTGAAGCCGAAGTGACCTTCACACTCGAAGACGGGAAGATCAACCCGTCCCCGGGAAAGGCGGCTGCTCATGCTTAACATCCTGAAAATGGCCGCCCGGAACCTGGCCCGCTTCGGCAGGCGCACGCTGCTGACCTCCACCCTCATCACCTTGGGCATCGTCAGCGTGCTGATCTTCGTTGCCGTTGCCGGATCGTTCAAGGCGATGATGATCGGCCAGTTTACCGACGCGGTCCTGGGCCATCTGGAAGTGCACCGCAGGGGCTATGTCGCGTCCATCGACAATCTGCCGTTGAACCTCAACATGCAGCCTGCGATGATCGAGAAAGTCGAGCAAGTCCTGAAGGAATCTGCCGAGATCGAAGCCTACTCGGAGCGCGTCAAGCTCGGCGCCATGTTCAGCAATTTCAC